>JAFGUP010000007.1 GCA_016938475.1 Sphaerochaetaceae bacterium
CATCGAAGTGGGGACCGAGGTGGATCGCTGTATGGGAAAGATTGTATCGGTACCCGTCCAGAATCGCAGGGTCCCGGGAAATGTTCCTGGTTCCAACGATTGCTTCCAGTTCTTTATAGTGCTTTTCTTCTAAACTCATCATTCACTTCCTTGTTACAGTGCCTTTCGCACCAGGTCGAGTATGTCAACTATCTGCATCGAATCCTCATCGCGGGATGCAGAGGTGAAGCTGGTTCTGCACCAGGGACATGCGGTGACAAGCGCCTGAGATCCTGTTGCCTTTGCTTCTTCCATCCTTTCTCTGGCAACCCAGCTGGAGTATTCAGGATACGCTTCCGGCGCTCCTCCGCCGGCTCCACAACAGTAGGAGAACTCACGGATCCGTTCCATCTCCACCAGGTTGATGCCGGGAATGCTTTCCAGGATATGTCTCGGTTCATCGTAGATGCCGTGGATTCCGTTCTTGCGGGGTTTCCGTGGTTCATGCACGACAATCTGGTTCTTGAACTTCTTTTCTTCGCCTTCCCACGGTTCATACGGCTCTCCCATCCTGCCAAGATGACAGGGGTCATGATACGTGACCTGGAGGGGGATCTCTTTGGTGAAGGTCAGTCTTTGTTCTCTGATTAAACGGTCGATGAATTCGACGATGTGGATGACCTCAAAATCACCTCCCAGGGAAGGATACAGGTGCTTGAAGGCATGGTAGCCGTCAGCACAGGCAGTCACGATGGTCTTCACTCCGGCACGCTTCCAGAGTTTGATGTTCGCTTTGGCGAGTTTCGTGAAGGCTTCATCCTGACCCATAGCATGGCTGCGGGCTCCGCAGCACATTTCCGCTGCTCCCATGATACCGTAGTCGACACCGGATGCGTTCATGATCTCCACCGCCGTCCGTACGGTGGGAGTGAGGCTTTCATCAAAGCTGTAGCTGCAGCCGGCATGGAATACTATTCCGCTTGTCTCCCGGGTAAGGTCCTTGATATTCAGACCTTCTGCCCAGTCACCCCGACGATGCCGGTCCTTTCCGAACACGTTGGCCTCGTGTGTAAGATTCTGGAGAATCTGTCCGTGGGCCTCCGGGAATCTGTTCTGCTTCACCAGTTCGGCTTTCAGCTCGCGCACCATCTCGAGCGGTTCCAGATTGTAGCGGCTGATCTTACACGCGACATCACAGGCTCCGCACGTCAGGCAGGTATGGGCAATGTCCACCACTTCCTGAGTTATCTCGATCTCCTCACGCAGAATAGAACGGCTGGTGAGGTAGCGGCCACGAGCCGAGTAATTATTGAAATTGAAATAGTCTATGCTCGGACAGTTCTTGGCGAATCTCCAGCTCTTCACGTGGTCAAATGGAATCCATTTGCAATATGAGCATGCACTGCAGCGTTCAATCTCTTTAGCATAATCTTTCAAAGCCATCTCATTCTCCTTTCTCTGTTACCTGAAAGCAGAGCTTTCCCGGATTCAGAATGTGTTTCGGGTCTAAAATATCTTTCATGGTTCTGGTCATGTTCGTATGCTGTGAGTCTTCCTCATAGACGAGCTGGGCCCAATATCCGTATGGTCGGGAGAAAAATGCTCCGTGGTTCTTCAGCTCCCGGCTCATCTTTCTATACATCGAGCTGAACCCGTGTGTCGCGTCACTGTTTTCGTGAACGGGCAGTACGATGTGGCAATGAATGTTCACTCCCTGATGCAGGGGCTGGACATAGACCGGGCACTGAGAGAAATCATATCCGTGGTTCATAGCAGTGCGGGCGGCGATGTCCAGCTGTGAAGAGAGGCGGTCAAGGGTGGTGAGGAAAAAGATCTCACCATAGGCGGGGGAGACGGTGCCTTTCCAGTCTCGTTCGGTAGCTTCTCCCAGAATCTTTTCGACAACTGTTCTGCCGGGAATACCTGCAAGTGACTCTCTGGTCGACAGTCTGTTATCGTTTGCAATATCCTGAATATCGGTTACCTGTGCCTTGATTTTCTCCTTGGCTCTCAGCGCTCCCCAGGTGACATTGACCAGCGTACTCCACGGGGCGAGTGTATCGGCATACGAATCGAACTCAATCTTTGTTTCTGCCAGAAGAGAGGCCATCGCCGGTCTGTTGAAGAGGCAGACTTCATTTCCGAAACGGAATTTCAGTGTCTTATAGAGGAAGTCCGTGAGAAAATCAACCGATTCGCCTTCAAGGAACAGGGCCTGTTCTTCCTGAGCGAGCACTTCGAGTTTGATGGAGGCCCATGTGACGATACCGAAACTGCCCTGAGCCCCTGTCACCATCTTCATGAAGTCGAACTGGTGAGGTCCCGCATTCGTGACGGGAACGGTTCCGTTTTCCCAGTCTTCATCACTCTCTCCCCGGTGTCCTCCCATGCCGCTGCGGATGACATTCCCTGAGCCGAAGACTATCTCCATAGAGCGTAGAGGCTCATTCACATTCCACTGGTATTTCGGACAGAGCAGCGGCTCCCTCTCAAGAAGGGAGGCAATCACAGACTTCTCCTGCTTTGGCTGGAGAGGGTGGGGGACGGTGAGACCGTGTGGCCTCAGAGCATGGGACAGCTGTGCCCAGGTCACTCCGGGTTCGATGATCGCCAGTTTATGCCTGCTGTTGATCCTGAGTATCCGGTTCATACCGCTCAGATCCACAATAACGGAATCAGCCACCTCCGGATATGATCCTCCGGTTCTATGGGGAGCTCCGGAACTGACCGGAACCAATGGCAGCTGTTCAGAGTTTGCCAGTTCCACCAGTTGCTGTACCTGTTCGGAGTTCGCGGGTTTTACAAGGAAACGTGCGTCAACAGGTTCGCTGCGGGGCAGGCCTTCGATGGTGCTGCTCTGATAGCCGGGATTGTGAGATACATTGTCTTCTCCGACGATACTGATAAGCCGGTCATGTATATCGATCATGGTCTTTCTCCAGTGGTGTGTTCTGAATGCAGTAGACTGTTTTCTCAGCCGATGCATGCAGTTGGAATAGCTGAGTCGCATGCAGGTGATGCATCCTTCTCGACTCAATAGTATGGCCGGAATATTTATCTGTCAAGTTTAATCGAATAGATTCGGTGAAAATATTCTATGAAATATGTGATCGGTTGGTATGGATGAGAGCAGTGCCTTGAACACGGCTATTTCTCTTTTTCCCGGGTAGATGTATCCTGCACAGTACTGACAGCTTCCCACTCACATACCAATGACCTGCAGAGAACGGTCAGTTTTAGAAATCACGGAATTGGATGTATGTAAGTAGTTTACAGGTCGATAGTTTCCGGGATGAACCGTTAAGGACGTGGTGTCGGACTCTGTTGCTGATGGATGTTCCGGGTAAGATGCAGAATCATGTTCCGGTGTATTCCCGCGCTGCTTAACCGTATTCGTTTCTGCATATGAAGCATGTTGGCGGATACTATTCCATTGAGTATATTCACTGAAAAGGGGTATACTGGTGAAGAGAGTACTATGGAGAGTGTGAAAAGTGACGAAACCGAAGAGAATGACGAAGCGGGCACTTCAGGCAGAAGCTACACGACAGCATATATTTGAGACCACGATACGGCTTATGAATGCAAACGGCTTCAACAATATGACTATACAGGACATCATAGAACAGGCCGGTGTTTCAGTGGGGACGTTCTATCATTATTTCAACTCGAAGGAAGATGTCTTCTTCAAACTGTATAGTAAGGCTGATGAATACTTCGAGACCGTTGTTCTGCCTCAGCTCAGGGAGCTAGACAGAGGTGCACACGAGCAGATCATCGAATTCTTCAGGCACTATGCCGCATTCAATGAGAGAAACGGGCTGGAATATGTGAGTCTCCTATACAGTACGAAGAACAAGTTCTTCATCGAGAAAAAGCGGTTCATGATCACTCTGCTGTTCGACATCGTAACAACCGGACAGAAGAACAAGGAGATCACCCGGGATGAGACGCCCGATGCCATTACTGATTACCTGTTTATTCTAAGCAGAGGAGTGATATTCGACTGGTGTATTCACGAGGGCTCTTACAGCCTGGTGGATACGATGCTGACTCATATCCATTTTGCCATGAGAATCTTCCGGATATAGCAGCTGTTGCTCAGGGGCCCTCTGCGTACCCGGGTCAGGGTTGTCTGATACCTGTCATGATTGCAGCCTGGAATGACGCCATTACCTCCTGATTCTCTTTCGCCTGAATCGAGGTCCAAGCTCTCTAAGACAGACACTGCACACTCCGCTGCCGTTGCTCTGGTTCTAGGAGTTACGCACCAAACAAGGTCAACTGAATAGTAAGGTATTTTCAAACAATCAAATAAGCACGTGGAAAATTTCTGGTGATTCCAAAAAAGATGGAGCAAACCGTGGTTTTTCTCTTGGTTTTTTCTTCTTCTGTATTAAACTATACTTAATACATGGAGGGGTCATGCCACAGTTGCCAGAATGGGTTCTCAAATATAAAACGAAGGGGGTCTATGCCAGAAAGACAAAGAACGGCTATGCCTTGTACAAAGGCCACTCCGAGAGGGTTAAAGGCAAGAGTTACCCCGTATTCCGCTGTGATGAGTACCTGGGTATCGTTACTCAGGAGAACGGGCTGGTCCCATCCTCACCCTCGGTCAAACCTGGGATCAAGGTGCTACGATACGGGCTTGCCCGTATCATTGAATCCTCCTGTGCCTCGCTGAGAAAGAACCCTCACCGCCTCGGCTTTGATGGAGAACTGCTGTTTGTCAGAGCAGTGCTTTCCATGGAAGACAGAGAGCATAGGAACGGGTATGAAACAAGTTATCTCTCACTCATGTTCCCTTCGCTTGATCTTGAACGGCACCTGAACGCCAAAGAGCAATCACAGCTGACAACCATGAAAACTCAGATGCTTTCAAAACTCAGGGAGCGTTTCAAACAAGATACCGATGAGCTGCTTGAGTTGAGCACAGACCTGTATGCCGTATTCGTAAACGAGAACTGGCACCTCTCATACACAGATGAACGACTTATCTCTCTTGCAGCGAAACATGCTGTACTATTCGACCTTGGAGGAAAACGAAGATGAATTTCGAAACGTTGCGTATGCAGATCAGAGAATTCCAGGGGAACAAAACCATCTCCATCAAGGAGGCCGGCACAGAGAAACGGGTGTCATACTCCGCAAGATTCTCAGTATCTTCGACACGATTCCTGATGAGAGGGTACAGGGACGAGTGGTCTACCCATTGAATGAGGTTATTCTGATGCTGTTTCTCGCAACACTTGCAGGTGCCGAGAGCTGTCTTTCGACCCAGGATTTCTGGATGGCCAATGCAAAGCTCTACAAACGGCTGTTCAGGAAGGAGAGCATACCCTCTCACGACACCTTCAGACGGATTCTCGCTGTTATCAAACATGATCTGCTCAATGCTCTTCTCACCGAGGTGCTGCTTACATCAGACAAGTCGATCAGGAAGGCTCTGAATCTTCCTTCCCCTCAGAAGACGATCATCTCGGTCGATGGGAAACAACTGAGAAGAACCGGACGCAAGGGCGACACTCCAGAAGAGATCAAGGACCTTCAGATTCTCAACATCTACAACCAGGACTCCATGACCTGTCTGTATTCCGAAGCGATAGAATCGAAGACGAACGAAATTCCTCATGCCCAGAGATTACTCTCTGCTATGAACCTCAAGGATTCGGTGGTCACCTTTGATGCCATGCATATGCAGATCAAGACCATAGAGATCATCACTGAAGCAAAAGGTGATTACCTGGGAGGGTTAAAGGGAAATCAGGGAAAAGCCTCTGATTTTGCAAAGATCCTGTTTACACAGGCGAATATGGAGGAACTCAAACAGGTAGAGGGCTGTTACCACGAAACCCGTGAAATCAGTCACAACCAACTGGAACAACGATCCTTCTATCTGTTTCCTCTGACCGCCAGCCAGAAGAAGGGATTGTTTTCTCAGTGGAACAAGGCCTATGCACTGGTGTGTATGGACAAACTGATGATTCATAACGTCACGGGAAAAGAGAAGCGGGAGACTCGTTATTATCTTACCAGCCTCAAGGATGTGAACGATGCAGCGCATTGTGTTCGAGCTCACTGGAATATTGAGAATGGGCTTCATTGGAATCTTGATACAGTATTCCATGAAGACAATCTTGCACTGAGTGACAGGAATGCTGCATTGAATCAGAGTATACTCAACAAGGCATGTCTCTCACTTCTTTCCA
>JAFGUP010000379.1 GCA_016938475.1 Sphaerochaetaceae bacterium
ATTGGGGGACCCGTTGTATCTCATCCAGTATTGCGCCTTCCCTGAGTCCGGACAGGAAACCACGAGGATCGTCTGTGGCAAATTCTCTGTTGTCAAAATCCTCTAGTGAAATATATGGTTTATCTGGAAAGACCGATGTAGCAAGTGTTGTTTTACCAGACTGTCTTGGGCCGACTATAGCAATAACAGGGTATTGGTTGCTTCTTCTCAGTAATATATCGCTTTGTTTCCGATCTATCAGCATAGTGAGAGTATACCACTAGTATTTGAAAATTGTAAGTATCATATACAATTTTCAAATACACCCCCCCTCACTACATCAGTTATGGAGTCCATGGGCCCCGCCCTCAATGAGAACGATGTATTCCTGAATCTTCTCATTCTGATGTAAGGACATCACAATAGAATTCGTCATGTATCAGATCCTCCAATAGGATAATGATACGAAAAATTGGGTATCAGCATGGATCTGTTAATACAGTACTGTCCGCACCCCCGTGCATGCAAACTCATCATACCGCTCACACGGTCTCTCTAAGGCAGCAGAAGTGTTTCTTTGCGCTGTGACCTGATGAGCTTGTGCTCTATGACAGGAGGGTCTTGCGTGTTCTCATCGAAGTAATCCGGCTTATCGCAACAGGCCTCCTCAATCCTCATACTCTTTAAAAACACTCACTATACGTGTTAAAGGGAGCCCTGTATGGATTGAGCTTCATTGTTTTTAATTTTGCCTGATAGTAGACATCCTCTGTAAGGATCGGGTTCATTTACCCCCGAGGCCAGCACCGGTTGCCGGTCAAAGACCACAGCTTCCATGCAGATGAACTTTCCCCGGCCAATCCCCGATGCTCACCGCTGTACGCGACCTGAGGCATTACCTCCCATGAGACGTCTCACTTCGGCTTCGCTGACCTGGTTAAAGTCGTATTCGATGGTCTGTTTGAGGCAGGAGGCCGCTACGGCGAAATCTATCGATTCCTGAGGGGTAAACCTGTTTATGAGAGCATGGATCAACGCCCCACCGAAACTGTCTCCTCCACCGACACGGTCAACCAGATGGATCAAATATTCCTTCGAGAGATAGACTTTCCCCTCCTTATAGAGCAGACCTGCCCAGTCGTTGTCGTTCGCACTTTTTGAACCACGGAGAGTGATTGCTACAACCGAACAGCCGAAACGTTCATGCAGCTGCCTTGCAACCGATTCGTAGGAACTGCCCGCCACCTGCCCCCTGGCCGCATCTGACCCTTTGGCCTCTATGCCGAAGATATCGTAGGCATCCTCTTCATTGCTGATTAGAACATCCACATAGGGGACAAGGGTCTCCATAGTCTTCCGTGCCTCTTCGGTACTCCACAGCTTTCTTCGGTAGTTCAGATCGCAACTGATAGTCAGGCCTTTTCTTTTTGCCACTTCACAGGCATTGCGGGTGGCCTCAACCATATGTTCAGACAGGGCCGGGGTGATGCCAGTCCAATGGAACCAGGAGGCATCCTCGAAGATCGCTTCCCAGTCGAATCGCTTCGGATCTGCCGTGGCGATCGAGGAATGTTTTCTGTCATAGATAACCGTCGAGGGTCGCTGACTCGCTCCCTTCTCGACGAAGTAAATTCCCAATCGTTCTCCACCCATGTAGAGATGGGTGGTGTCAACGCCAAACTGCCTCAATGAATTACGGGCGCTCTCTCCCAGCTTGTTGTCGGGTACCACACTGATGAACCTCGCTGTATCACCGTAGTTGGCCAGAGATACAGCCACATTCGCCTCTCCACCTGCATAGGACACCATAAGGCGCTGTGCCTGGTTGAGCCTCAGGTACCCTTCAGGGTTAAGACGCAACATAATCTCTCCAAAACATACTACAGTCGCCATATCTCACCTCCCCTGGTTCCCGAGCGCTTCAACAAACATTTCTGCAGCTTTCGTCAATTCATCGAACCTGCCTGCTTCGATCAGATCGCGTCGCACGAGACTGGAACCGATGCCGCAGGAAATGAAACCCGCATCGAGAAACTGCTTCACATTCGTCTCGTCCACCCCACCAACAGCCATCAACGGCACATGGCTTATAGGACCTCTGATCGCCTTATAGTAAGGAATGCCTAGACTGGCGGCAGGAAACAGCTTCACGATGTCGGCTCC
>JAFGUP010000380.1 GCA_016938475.1 Sphaerochaetaceae bacterium
ATATTCTATCTATTTTGATATATATATAATTTTAGACATTTCATTTTTGAGGTTTTCGGAAGACTGGCCCACTGTGCAGATTCCGGAAGTGAGGAAGAATGAGAATAAACGGGTATTGAAGGAACAGGAAGGTGTGTTACCATAGAGATCACCATGAGAAAAGTACTGAATTCGAGGGAAGCCTTCGGCGATCTGATGCAGCTGCATATCTATAAAGTGATTCTCATCTGCAGTGATTATGACCAGTTTCTGATCGAAGAAGACGGTAGAGTGGAAGAAGAACTCTTCAGGGAATATACGCAGCTGGGGCTTTCCACACCACCGAAGATAACGTTCGCCCATAAGAGAGAGGAGGTGTTCAACCTTCTGGGCTCGAACTCCTTCGACCTTCTGGTCACCATGCTCGATCTGAGAGACACAAGTGTGTCGGAACTGGCCAAGGATGTAAAAACTCAGTACCCCAACCTTCCCATCGTCGCTCTTTCCCCGTCACCCGCACACAGAGTGAGTGTATCACTGAAGAAAAAGACGATCGAGGGGGTCGACGCACTGTACTACTGGCAGGGCAATGCGAACATCTTCCTTGCCATCATCAAGAGCCTTGAAGATAAGATGAACGCCTACCATGATGCACACTCCACAGCCGAAGTGCCGGTCATCATACTTGTCGAGAACTCAGTCCGATTCTACTCGTCCTACCTCCCCCTCCTCTACACGGCAATCATCCAGCAGACACGAAACGCTATGAGTGAAGGACTCAACACATGGGCAACTGCTCTGCGGATGCGAGGTCGTCCGAAGATCCTCCTTGCCCAGAACTATGAAGAGGCGATGGATCTCTACAATGCCTTCAAAGATCACCTCCTTGGAGTTATCACTGACATCGCCTTCGACAGAGAAGGAGAGAATGACAATGAAGCGGGATTCCGTTTCGCCCGTCACCTGAGAAGTGAGAATGAAGATCTCCCGATCCTCCTCCAGTCGACACGGGAAGACAACAGGTACCAGATGAATATCGAAAAGGCGCGGTTCATCTGGAAACTGAGCCCGACTCTTCTGGGAGACCTGAAACATTATGTCTTCGAGAACTACGGGTTCGGCCCCTTCATCTACCGGGATGTTCATACGAACAAAGAGATCGCGAGAGCGAACAACCTCAGAGAGCTGCAGCAGACCCTCGCCAGGATTCCGATTGAGACCTTCATTCTCCATTCGAACCGCAACGATTTCTCGCTCTGGCTCAAGGCAAGGAGTCTGTATGCGCTGGCCAATGTCTTCAGACCCTATTCTGTCAAGGATTTTAAACACCCCGAGGAACTCAGAAGCAGGCTCGTGCAGATCATACGGGAATACCGGGTCAACCGGGGGAAGGGACAGATCGCTCTGTTCAACAGGAACAGCTTCGATGAGAGTTCGTTCTTCAGCCGTATCGGCTCAGGGTCGCTGGGAGGCAAGGGACGAGGTCTGGCATTCATAGACTATCAATTGAGGAATTCAAAGATAATCGAAACCTACGATATGATGTACCTTTCGATTCCCCGTACCATCGTCATTGCAACCGACCTGTTCACCCAGTTCATAGAGAACAACAATCTCCAGGACGTTATTTCAGCGAACCTGCCCGATGAGACCCTTAGACGCATCTTTCTTACAAAACAGCTGCCTGATGAACTCACACAGGATCTGAAAGCAATTCTCCGCTTTCTTACAGTCCCTCTGGCCGTGCGCTCTTCAAGCATGCTCGAAGATTCCCACTACCAGCCGTTTGCAGGTGTCTATGAGACGGTGATGGTCCCCAATACAGGGAGTGACGAACAGCGACTGAAGGACCTTTCGAGTGCGATCATCTGCGTCTATGCATCGACCTATTACACTCGCAGCAAGGAGTACCTCCGAGCAACAAGCCACATGGTTGAAGAGGAACGCATGGCCGTTATCATACAGCAGGTGATCGGAAGCAGATACGGTGATTACTGGTATCCATCATTCTCAGGGGTGGCACGAAGCCTCAACTTCTATCCTGTCGGAAAGGAGAAGGCGGAAGACGGAGTGGGAATGCTCTCCTTCGGGTTCGGGAAGATGATCGTCGACAACGGGACGGCACTCAGATTCTCACCTGCCTATCCCAAGCGGAACATGCAGTTTCTCGGTGGAGGGGAGGCCTCATCTCAAACGACATTCTACGCTCTCGACGGAAACGCTCCATTCCAACCGCAGGGGAATCCAGAGAACCTCGTCGAACTCAAACTCGAGGAGGCAGAGAATCACCCTCTTTCCCTCAGACATGTGGCCAGCACCTACGATGCGGCAACGGGAAACCTCACGGAACAGCAGAGTGCTCCAGGACAGAAAGTGATCACCTTCAACAGCATTCTGAAGTACAACTCCTTCCCGATCGCAGCGATTGTGAGAGACCTTCTGGTGTTCGGTGAGAAGGTGATGGGAACACCCATCGAGATCGAGTTCGCCTGTAATCTCAACAGAAGTGAGGACAAGATTCCTGAATTCTCTCTCCTTCAGATCAGGCCGATTGTGACCGGACTGGAGGCTGAAGCTCTGGAGATCACGAAAAAGGAAGAGGATGAGGCCATCATCCTCTCCCACCATGTAATGGGCAACGGCCACAACGAGGATATCCGCGATATTATCTATATAAACCCAGAATCCTTCGATCCGGCTAAGACCCACGATATGGCACGGGAGATCGACACGATCAACACAGCCTTCATGAAAGAAGAGAAAGAATACATACTCATCGTGGCAGGCCGTCTCGGTTCAAGTGACCCGTGGCTCGGTATCCCGGTCGTCTGGTCCCAGATATCGGCAGCAGGTGTGATAGTGGAAACCTCCCTGCCCGGTTTTTTCGTGGAACCCTCTCAGGGCACCCACTTTTTCCAGAATATCACAAGTCTTGGAACGATATACTTTTCAGTCAGCCCTTCGTACAAGGACGGAGTACTGAATTTCGAAAAACTGCAGGAATTCGAGACAGTCAACAGGAAAGATCACTTCATTCACATTCGAAGCGAACAACCGTTTATCGTGAAGGCAGACGGAAGGAACCGTCTGGGAGTGATCTGCCCAGGCGCGTGAGTTCCTTCCCGTTCATCCGCTCCCTATCTGCAAAACACCTGAACCGTCGCATCCTCGGTATCGACATCTATTTTCATCTCCTCAAGGATAACCATCAGTTCTTTTATATTCTCCGGGTTTACCGTACTCAAATCAAACGACATCCCGTTCTGCTTCATCGAGGAATTGATCTTATCCTGCGCATCCTTCGGAATAAGACCGAATATATTCAGCCCCGTCTGCAGCAGGGCAAGAGGGACCTTCACTGAAACCCGGTCACTCCCCTTTCCTTCCTTCGGTTCAACCTGAACATAGAGGAATTTATCAGTCAGGATATCTGAGATCCGTGCAGAGGAAGATCCTCTCTGACGCACCTCCATCTCCTGAGGACTCACCTCCATCGCCTTAAGAAGCTTCTCCGCTTCCTCAGCGGTTATCTTTCCCTCTGAAAGCATATGTAAAATCCGCAACCTGTCTTCGGCCATATGTGACCTCCTTTAATCCTATCGTATATACATCGATATCTCAGTCTTTTCACTTTGAATATCGATCTCAGTTCCCGTCATCGCGCCGAACAGAGCCGGCAGCGATAGAATAAAACGCAATACCAGCATGACCTCTGGCGAACTGTTTCTCGCAAGGTAGAGGAAGGGAAGTGCGAAGAGCACCACCAGAGCAAGGGGAAGAAGCAGAATATACAGCAGTATCAGAGGTATCCAGAGTTTGAAAGAGTGTTGATCATCTCTGAAACGTATCCAGAAAATCATGGGAAGACTCATGTAATCTCCTTCAGGGCGTCACTTGCACTGATTTCGCCCCTTTCCAGTCGGTCAAGCACCGAGGAAACCGAATCTCTAACATCAACCTTGATACCGACAATCTCCAGGTGATCTCCAATTGCATTGAGCCGGTTCTTCACCGTCGGATAACTGATCGAAAAAATTGACTCCATCTGCTTGATGGATCCGTGCGTCTTAACGAAGGCAGCGACGAAGAGTTGATCTTCCACGCTCAACTGCGCAAGCGGCGGAGTCTCGAACGACCCGGAAATCTCAATATCTTCCTCAGGAATATAGACCTTTCGAATGAGGAATTTCTTCCCCCCGATAAGATCACTTAACTTCTTCCAGCTCTGCTTCATTCCATCCTCCACACTCACAACATACACTCAAATATGAATTTTGTCAAACTATTATTTGATTTAATCAATTTTTCTTTGTCTTTTTATTCACTTTATTAATTTCTCCAATAAATTAGCGACTACTAGAGAATGTACAAGTTCCAGACCCATCCACCTACCGGTGAGAGCACATAAAAAAGCAGAACACCGGCACAGTGGGGTTCTGCAAGTACGTGTGATATCAATAGATTTTTCAGGGGAAGAAACGAGAACCGTTCAAGCTGATACCATGTACAGTGTCTACTCGAAAGGTGCACAGAAGATCTTTCTAACCAGAACTATCTCTGTGAGACAAAATAATCCCACACGGGATCCTTTGGCGGGAGTGCTGTGATCACTACAGGTTCATTCTTCACCGGATGGATGAATTCAATCCGATGTGCATGCAGATGTATCGAGCCGTCCTTATTCGTCCGGGCAGAACCATACTTGATATCACCTTTAATATGTGACCCCATCGCACTGAGCTGAGAGCGTATCTGATGGTGGCGTCCCGTGAGAAGTTCGATCTCCAGCAGATAGTAGCTCTTTGAAGCTCCTGCGATCGAGAGACGAAGTCGTGCTTCCTTACTGTTCTTACGGGCACTCGCGTAGGCGAATGATTTGTTTTTTTTCGCATCACGAACCACATGGTGGATGATGAGCGGATTTGTGAATTCCGGCAGTCGGTCTACGACAGCCCAGTACCACTTCTTAACCCCATCGCCCTGTTTGAACAAGGCACTCATTCTGCTGAGTGCTTTCTCTGTCCGTGCAAAGACCACGATACCGCTGGTGGGCCGATCCAGACGATGAGGAATCCCGAGAAAGACATTGCCCGGTTTGTTATAGGTCACCCTAAGGTAATCCTTTACCGCATCAGCAAGGGTCGAATCCCCGCTTTTATCCTTCTGGACCAGTTCTCCGGGAAGTTTGTTGATGATAATGAGATGATTATCTTCGTACAGTATCCTGTGTTTCACATCATTCATCATCTCCTCCTCCATCTTCGATCTCATCATACGGATCGATACCGGCAAACAGGTCGTTTCCCTCTTCAAGGGATTGCGGGTCTTTCTCATGCTTGATCCTCAGAGTCTGGGCCTCTTTCGTCGTGAGACGGACACCGTTTGCCTTCACTCCCTTCACCAGGAACCGGGAGAAGTAGGTCCTGTCCTCGAGGGTCTTGTACCCCTTCCCCTTCTTATACTGGATCGTTATACGGGCATCATCAAAGGTCGAGAGGGTATACAGCTTGAACTTCCCCTCAGGGATGAGCGAATAGGTCTTATTGATGATGTACTGTGTAATGCGGCAACGCTTGATGAACAGGTACTTGAGGCTCGTCTCCTGATAGATCACCGTGAACACAGTCTTTTCAAGCACATCCTTGTCGGCAAGTCCGCAGTAACGCATCTGTTTGCCTACAAACAGTTTTGCAGGAGCGTCACAGACATAGTAGGCACCATCCTTCTGGATGACAAGAAGACGGTCGAAGGGGCTGACCATCAGCTGTTCCACACCTTTTTTCACTTCATACCCGAGATACCCGGTTGAGGCATCATACTTCACCGAAAGGTTTCGCTGGGCAGCTTCCCGCACATCGACCTTCTCGAACGAACCGATCGTGCTTCGGCGGGGAGAAGAGGTCACAACTGGATCACTTTTCAGCTCTTTCAAGAAATCGAGGGCATACTGTGTGAGATGATTCAGGTGGTATCGAATCTCTTTGAGTCTCCCATTGATCGCCCGTATCTCATCCTGATTCTTCTTGATATCGAACAGACTTATCCGCCGGATGGGAATCTTCAGAAGACGATCCACATCATCGTCGCTCACAAGACGGTTCAAGCGGTTAAGGAAGGGTTCGAACCCGCTCTTCACAGCCTCACTCACCCCCTGACTTGTCTTCTCCTCTTCTATACGCTTATAGATCCTCTCTTCGATGAAGATCCGTTCAATCGTACGGTTGAACAGTGCTTCGGTGAGTTCTCCTCTCTCCTGCTCCAGTTCCCTCTTCAGGATGTCAACGAGACTTGTAGCTCCATACTGCACGATTTCCGTGATCGACATCACCCTGGGCATATTCTCGACAATGACAAGAGGATTGATGCTGATCGACTGTTCACAGGCAGTGAAAGCGTACAGGGCATCGACTACATCCTCAGTGTAGGTATTTCGGGCCAGAGTGATCTCGATGTTCACCGAGTCGGTGGTATAGTCGTTGATACTGGATATCTTGATCTTTCCCTTCCTCGCTGCATCTTCAACGGACTTGATCATCCGTTCAGTGGTGATCGAGAACGGCAGTTCTTCGATGACGATCTTCTTCGAATCCTTCGTGTTCAGCTTCGCCCGTGCAAGAATCTTGCCCCGGCCGTCATCATAGGCCGAGACATCGATGATACCGCCGGAGACAAAATCGGGATAGAGAGAGAACGACTCTCCCTTCAAAGAAGCCTCCATGGCATCGATCACTTCTTTGATATTGTGAGGCAGTATCTTCGTCGACATCCCCACCGCGATTCCTTCGGTCCCCTGGACAACGACCACGGGCAGCTTAGCCGGGAACGCCACAGGTTCCTTGTTTCTTCCATCGTACGAATCAGTGAAGGTGGTGAGTTTCGGGTTGTACAGTATCTTCTTCGCAAAGGCGAGGAGGCGACACTCTATATATCGTGAAGCAGCTGCAGGGTCACCGGTGAGAACATTTCCGAAGTTTCCCTGGCGGTCGATGAACAGGTTGCTGTTCGCAAGATTCACCAGCGCATCACCGATCGAAGCATCCCCGTGAGGATGGTACTTCATACAGTGACCGACAACATTAGCAACCTTGTGAAACTTTCCATCGTCCATTTCGAACAGAGAGTGCAGGATTCTCCTCTGGACAGGCTTCAGCCCATCTGCAATATCCGGTATCGCCCTTTCCCTGATGACGTAGGAGGCATACTCGAGATAGTTTTCCTTGAACATTGATTCTGCGTGACTCATCAGATCAGATTCTCCATAATGAAATCTCGTCGCACAGGAGTGTTCTCACCCATGTAGAACTTGAGTGTCCGATGCATCTCATTTGAGGTGGAAACCGAGACGGGAAGCAACCTGATATCATCTCCGATGAATGCTCTGAATTCACTGGGATTGATCTCTCCGAGACCTTTGAATCGGGTGATCTCAGCAGCGCGGATCTTCTTGAGTGCCTCATTCTTCTCATATTCGTTGTAGCAGTAAACAGTCTCTTTCTTGTTTCTTACCCGAAACAGGGGAGTCTCAAGCACATACAGGTGTCCCGAGAGAACGAGGTCCTCGAAGTAGGTAAGGAAATAGGTCATGAGAAGGTTCCTGATATGGAAACCGTCGGTATCGGCATCGGTTGCGATGACGACCTTATCGTATCGGAGATTGTCGATTCCGTTCTCGATTCCAAGAGCGATCATCAGATTATAGAGTTCTTCGTTCTTGTACAGATCCCCCCATTTCTTGTCGAAGGTATTGAGAACTTTTCCGCGGAGTGCGAAAATCGCTTGGGTATAGACATCCCGCACGCTCGTCATACTTCCGGCGGCAGAGTCTCCTTCTGTGATGAAGATCATCGTGTTCTCACCCTTCGCACCATGCTGGTTGAGATGATACTTGCAGTCCTTGAGCTTGGGAATATTGATCGAGACTTTCCGGGCAGCCTCCTTGGCCGCTCCTTTTACCTTGGCAAGTTCCTTTCTCAGACGCTCGTTATTGGCGATCTTATCACTGAGCAGTTGGGCTTCATCGCTATGTTTCAGCAGGAAATCGACAACCTGCTCCTTCACCTCCGGCACGATCCACGTACGAACATCGCTGTTTCCCAGCTTGTTCTTAGTCTGCGATTCGAAGACCGGATCCTGGAGTTTTATGCTGATGGCACCGATAAGGCCATCGCGCACATCGCTGGCTGCATAGGATTTCTTGAAGAACTCATTTACACCTCTGAGTATACCTTCCTTGAAGGCAGAGAGATGGGTCCCTCCGTTACTGGTATGCTGTCCGTTCACATAGCTGAAGTAGTTCTCTCCGTAGTTGTTGGTGTGTGTGAATGCGAACTCCATACTGCTGCTGCGATAGTAGATGATCGGATATATATTTTCAGTCCCGACCTGCTTGTTCAGCAGATCAAGCAGACCGTTACGGGAAGAGAATCGTTTCTTGTTGAATTCGAGGGTGAGTCCCGTGTTCAGGTAGGCATAGTTCCACAGGCGCTCCTCTATGAAGGCAGTCTCAAAGACATAATCCCTGAAAATCTCCGGCGCATGATCAGGAATGAACTCGATAAGGGTACCGTTCTCCTCCTGAGTCACTCCATTGTCGGTCGAGACGATCCTGCCCCGTTCGAAAATCGCTTCGAAGTAGCGCCCTTCCCGATGAGAAACGACTTTGAAATAACTCGAAAGGGCATTGACGGCTTTGGTACCGACACCATTGAGTCCAACTGAGAACTGAAACACATCAGTGTTGAACTTTCCTCCGGTGTTGATCAGGGATACGCAGTCTATCACCTTACCCAGCGGTATCCCCCTCCCGTAATCCCTCACACGCACCAGGTCACCTTCCAGAAAGATCTGGATTCTGCTGCCTGCGTTCATGATAAACTCATCGACACTGTTGTCGATCACTTCCTTGAGAAGGATGTATATTCCGTCTTCGAACTGAGAGCCGTCGCCGAGCCTCCCAATATACATACCGGGACGCAGGCGAATATGCTCCAGAGCGCTCAACGACTGAATTTTACTCTCATCGTAGTC
>JAFGUP010000381.1 GCA_016938475.1 Sphaerochaetaceae bacterium
CTACTCTCTTGTGATCGAGCAGGCGACCAGGACACTCTCCTCGTTCACGATCCTCATCTATGCCGGAAGTATCGGACTCGTTCTCCTGTTCCCCTTCACCTTCACCGAGGGCGGTTGGAGTGCTGTCACCTCACTGCCTCCGGTGGCTGTCTTCAACCTTCTCTACCTCGGCATCTTTGCCGCCGGGCTCTCGTACATCTGGTATTTTGAGGGAATCAAGATACTCGGTTCGGGAACCGCCTCCGCGTTCCTCAATCTGGAACCGGTGGCTGCTATCCTGATCGGCATCCTCTTTCTCTCGGAAGCTCTCACTGCGCCACTGGCTCTGGGAGCAGCACTGGTCATTGCAGGTCTGTTCCTGACAGGAAAGAGCGGTTAGAACGGCGCAGGGGATGTGAAGTGCATCTTCTTTCCGCTGCGGGGGTGCTTGAACGTAAGCGTTGCTGCGTGGAGCATCAGCCGCTCGCCCTCTTCCCGCGTTCCATACAGATGATCGCCGACGATCGGCAGGTTCAGTCCCTTCTCATGTGAGGAGTGCACCCTCAGCTGGTGAGTCCTTCCCGTTTTCGGGCTGAACTTGATCCGCGTCACATGACGATCCCGATACGGTTCTACCCTGATGCGTTCAAAGCGGGTCACTCCCACCTTCCCCTTCTCCTCGTCATAGATCTGGTAGGGCCTGTTATCGGTGTCCAGACGGAACGGCAGGGTGAGCACTCCCCTGCGTGCATGCAGCACGCCGTCCAGCAGCGCGATATAGCTCTTGGACACCGTTCTCTCCTGGAACTGGATCGAAAGATTCCGCTGCGCCTCTCTGGTCAGACCGAGAACAAGGATTCCCGAGGTATCCATGTCGAGGCGATGTACAGAGGGATTCTCAATCGAAAAGGGTATCAGCTTACGGACCCTGGAGACCACACAATCCTGTTTATCCGGGCCTATGCCTGGCACCGAAAGAAACGCAGTGGGTTTATCGATAACGATGATATCCTGATCGACGTACAGCACTTTCAGCCCCATGATAGCCGGAACAAGGGCCGAGCAGCGCTCCTGACAGGGTGGATAGAAGGTGTGGGTAGTTCGCTGTTTCGCAGCCCCGTAGTAGAACTCAACCATACTCATTACCCGCAGGCGTCGACGGTAGGCTTCGCTGAGTAGTTTCGGTGCACAGCAGTCCCCGGCACCGGAGGGAGAGAGGGATACATCTATGAGCTCATCAAGGCGTCTCACACCGTGGTGGAGGGTATAGAACCTGTGAAGCCTATGGAGCGTCTGCTGAACCTTCCTGCTCTCCTGCGAGGCTTCCTCGCTCCTTCCCTGTGCCAACAGCTGTCTTATCGTTGAATCACTCTCCTGAAGGACTCTTTTATAGGCAGTCTCGTCATAGGTCGGGGGGACCCACCCCGGATAAGTGGCTGAGCCTGCAACCTCTCCACTGAAAGCCTTGAGCACAACAACATCGTCCCCCTCATCAAGGGCGATCAGCACACCAAGCATCAGTCCGCCATCCTCTGCAGAGAGGGGACCGAGGGGAATTGATCTGACCCCTTCGTAATCAAGAAAACCCTCTCTATTGAGGGTATACAAGAGTTCTCTGGCAAAGACTTTGGCAATGAGGGAAGGAAGGACAAAGTTCATGGTCTATGAAGGGCTACCGGATGATGTCTTCCAGAAGTCTGGCATTGAAATCATCGGCGACCGACTGGGCTATGTTGCTCGGATATCGATTGGTCGTCATCCTGAACAGTGCGAGGGTCAGCGCGAGAGACCCTCCCGAAGCGAGTATGACACCACCGACCTCCCGGGCACTCCCTTCCTCACTGGTGAAGAACAGTGCACCCCCGAGAGCGATGGCGCCAAGAGAACTCCATAGAAGGTCAGAGGTCTTTTTCTCATACCGTCTGGCCTCCTCGGCTTCCTGCTCATAGCCGGCTATCGCGAAGAAGTCCGCTTCACTGACAGGAGAGAACCCCTGATAGCCGACCCAGTATTTGTAGGATATCTCACCCCAGAAACCGCGGTCACCGAAGTAGCCATAGCTTCCCGCCTTTGTCTCGAAACTCAGACGCGATCGGTTGAATTCTGTCATCTCCTGCTGGGTGAGAGAGGACATCGACACAGCGTACACCGAAAGACCGAGCACAACCAGAAGGAAACAGAGTATCAATCGTTTCATGGCACTACCCTTTCATACAGATTGCATCTATCTCGACTCCCACATCCTTGGGCAGACGGGAGACTTCCACCGCGATACGGGCGGGAGTATGAGTGCCGAAGAACGAAGCATAGACCTCATTGACTGCAGCGAAATCATTCATGTCACGAAGGAACACCTGACACTTCACGATATCTGCAATCTCAAAACCGGCAGCTGTCACTACCGCTGCGACATTCTCCAGCGACTGCTGAGCCTGCTGACGTATATCCTCACTGATAAGCGTCATTGTCTCTGCGACGTAGGGAATCTGACCGGAGACGAACAGGGTGTCGTCCACCAGATAGCCCTGACAGTAGGGGCCGATAGCTGCCGGTGCATGGGGTGTCGAAATGGTTTTTTTCATAGATATCTCCCATCAAATATGTATTGATACCTTTCTTTATACCACACAAGGGGAACATCGCATAGACATCAGTGATAGAAGGCGGCAGCACTACAGGTGATAAAACGCTTAGCCACTGAAGAAAACGCACTGTCAGCACGGGAACAATCGATCCGTGCTGACAGGCTGTCAATTACAGACCTAGAACGGCCCCAGATTGATTACAGTGGCCACAGCAACTGCGAACAGGCCGATAATCAGATGTATAACCAGAAGTTTCCAGGCATAGGATATCCACTTGCCGTAACTCACCCGGGCCATACCAAGGGCTGCCATCGTAGCTCCGAGAGTGGGGATGAACATATTGGAAAGACCATCACCGTACTGGAATGCAAGGACCGCTACCTGCCGCGGGATCTCGAGGATATCGGATACAGGAACCATAATAGGCATCGTCACCATCGCCTGACCGCTTCCGGAAGGTATGAAGAAGTTGATGAAGGTCTGGATGATGACCATCAGAGCAGCTGAGAGCACCCTGGGAAGGTAAGCAAGGGGCTGGACTAGATAGTACACGACGCTGTCGAGTATCTGTCCATTCTCCAGAACAACCATGATCCCTCGTGCTATACCGATGAGCAGTGCTCCGTACAGGAGAGACTTTGCCCCTTCAACGAACAGTTCACCCATCTTGTTGAGTTTCATCCTGTAGATGATCCCGCTGACGATACCAAGTCCGAAGAAGAGAGCTCCCATTTCATTGATGTACCAGCCGTACTGCATGACTCCCACCAGCAGTGTGATAATAGCGGCTACAAAGGCCAGAAGAATCAGTTTTCGAGAGGTCGTAAGGGCGATCTCCTCATCCGTGTTGAGACCAAGGTCCTTGTAGTCCACATCACTCATCAGGCTTGCCGATGGATCTGCTTTTATCTTCTTCGCGTAGCGAAAGGTATACATCAGAGTGGTAGCAATCACGATGACGAAGAAGATCAGTCTGTACCAGAAACCAGAATAGAGCGGAAGCTCTGCTATACTTTGTGCGATTCCTACTGTAAAGGGATTCATAGGTGCTGCGGCAAAACCTCCCGCAAGACCGAGAAGACCAAGGGAAAGGCCCACTATCGGATCATACCCGAGTGAAAGTGCGATCATGATTGCAAAGGGCATGAAGGCAAGGGCTTCTTCATAGAGCCCCATGACACCTCCGAGCAGTGCAAAGAAGACAGTGATGATGATCATCACATACTTCTCACTTGCTTTTCCTTTGGCTTTCGTCACGGTTCTCATGAGGAAGGCATCGATTGCCTTCGTCTCCCTGAGTATCTGGACGGAACCTCCTATCATGAATACGAAGAACACGATTCCTGAAGCACCTATCATACCGAGCTGGAATGACTTGAGTACATCAAACAGTCCTACCGGTGTCTGCTCGACCGTGGTGAATGTTTCCGGGACGATAACCATCCTGCCGTCCTGCTCTACACGGTCGTACGTTCCTGCCGGAATAATGTACGTCATTATCGCAGCTACGATAATGATGAAGAACAGCAGCACGTAGGTGTGCGGGATCTTCTCGAACAATCGTGTTACCCTGTCTTTGCCGGCAACCTCTTTACTCGCCATATAGACCTCCTTACTCGTCTATCTCTTGAGTGATCTTCACAGACTCCTAGGGAAACTGCAGAGTTCACTTACCTCCCTTGTGACACTCGAACTCTGTAACCGTAAGCAATCTGTTGAAGCTTTTATACAGGAATCATCTTGGATGAAATGTCATAAGTCAAGGTTTTTAATCAATTTATTACATTTACAATGATTTTTTTATATATAAAACACTACTTTTTTGATTTATACAGCATAAATGTTCATATAGCGAAAATATTGTGGCACATCTCATTATGTGAGACAGCAGTTCGTAATACGAAAGAGACACACCACATCATGAGCACATTGCTGATTCCTCCACACAGTCAGGTGAAAATCATGATGAAATATCTACTATCTTTTTCTCCAATCCATGCGATATGATAGACACACCGGAGGCTCCCACATGACACCATCTCTTCAGGATTCACGTGCATCCATCCTCTCCTGGTCGCTGTACGACTGGGCGAACAGTGCTTTCTCCACCACCGTTATGGCCGGGTTCTTCCCGATCTTCTTCAGTTCTTACTGGTCGAGCGCAGGGAGTGTTCAGGAAAGCACGTTCCACCTCGGCCTTGCGAACTCTCTCGAGGCCGTCCTTGTTGCCATAATCGCCCCTCTACTTGGTGCGATTGCCGACAAGGGTAGTTACAAGAAGAGATTCCTTATTTTGTTCACCTTCCTCGGGGCTGTCATGACCATCGGACTCTGGTTCGTTCAGGCAGGTCAATGGCAGATGGCTGTGATCCTCTATATTCTGGCCACAGTCGGCTTCTCGGGATCCATCCTGTTCTACGATGCCCTGCTGCCGGCAGTCGCATCTAGGGAGAAGGTTGATTTCGTCTCCTCTCTGGGGTACGGCATGGGATATATCGGAGGAGGACTCCTATTTCTCGTCAACGTCCTCATGTATCTGTTCCCTGCCAGGTTCGGCTTTGCCGATGAAGTGGCGGCAATTAAGGCAGCTTTCGTATCAGTAGGAATCTGGTGGGTAATCTTCACCATTCCGCTGATGATCTTCGTCAAGGAACCAAGTGAATACGCCGAGAAAGGTGCTCTCAGGGTCATCAGGTCGGGACTCAGCCAGTTCATCATCACCTTCAAGGCAATCAGAGACCTGAAGGTTGTCGGTACCTTTCTGCTTGCCTACTGGTTCTACATAGACGGGGTGGACACCATCATTCGCATGGCAGTCGACTACGGGTCGGCTCTCGGCTTTCCGGCCTCCTCCCTCATTGTGGCACTTCTAATAACACAGTTCGTAGCCTTCCCTTCCGCGATAGCCTATAATATCCTCGGAAGAAAAGTCGGAGTGAAAAATGCCCTCTACATTGCAATCCTAGCTTATGGAGGAATATCCATTCTGGCGTTCTTCATGAACGAAGAATGGCACTTCTATGCTCTGGCTTCCATGGTCGGCTTGTTTCAGGGCGGGATCCAGGCTCTCAGCAGAAGTTACTTCACCCGGCTCATACCCGAGGAATTCGCAGCCGAGTTCTTCGGCTTCTATAACATGATAGGCAAGTTCGCCGCCATCATCGGTCCGGTCCTGATGGGAGTCGTGACCATCCTCACCGGCAGCAACCGGCTTGGCATCCTCAGTATCATCATCCTGTTCATCGCAGGGGGACTCCTCCTATCCAGAGTGAAAGAGAGCGAAGGAGCTCAGGGGATCGAGGATTTCAGAAAGAGTGTCACTGCTCAGGAACTCGAACGGGTATCACGGTAAGACAGCATCGAACGGGACGGACAGAAAGTCACCTGAAACCGGAACAACATCGACACGCTGGTTGGGGATACAAGAGCCGGTTCTAGACCGATATCTTGCCATCTAATACGGCTTTGACAGTAAAAGTGGAACCTTCTACCAGACCTGTGTCATCAACGAACTGGTACAGATCCCCATGGATACTCGCAAGTGTTTTTCCGCTTACCGTTTTTACTATCCCCTTCGACCCGACCAATCCTTCGATACCAGGTGTATATACATCTTTTGCACATACCCTGTTTACCAAAACCGAAACGGTCCTCCTCCAGATGAGAATGTGAAAGATCATCAACAGGAAAAAGAAAACAATAGAGAAAATGATAGTAACAAGAACATTCAAATCGAGAATAGAAGAGAATGCACATGTGAATAGAACATATGAGATGTACGTCGGGATATCGCTGGCAAAGAAGATATCAATGAGCATGAGTAGAATTCCGAACAAGAGTAGATACTGAGTCATCGACATGATAGTTACTCCTCAATGGGGAAGGTATTTCCGGCACTGAAAATCTGGTCCGAGATCAGAGTCTTGATGTTACTGGGCAGAAAGACCTTATGTGCAGGATTACTTGAAATAGCCTTGTAACCTTCAAGAATCTTCTCCACCATCAGGATCGTTCCTACTTGGTCCCTCCCTATACTCTGTGATAATTTTTCAAGATATTCAGCTTCGGCCTCGGCCTTAATCTTGATTGCATAGGCCTCCGCTTCCGCCGTTTTGATCTTTGCGGCGGCAATACCTTCGGCCTGAAGTATTTCTGAACGTTTTCTGCGCTCAGCAGCCATCTCAAGCATCATCGCTTCAGCGGTCTCATCCGATGTCTCTAACTCTTGAATCTCTACTCTGCTTATCTGGATTCCCCACTTCCCGGTTGTTTCAATAAGGTCTGTGGCCACTTTCTCTGATAATTCTTGTCGAGAGCTGAGAATCTGGTCCAGAGTCATTTTTCCTACCTGGGAACGAAGCGCATTCAAACATGTATCAATAACAGCTGTCGGCAGTACATCTACTTCAAACAATGCCTTTTTTACATCAATTATCCGCCAGTAAATTGAAGCATCTATTGTTACGGCGACATTGTCCTTCGAGTGACATTGCTTTGGCATGGTATTGTTATTCTGTTCGGTGAGTTCGATGAACCTCCCTTTCTTGTTTGCCGTATCGCCCCAATCGGAAACAGAATAGATTTTTTCAAAAAAAGGTACTCGAGAGTGAAGACCTTGAGTTTGTGTTTTCACATATTTCCCGAATCGAGTCAGCACAACGGCATGGCTTTGCGGAATGGTGTAGATGATTTGCATGAGTAACTCCTCCTGCTAATTATTATAAAAGGTGTAATGTACTACACCTTCTAACCACAGAATATATTACATATAAAGGTAAGTCAAACACATTCTGCAGGTGAAGAGTAAACTCAACCTACGATACACCAAAAAGTAGAACCATAAATTAGATCTATATCAAAGCTTGCTATCCTTCAGTTTAAGTGTCTCGGATTTAAACTTCTTTAGATCCAGAGAAGCAGGAACCTTCACTTTCAGTTTCTGGTAGAACTCTTTGGCTTGCTTGTTCGGGACCTCAACAAGGATGTTCCCATCCCGTTTCTTCATGCACATCAATGATTGGGTTTTTCCGATCAGCTTATTCGTAGAGATTCCAGGTCCTGAAAGTCTGCTTCTCAGCTGAAGCAGTGCAATGGTAGCGATGATGTCGGAAAGCAGCTTACCCCTGACGGTAAGATCCGACCATTTTGACAGCGGGAGAAGATCCAGGTATTCCTTGCTGGTCTTGAACACGTTCTCAATTCGGGTCCTGCCGAAATAGTCATCAAACTTTTCATCAGCGTCCTTGAGTTCCGTGGAGAGGAGGATAAAGAAGCCGAAACGCACCGAATACCAGTTCTTCTCCTTATCGGTCATCTTTTCGTATTCCTCTGAATGTTTCAGACGGTAGTTCCTGCTTCCTTCGAGGGCATTGTCCTTATCTACATACACATATGCAAGCATCTTGAAACCGAAAACCTCGGTCTCGAAACGTTTGCCGAAATAGGTATGCCCCTGCCTGATGAACTCATATTTGGCATTGCTCATCAGGCTCTTTGCCTGATGATAGAGTGTTTTGTACGGATAGCCCTTCTTTGCGGGCATACGGACAGTAATAGTCTTTCCCTGTTCATTCCCGCTATGAAAGGACTCAATAACCTCTTTGCTCGCATACCCTGCATCAAGAACAAAGGTGCTGATGCAGATGTCAAGGCTCTCCGCTACATCGGACATCGTTGAACGAAGAGTACTCAGGTCGAGAAGGTTCCCTGGAATCACTGAATACCAGACAGGGAGTCCGGTCTTTTCATCAAGTACAAGTACAAGCCTCGTCTGTATTGAAGTGGATGTGATTCCGTGGCTGCATAGTGCATTGAACGGATTGTCGCGTATGGCATTCGGCAGAGGAGTGGAATCCACATAGCAGCCTGTACCAAACTCTGGATCTTTCCTCCTCATCTGAGTTACTAAAGCCTTGAAGAAGGATATCCTGCTTGAATCCTCTCCCATGAAGGAGAAGTAGATTGTATCGCTTCCAAGCGATCCTAAAGGGATGTCGTCAAAGAGGTAAGAAGCGAATGATTTTCCAATAAAGTCATCACAGGATATCCTTGATCCGTCCTTCAGAACCGAGTGAAGCAGATGAGTGAGAACACGTTCGTACTCCTTATCTTGTGGAAAAGCAGATCTAAGCACGGCAAGAAGACCTGATGTTTCACAAACGGAGAGAAAGAGGTATACATCACCGAAAACGGTATGAATCTCAGGTTCACCGAAGAGTTTTTTCGTCGATATTCTTGGATCATCCCGTTCCACACTCTCGAAGGAATCAGCTGTCGAATCATAGGCAACGAGACCACGAGTCGGGGATAGGAATACACCTTTTTTCCTGTCAGAACTGATAGAAATAACCTTTCCGAGCTTTTCACGAGTAGTGTGACGGGAATTCCCCTTGTAGGAACTGTCGTATTCAGTGGTCATGATTGAGGCACTTCCGGAACGAATGCTACCATCATCGTTGACCACCAGTTTCTGCACTTTGATGAATGCCATAACCTGATACCTTCCGCACATAAGATATGGTGCTAAGTAGAACTATAAGTATGATACACCAAATCAGGTTTGCATGCAAGGGAGACGGCGAGAACGCATTAAGGATGTAGAATATTAAGGGTTTTATGAATCTTGAGATGTTATGGTTCTACTTTTCTGTTTATCGTAGGATGAAGCTGTAGGTCTTTGATATGTACCCTCAGATCTTAGAGGAAAAAATGTCCCCGATATCACTATATTCAGGCAGTGATTCGAGGTATGACGGCAAGTTCTTTCTCGAGTCGAATCTTCTCTTCCTCGATATCGAAATCATTTTGAAGACCTAGCCAGAACTGAGGTGAAGTTCCAAAATATTCTGAGAGACGCAATGCCGTATCAGCAGTGACACGTCTCTTCCCCTTCAGGATCAGTCAGAATCGGGTTTGCGGAATATGAAGGTCTTTTGCCAGTTTGCAGGCACTTATCTCAAGAGGTTTCAAAAACTCTTCGAGCAAGATTTTCCCTGGATGGATATTCTGTAGTTTATTCATACAATTCCCCTTAGTGGTAGTCCACTATCGCAATGTGATCACTATTTCCCTGTTCCCACGTAAAACATATTCTCCCCTGAACGTTAATCCGTATACTGAATTGTCCTTTTCTGTTTCCTTTCAGCATCTCAAGCCGGTTGTTGGGCGGAATTTTCAAATCTTCAATGCATTGTGCATTATTCAACATTCTCAGCTTCCTTCGTGCCGTTTTTTGAATTTCCTGAGGGAGCTTCCTAGAAAGCTGCCCCGTCCAGATTTTCTCAGTCTCTTTTGATGCAAAACCAATGATCATACAATATACCAACCTTTCGAGTTAGTACCGTCAAGAGTTGGTATGCAAAAGGCATATAATAAAAAATCCACTCTCTACAATGCCATCTAGAACATTATACAGAATGGATTTAGTTTACGCCAATCAGGATTCGAACCTGAGACCCACAGCTTAGAAGGCTGTTGCTCTATCCAGCTGAGCTATTGGCGCATTGTTCTCGTCGGGGCGAGAGGACTCGAACCTCCGATTTCTT
Organism: Sphaerochaetaceae bacterium; assembly: GCA_016938475.1. Taxonomy (GTDB): domain Bacteria; phylum Spirochaetota; class Spirochaetia; order Sphaerochaetales; family Sphaerochaetaceae; genus SABI01. The sequence goes on from JAFGUP010000381.1 coordinate 10,109, forward strand.
GCTCCCAAAGCAAGCGCCTTAGCCACTAGGCAACGCCCCGAAACGCGTAACGGATGTGAGTATACTTGCTTTCAGCGGAAAAGGTCAATATCAAAAGAAGGGTTTCCTTGTTGAATCGGAGGTACAAAAAGGAGTACAGTAGGTGTCTATGGAAACGAAACAGAGAGCCCTTCACGTATACCGGATCCTCGATGAGATCTACCCGAAGGAGATCGAATTCCTGGTGTACTCCTCTGCCTTTCAGCTGCTTATCAGTGTCATTCTCTCGGCCCAGACAACTGACAATCAGGTGAACGCCGTAACACCTCGTTTATTCAGTTCCTACCCCACACCGAAGGATCTGTGTGCGGCAGAGGTCAGTGACATTGAAAATATCATCCACAGCATCGGTTTCTTCCGCCGTAAGGCGCTGCTCATCCGCGAAGCCGCCTGTACCCTCGTTAAGAACTACGATGGTGAGGTCCCTCTCACGATGAAGGAGCTACTGACGATACCCGGCGTGGGACGCAAGAGTGCCAGCGTCATCATCGGCCACATAGCAGGAGAAGGTGCTATCATAACCGACACCCATTTCATGCGGGTCGTGAGGCGTCTGGGACTGACTGAAAAAAAGGACCCTCTGAACATAGAAAGAGAGATAGCATCGCTTATCGACGTATCTCTCCAGTTCAGATTCTCCATGACCGTGAACCTTCACGGCAGAAGGGTATGCCATGCCCGGCATCCCTCCTGCAGTGAGTGTCCCCTACAGGAACTGTGTCTCTCTAGTGATGGTGGTCATGACTCTCATGGTCACAGGTACTCTCACCACCTACCAGCACACCGCTGAGGTATTGATCGACAACCTCTTCCACCTGAGCGACGGGACAACCGAGTACGACCTGTACGCCCGCTCTTTCGAGCATCTGTACAGCTGCAGGACCCATTCCCGATGAGAGGATGACTGTAGCTCCCTGCTCCGCAATGAACTTCGGAAGTACTCCGGGTTCATGAGGTGGAGGCGAAAGCGCCTCTACTGATTCCACCTTCTTCGTCTCATCATTGACGGTGAAAAAGGTGAACATCCGTGTGTGTCCGAAATGGCCATCAAGTATTCCCTGTGATGTGGGTACGGCAATCTTCATATCTCTATGACTCCTTACTTTTGTGTGATCTTATCGCAGATATCTGAATAGATGTCACTCACCGGTGAAGCATCGAAACGATGTACGTACGGGATTCCGATATCTCCGGCGACTCCGATGTTCGGGTCTATGGGGATCGATCCGAGAAGGGGGATCGAATAGGTGCTTGCCAGCCTCTCACCTCCGCCTGAGCGGAAGATATGAGTCGTAGCATGACAGTGAGGACAGACAAAGCCGCTCATATTCTCGATCAGTCCCACGATGGAGAGATTGAGGTTCTTCGCGAAGTTGATCGATCGGGACACGTCACTGGTCGAGACCGCCTGAGGAGTGGTGACCAGCACAGCCTCTCCTTTACCAGCAAGCTGCTGTGCCGTGCTGAGCGGTTCATCACCTGTGCCCGGAGGGTTGTCGACGATCAGATAGTCGATATCGCCCCAGTCAACGTCATTGAGGAACTGTTCGATCATCTGATTTTTCAACGGTCCCCGCCAGATGACCGGATCATCACTTTTCTCGAGCATGAAACCAAGGCTCATCACCTTCATGCCATACAGGTCGGGAAGAACCAGCGGGATGATACCGCTCTCCCCCTTGAGGACATCCACCTTCGGGATGTTGAGCATCACGGGAATCGAGGGACCGTGGATATCGACATCGACAAGGCCTACCTTGTATCCCTTCTTCGCCAGAGTGACGGCGATATTGATCGACACGGTACTCTTTCCGACGCCACCCTTCCCGCTCAGCACAAGAATGGTCCGCCTGTCCTCTTTCTTCTCCCCCGTGTTCACATCATCGTTGGTGATACGGGCCTCATGCGCCCCGTCGATCATCACGCGATACCGGGTTATCAGTTCATCTGCCAGGCTGAAGACTGTGTCATTCAGGGTTCCCCACTGCTCCTTCACAAGAGCTGCCCCCTCTCTCACCGTCTTCCCTTTCAGAGAATCGATGAAGGTATCAACTGCCGTCAGAACGGCATCATCCGCATCACTGATGAAGCTGACCTCATCTATCCGATCCTTCGACCCTTTGAGGAACAGTTCATAGACTGATCCGTCGGTATCTGTCGCTTTCACCCTGACATCCGGATCCTTCATCATCCGGTACGCTCTATAGGCTCCCATAGGTTCTCCCTTATCGCGCACTCTGTGACCGCGTAAATTCCTGAGTCACGTTCCATGCCGCCAGAGGACTTCATCAGTCCCCCGCAGCACCCGACCCCGGTCACCCCGGTTCAGATACACGCTAGTATAATCTTATGTTTCACTACCCCGCAGGCATTACCCTCCGGAGGAATTCTGCTGTATGTACGTACGTTCATGCATCAGCATCCGTACCACTACGAAGGTACTCACAGTTCCCGGACCCGGCAAGGGTGGACCAACCGATTCTCAGCGGTTCTATCCTACGAGTCATCAGCCATCCCCTCTCTCAGCTCTATGCAATCAGAGCCCTGATGATGATGCGTATGGGATAGTCCGGGTAGAAAGAATCGCTCATCACCCAGTGATGCACGTTCCCAGGCCTGAATCACTTCGCTCATGCTGCCCCGAATGAAGGCATATACTTCTATATTATGACAGATAAGAGAGAGCTCCCCCTCTCTGGTGAGAGCCCCGCATATGACAGTGTTGATATCACACTCAACCAAAAAAGAGATCTTCTCGCCGAGTGTGGCGGGAAGAGAGTATGTAGCTACGAACACGGCATCATGTCCGTAACCTTCACTGTCATACAGATCGATATATCGGGAGACATCAAATACGGGGGATACTCTCTTATCCATATTCGTTACTGCAAACCTCATGACAG
>JAFGUP010000382.1 GCA_016938475.1 Sphaerochaetaceae bacterium
CCTAGCACCTTACATGAAAAAAAAATAATCTTTCCCTTTAACCTTTCATGATGTAGAATGTTTATAGAGTTAAGATGTGTCACAAATTTAAAGGAGAATGCATATGAAAAAGAGAAGTTTAATTGTATTATTGGTTCTTATAGCTTTCGCAGTATCGGGAGGTCTCTACGCAGCGAGTACGTTCAGCCTCGGTTCGGTGAACTACTACAGTTACTGGGATCTGGAAGCCGGCAACTCGGAAGAGTTCATCCCCGGTATCAGAGGAGAATTCTTCTTCAGTGACTACCTGGGCGTCTCGGCCGATGCGATAGTGACCTACTCAATACCTGAGTGGGAGTATTATGAAATGCTGTATATCGTGGACGCGGTCTTCCGTCTCCCGCTCGGTCTTGTAGAGCCCTACGTGGCAACAGGTCCTGCCTTCCGCGGAGTTATCGATGGTGAGTATTCTGAAGCTGAAGAGGAAGCGTTCGCCTACAACGTTCGCGGTGGAGTCGATTTCAACATTCTCGAATGGCTCTCGCTGGGCATGGAGTTCAATTTCCTTGTGGACGATGTGGTTGAGTTCATAGAGACCTTTGCTGACATGACACCGGAACAGCAGGAATTCACATTGAAAAACTACAGCCTCATCGGCATCTCTGCCAAGATCAAGTTCTAGACTATCCGACCGACACACCCTGCAGGCCTGCTCACAGCAGGCCTGTTGTTATGTTTTTCTCACAACTGCAGTGTCGCTGCAGGTAGCAATGAAACCTTTTTACCGTTGAGGTGTTTGAGTCTATGTAAGCACCTGAATGTATGTGCGGAAGGAGAGAGACATGAATAAAAGAACACTTGTGATCCTTATTGTGAGTATTGCAATTTTTGCAGCGGGCAGCCTGTCTGCTTCACATACCCTGGCTATCGGATCGGTCAACTATTACGACTTCTATGACCTTGAAGCCGGTGACACCGAACAGTACATTCCGGGAGTCAGACTTGAATACTACTTCAATGACAATCTTGGAGTCTCTGTTGACTCGATAGTCATCGAAGAGAGCAACTGGCATCAGTATCGGGAGATGGTCTACATCCTGGATGCTGTCTTCCGCCTTCCTCTCGATCCGCTGGAACCCTATCTCGGGATTGGTCCCACCTACCGGGGCTATGAGGACCGGCATGACTCGGACATCGACAGCGAACCCTTTGCCTATAACGTACGTTTCGGTGTCGATTTCATCGCTCTTGAATGGCTCTCTTTCGGAATCGAATCCAATTTCCTGGTTGATGATGTAGGTGAGTTCTTCGATACCCTCGCACACTCGAGTGTTGATGAAATCGCCGATGCTGTGAGGGACTACTCGCTGATTGGTCTGACGGCAAAAATCAGATTCTAATAGAGGTTTCTCAGGGTTGCGAGTCGGACCGTCGGGGGAAACACTTCCCTTGCGGTCCGTTTTTATTGTCCAGAAGAGACTCTCTGTGGTACTCTGTTTTCTATGAAACACCATGCCATTGTTTTCACCGGGGGGAAAGGACCCGATTCCATCCCTCCCGATATCTTTCCCCTTTCACCTCCATACATCTGTGCGGCCGATAGTGGTCTCGATATCGCCAGGCGTTTTGGTCTCAACGTCGATTATGCCATAGGAGACTTTGATTCTCTCGAGGATGATTCGCTTCTGGTTTCCGTGAATCACAGGAGACTACCGAGCGAAAAGGATATCAGTGATACAGAGGCTCTCCTCAGACACCTTGAGGAGATGGGCATCTGTGAATACACTCTCATCGGTGGTGGTGAAGGGCGGTTTGACCATCTGCTACACCTCTTTTCCCTTTTCACCCGGTATGGGACCCCTGCAAGGTGGCTGACAGCACGCGAAGACATGGTCAGAATCAACAGTGAAATGCATCTGGACATCGTGCCGGGCAGCACGGTAAGCATACTACCCGGCACGATAGGTGGAACCTCTCAGGTTACCTGCAGCGCTCTTAGATGGCCTCTTGATTCCTTTCTGGTCGACACCACACACATGAGCCTGTCCAATATTGCTATGAACTCTCCGCTCTCTCTGTCCGTCAAAGGGGAACCGGTGTTCGTCTCCGTGCCGGTATCATAATACTTTTCTGTGAGAAATTTATCGGTGACATCCTCAAAATTGTACGCTACAATGGGATAATCTATAAGGAAATAGTAGCTGCCGGAGTAGTTGGATGATATACGAGAAAGAGGATATTGATGCACTGATGAAAGGACCGCTAGGCCTCTTACATGCATGTATCGGCACTCCTGTGACAGGAAACCCCACCCAGTACATGATCGAACAGGCATTTCATCATCACTCCCTACCCCACCGCTATCTTACCTTCGATATTCCGCCTGACAGGTTTGCTGGAACGATGGAGGGTCTTAAGTCCCTCGGGTTCAACGGCTGGAACATCACAAGCCCATATAAGGTCGAAGCCACCAGCTATGTTGACCGTCTGACTCCCTCGGCTAAGCTTATAGGGGCGATCAACTGTGTCTTCCGAGAAGGCAATGAGTATGTTGGGGAGAACACCGATGGGAAAGGGTTTCTTCAGGCACTTCGCGAGAGAACCGAGGTGAAGGGAAAGAGATTCCTCGTGTTCGGCAGCGGAGGAGCGGCAAGGTCCGTCATCTCTGAGCTTGCCCTTGATGGAGCTGGTTCGATCCACATTGTAAACAGAGAACTCAGAAAAGCTGAACAGATAGTCAAAGACCTTGAAGATGAGGTTTCGACGAAACTCACAGCTCAACCTCTGGGAACTCAATATGTGATAGACGATTCTTTTGACATTATCGTTCAGGCGACAAGCGTGGGTCTGTTCGATGAGAACAGTATGATTCCCGTTGATTTCACCACAGGTGATTTCTCTGCATCGATCGCCTGCGATGTGGTATTCAACCCGGTACAGACCCGGTTCCTGGATACTGCTCAACAGGCGGGGTGCGACACTCTCGATGGATTGGGGATGCTGGCGCATCAGGGAGCAATCATATATACTGCGTGGACAGGGGCTGAAGCACCACTTGATGTGATGAAGAAATCCCTCCTGGAATCCTTCGCAATCTAGAGGAAGAAATGAGGCACAGTCAGAAAGAAGAGAACAGATATCAGATATCACGAAAGATGCAGCGAGTTCTCACATTGGCTGACAAGGTTCTTGGCAATGATGATGTAACAGAGCTCAGCGAAACCCAGATACATGAATTGAACAAGAAGAACATACCGAACACCCGCAGAACCCGGGCATTGCTTGGCACGAAGAACAGGAACATCGAACACAACACGTTCATCATCCCGGTCGAAGGCGGTGCCCTTACCGGGTATTATTTCGTCCCCAGATCCTCCGTCACACCCCGCATCTCATCACTGAGACCGCTTATAATCTTCTATCATGGTGGAGGATGGGTGCTGGGAAACATGGACGTCTACACGTACGTATGCAACCGGATCGCATCGGTGACCAACGCTGCGGTTCTTGCTGTAGACTACCGTCTCGCACCGACGCACACCTTTCCCACAGCGACGGAAGATTGCTACGCGGCACTTTTATGGGCGTCTCAAGGTGCTCGCTACTGGAAGGTGGACCCCGAGAGGATATTCGTCATGGGAGACAGTGCGGGGGGGAACCTGGCTGCCGTGGTCTGCCGCATGTCAAGAGACAGAAAGGGACCGGCTATCGCGGGGCAGGCTCTCATCTACCCCGCCACTGACGGACGAATGAGAACTGCGAGTTATCAACAGCACAAGGACAGCCCCACCCTTACGATGAAGATGATGCAGTTCTTCATACAGAGCTACCAGAGTGAACCGAAAGATACACTCAATCCTTCGTTCTCTCCCCTCCTTTCCAAGGACCACTCGCGTCTCCCCCCGGCTCTTATCATCGGAGCAGAGTATGACCCTCTTCTTGATGATGCGAAACTGTACAGCGAAAGCCTCAGATCAGCCGACACTCCCGTCACCTTTCTTGAGATTCCGCACGGTCTTCACGGTTCATTCATCTTCCCGAAGGGAGAGGGAACCGATGAAGTCTATTCAGCCCTCAGGCAGTTCATATCGGGGAGAAATCTTCAGAACATCGCATTGATAAAGATGAGCGAGCTCATCAGACAGACAAAGCGGGAACAGGTTCATCTGAGGCGAAAGAACAAAGGGTATATAGCAGCCGGAGTGAGTGATTCCACCTAGAGCTGGTTGTATACGACATCGGTGACATCTTCCATCTTCCTCGGGTGGGGAGTCTTCCCTATCAGGAGTCCGATCGACTCCCGTTCCGGGAACAGCCCGCTTTTCGCTGAAGCGGAAAAGAAGCAGTACCAGCACTTCTCATCAGCCTTGTATTTCAACACACAGGTTCGGATATTCCCAGAAGCCCACCCTCTTTCACTGGTAACAAGAATAGGCTGATTCTCATCATACGGAAAAACTAGACCGTCGGCACTGTTCAATACGATAATGGATGAGGTATTGGTATTGCGCTCCTCATCGTAATAATAGGAAGTCTCCAAAGCTTTATACAAACCTTCCTGTCCATATACCATAAGCTGACCGACTCCCAGCGAACGATAATACTCATTGCCTGCAGCCTCTATCAGAACTGACTTGCCTTCCTGATGGTAGGGACCGAGTATCTGTGGAGCTGAAGCACTCACAAGGTACCGGGCAACCCGGCTGTCTTCGCCGATAGCGGATGCACCCATGTAAAGGCGGTATCCGTGATCGGTACTCACCAGCTGCGGATGCATAAGTAAGGGCCGTTTCCTCATGTGAGAAGCCTGCTCGATATCATTTCCACTGATAAGATGACGCGGTCTGCTCCAGATTGACAGATCTGTCGATATCTTGAGCTCTATATGACTCTCATGGTGGATATCATCAACTCTCAGCCTGCTGCTTTTTCCCAGCAGGGGAAACAACCGTCCACGCTGCTCATAAATTAGATGATAATTCCCATCCTCTTCCAGGATACTGGGAAAGCGTCCGCCTGGAACCAGAAGTTTCTGATGGGACCAGCTAATTCCGCTATCCGAGGTGTAATGATGGATACCGAGCATGGAATGAGCGAACAGATGCCATGATTCATCGGGAGCTTCTTCAGGAAGAAGCACGCAGGGATTCGAGACCCTCAGCTGAAGCGGATGAGACTGAATGATGGGTTCATCAGAGAAGGGGAACCAGGAAAGATTCTCCAGATTGTCGAACAGTTCGAAAGGAACCCCTTTCATCTCCTCTCTCCCCTTCCTGATCCACTGCCCGGTTTCCTGCCGAACAGAGGAGAAAGATAATCCTCCAACCTGATACGGGCCGAGAGTTTCTTCATGGCGAACGTGTACAGGAAGAAGGAACCTCCGATACTGAGGATGAACAGAAGGGCGAGAAGCATCGGGAAGGCCGAACTGTCCTGACTGACGAACCGGACAAGCAGTGCAAAGAGGACGAAAAAGATCACCAGCATCAGAATCAGGTTGAGAATCGTTGCTCCGAGAATGAAGAGTATCGTATTAACTTTCTTGTTCATCACCGTTCTCCTTTCTCTCCCCTCTCATTTCGAAAAGGAGAGATATCATGAGAAGTATAGCACATACCACGATAGATGCATCAGCAACATTGAAGGTGGGCCACCGCTCGAACCCGAGTAAGCCATATACTCTGACACTGATAAAATCTACGACCCACTCTTCCCTGAACATGCGGTCCCCCAGATTCCCCAGCCCGCCCCCTATGATACCGCTCAGGGCCCATCTCTGGAAAAGACTCATCTGTTGCGACCGCACGATATAGACAATCAGGGAGAAAAGGAGGATCAGGGGAAGAACGATGAACAGGATGGTTCGCGCGAGATCGGGAAGACCGCTTCCCAGAGAGAACCCCACTGCATTGTTTCTCACATGCACGATCCACAGAAAATCGGAGAGGAACGAGGCATGAATCGAACCTATTCTCACGTAAGATACTATCCACCACTTGCTTAGCTGATCCAGAAGGATGACAAGGAGCGTGAGAGTAAAAGGGAGAATGACTGATTGGCGCTTCCTGTTCATACTCTCTCCTATAATCCCGTCGGTACATCGATGAATGTGCATGTCAGGGAGAACTTCTCACTCAGATGCTCTGCCAGAGCACTCACCCCGAAAACCTCACTCTGGTAGTGACCGCCACTTATCATGTTGATCCCTTCCTCTTTGCAGAACCCGTACATCGTATGACTGGTTTCCCCGGTTACATACAGATCTGCACCAAGGCGAACCGCCTGCTCAACCTCCGAGGGCGCTCCTCCGGAGATGATCGCTACCGTTTTTACCCGCTCCTTACCGAAGGGAAGGATATGGAGACCCGTATCAGGATGGAACCCGAGAAGTCCTGAGACCTGTTCAAGGGTCAGCCCTTCCGGATGCACACCCATCACGCCGATATTCACCCCATGGTATTCGCCGAAGGGAACGACCTGTTGAAGACCGAGCAACCGTGCCATGACGGCGTTATTGCCGAACCTGTCATGTGCATCAAGGGGAAGATGGTAGGCGAACAGCGAGATATCATGGGTAAGGAGGGTCGCTATTCTGCGATAGTGTGTTCCGATGATCTGCTGGCTCTTTCCCCAGAACAGGCCATGATGAACGATCATGGCATCACAGGAAAAACGCGCTGCCTGTTCGAAGGTCTCCAGAGAGGCATCGACTGCATACCCGATGCGGGTGATATCCTTATTCTTTCCGGAGTCCACCTGAAGGCCGTTCATCGACGCATCTGACGCCATGAAACCCTCCACGTTCAACATATCGTTCAGATACTGTTCAAGGGTATGTGTTTTCATGCATACGATTATAAAGAGTTGACATCAATTGTTCCACCACCTATATTTCCCTCATGGCAACTTTACCCCCTCCCATAGCAGAAATAACGGCGCAGGATGCAGCGTTCGAGATACGGCTTGAAACAGTCCCTCCCCTCACATCCGATACAGAAAGCCAGAACATCATAGGACAGCCCAGAGCGATGCAGGCTTTGAAGATGGGACTTTCCATTGTAAGCGACGGGTACAACATCTTCGTCAGCGGAGAAGCCGGGACAGGAAAAAAAACAGCTATAACACTCGCCACCAGTGAGTTCCTCAAGGACAGAAAGCACCTGAAGGATATTGTGTACGTCCACAACTTCAACAACCCGAAAGTTCCGGTTTCCATCACCTTCCCCCCCGGATCGGGTAGAGCCTTCAGCCAGGACATGGAAGAGTTCTCTGCAACATGCTTCAACGAACTTGCTCCACTGATCAAAGAGGGGAGGCTCGGCATGGATGACCTGAAGAGCATCGCACAGCCTCTTCTCTCTCCCCTCCTCGCAAGGTGGAAGGAGGGAAAACCTCACTTCTTTCTCTCCCAGATCGAGCTCGATCTCACACGTCACCTCTACCTCTTCACCCGTGACGACTTCTCTTCGAAGGATCTTCACTCGTTCCTCCTTCGCTACTCGGTCAATATCCTCGTAGACCATACCCATACACAAACTCGCCCCCTGATATTCGAAGACCACCCTACCTTTGCGAATCTATTCGGTTCGCTCGAGACAACCCGAGAGGAGAGCAAGGAGTTCAACCTCCCCTTCCTGTCGATACAATCAGGGTCTCTTCTGGAAGCAGCGGGAGGGTATCTGGTCATCAACGCACACGAGATGTTCACGGTGGAAGGCCTGTACGAGGCTCTGAAACGATTTCTCAGTACGAAGGCTCTGGTGATCCAGAATAATGCGAAAAGCGAGAGCTCTCAAAGCGGCATCAGACCGGAACCGGTAGAGCTCACCGTAAAGGTGATCATCATCGGGACTCCCGAGGTGTATGAACATCTGTGTGAACAGGACTCCGAATTCACCCAACTGTTCAAGGTCTCCTGTGAATTCGATTACAGCATGCCGATGAATGAGGAGAATATTGAGGGGACTGTACAGTTCCTCCAGAGAAAGGCACAGTGTGAACACCTCCTGTCAGTTGATATCTCCGCGTTCCGCGAACTTCTGCGGTACAGCGCACTCATTGCCGAGAATCGGGAGGAACTCTCGACCCAGCTCGCCTTGCTCGCGGACCTTCTTCGTGAGGCCGATTACTGGGCTCACGAACATGGGGAAAACACTATCACCAGCCATTCGGTGAACAGGGCTATCGAGGCTCGGGAGTACATCGGCAGTCTCAGTGAAGCGAGAATCCAGAATGAAATAGCAAAAGGCGAGGTGAATATCACTCTGTCAGGCTATAAGACCGGTGTCGTGAACGGTCTCGCCGTCATAGATCTCGGCTCTGTCAGCTTCGGGACCCCTGCGGTGATCAGTGCGACAGTGGCTCCCGGTAGCGAAGGAATCGTAAACATAGAGCATGAGGCCGGTCTCAGCGGAGAGATACATGATAAGGGACTGCTGATTCTCGAAGGATATCTGAGAAAGAAGTATGCCAGAACATTCCCCCTGTCAATCTACTCAGGAATCTGCTTCGAACAGTCCTACGGTGAGGTGGACGGAGACTCGGCAAGCTCGAGCGAACTGTACGCCCTTCTTTCAGCAATCGGAGAGCTTCCTGTCAAGCAGTATATCGCAGTGACCGGTTCTGTCAATCAGATGGGAGAACTGCAGCCGGTGGGTGGAATCAACGAGAAAATCATCGGCTTCTACCGGGTCTGCAAGGCTCTCGGGAATGTGAAACACCCCACGGTGGTCATACCGTATCAGAACGTAAGGAACCTGATCCTCCCTTCTGAAATCATAGATGCGATCGCAGCCAGAGAATTCCATATCTATCCTGTGCGTACGATCGACGAAGGGATGAGTGTCCTGACCGACAGGCCCTCTGGTGAGCGGAATCAGAAAGGACAGTTTCCTGTAGACTCCTTCAATCGAGTCATCGAGAACCGGCTGAAACACCTGTATGAACTTTCACGACCGCAATCGTGATACCCACTGATGAAGTGCAATGGCACAGGCACTCGACACATTGAGAGAACCCTTCGCACCGAACAGAGGGATCGAAACGATTCCTGCAGAATTCCGTGCCCGTTTCATGAGTTCAGGAGAGACCCCCAGCTCCTCACTTCCCACGACCATTACTCCATGAGAAGGGAAGGTAAATGAATCGATGTCACACCCGCCGACTTCAAGAGCAAAGATCGGCAGATCATTAATCAATTCGAGAATCTGATAACTCTCGCCCGAAAAGTGAGGAATAACCTGTGTAGCCCCGGCTGCACTCCTGAGAGTTCTCGGGTGCTCCACCGGAGCCCCGGGTCTTGTCAGGTAGATGTTCGATACTCCGAAACTCTCAGCGGTACGGAACATCGAACCGACATTGAACGGGGAGCGGATTCTGTCCATCACAAGAGAGATGGGAAATCTCTGCCGCTTCGACTCATCGAGAACCTTCTGGTCATTTACAAAATCCCAATCCGCAAAGCTCGCTCCCATATCGGAAGCAAGGGAGTAGGTGAGGTCACTGAGCAGCCACACATCAGCAGAACTCCGGTTCAACATCGCTGTTGCTCGAGAGCGCGTATCGGGTGTCACTCGAGGCTCATCACTGTCAGCGATCCTGATCAGAAGGCCACTGAGATACTCCATGGAATCGACCCCTGATCTGGTACATGATTCCAGCAGGCGAATGATCTTCCGCATCCTGGTGTCGGCTCTGAGCGTGTCAAGTTTCTTCAGCGTGATCATTCGATCCCCTCTGGATAGACAAGAAGCACACACTCACCCTTTATCGACTGACGGGAGGAAAACTCTTCAAGGACACGTACAGCTTTCGCGGCAACGAACTCCTCATGTATCTTCGTGATTTCACGGGCAACCATCACCTTTCGTTCGGGTTCAAGAGCAGCCAGAGCAGTGAGAACCTTGAGCAGACGATAAGGAGATTCGTAGAGAATGAATGCTTCTGAACGGTCCAGAAGCTCTCTCAATCGCGCATCCCGTTTACCGCTTTTCACCGGGAGAAAACCCTCGAAGGTAAAACTTTTGCCGGAAATCCCCGCTACAGAAACACTTGTGATCGCTGCACTGACTCCCGGAATCGGGACAACGGAGAAACCGGCAGCGCGTACCTGTTCAACCAACAGGCTGCCGGGGTCACTAACTCCCGGGGTGCCTGCATCGCTGACGAACGCTATCGTGCTCCCCTCTTTCAGGAGCTCGATGATTCCTTTCGCCGAGGCTTTCTCATTGTGAGCATGTGTTGCGATGAGACGCTTATGAATATCATAATGGGCAAGAAGTCTCTGGGTAACCCGGGTATCTTCACAGGCGATGATATCAACTTCACTGAGAGTTTTCACGGCTCGATAGGTGATGTCCTGTAAATTCCCGATGGGGGTGGCGACGATGTATAGAGTGCTCATATGCATCATATTACTCCAGTTGGTATGCTTGGGCAATCACGAGCACACCCGAATGTCTTCAGATGCTCACCTGTCAGGCTACCCTTCCCGATTGTGGTATTTTTTACCATATCAAGCACACCGTTATCCTGTCCCATCAGTTCTTACGACCAGTTGCGAATTTTTATATCATTATATTATAATATGATACATGATTACTAATCACGCTTGGCACATTCAATGCATATCTACTGACAACACAAACTACCGAGAAAGGAAGGATACATGATATGAAACTATTTACAAGGCTGAGAAGGATCGTAGGAAGCAAAATCAATTACAGACTCGACAAGGCAGAGGATCCCGAAAAAATGATCCGTTACATGATTCGGGAAATAGAAGAGGCTCTGGTCGATGCGAAGACTGAGACGACTGCCAAGATTGCAACGCTTACCATGATAGAGAAAGAGAGGAAGGATGCTCAGGATGCTGTGGCCCGCTGGATAGAACGCGCTGAGCTTGCTGTCAGCAAGGAGAAAGACGAACTGGCCCGTCAGGCGCTGAATGAAAAGAAGAATGCAACCCGTCGCCTTACCCATCTTGATGAGGAGATCACACAGATGAACTCGATCATCGCTGAGATGCACTCTCATGTACAGACACTGCAGGCGAAGAAGGATGAGATCATGGACAAGCAGCGGATGCTCATCCAGCGTGCGTACCATGCCAAGGAAAAGAAACATCTCATGGAGACTCTCAAGAGCCTCGATTCTTCTGCTACTGTGCGTAACTTCAACGAGTTCGAGCAGACAATCACCAGGCTTGAGGCACAGGCATCCCTTGCAGAAGAGGAGACCCAGCACATCACAGCAGAACAGAAATTCAGCAAAATGGAAGCCGATGCAGCTATCGAACAGGAACTCGAAGAGATGAAACAGCGCATCAACTCATAACTATCGGATCAGAACCTTGACAGACTCCGTCCCTCGGAGTCTGTTTTTTTCCCCACTCTCAGTGATCAAAGAACCTCTTTGTACTTCCTATACAGACCTCTGAACTGATCATAGGTGAGACCAAGGAGAGAAGCAGCCTCACTCTGCTTTCCCTGAGACTCTTCGAGTGCCCGGCGAAGGTAGTCAATATCGAGGTTCCTCTTTGCCTCTTCATAATGCTCGAGAGAGACATAATGCTCGAGAGAGAACTGTGTTTCTTTCGTCTCATGGTGATGATCGTCATAGGGATTCCTGAACGGGTCAATCTCGAGAGCTTCAATGACCCGGTCAGGATGGGTGTACACTGCACGCTCCACGACATTCTTCAGTTCTCGCACGTTTCCCGGCCAGGAGTACTCCAGAAGCTCCCTTTTCACCTGTTCACCAAAGACCGGCAATGTCTCGTGGCCGCATTCATGAGCCATGCGGGAAGCGAAATGGTGTGCAAGGAGAAACAGGTCATCCCCCCGTGCCCTTAACGGCGGGATGAACAGCACCTCGAAACTGAGCCGGTCCAGAAGGTCCCTCTTGAACTTACCCTCCTCACACAGAGCCGGCAGATCTGCATTGGTTGCCCCGATGATCCTCACATCAACCTCATGGGAGAGTGAGGAGCCTACCCGTTCGAACGTATTGTATTCCACAGCACGGAGGATCTTCTCCTGCACCTGAAGGGGAATCAATCCGATCTCATCAAGAAACAGTGTCCCGCCGCTAGCCTCCTCGAAACGTCCCTTACGCACCTTGTTCGCACCGGTGAAAGCCCCTGATTCATGACCGAACAGCTCGCTCTCTATAAGTGTCGGTGGAAGAGCTGCACAGTTCACCGTCACCAGAGGGCCGCTCCATCTGTCACTCAGATAGTGCAGACGGGTTGCCGCGATCTCCTTGCCCGAACCCCGCTCACCAACGATGAGAACACTTCTATTCACCCGTGCAACCTGAGAAAGCCGTTCCTGAAACGAAAGGAAGACCTCCGATTCACCCAGCGGAGTCTGATTGACTCCTGTACCTTTTCTTGTCATGGGTATATTTTACCACTGAATGGCATAAAAAGCCACTCTTTTCTCTTTTCATCGCCTTCTTTCTCTATTGCATGCACTCAAAACCATAGTTCAAAGTTGGCACGCTCCATGCTATATACTCAGTACAGACAAACGGCACAACCTTCCCACGAAGGTAAAGGAGAGACATATGGGAGTATTTTCAAGATTTCTGGATATCGTGAACGCAAATATCAATTCACTGCTCGACAAGGCTGAAGACCCCGAGAAAATGTTGAAGCTGATGATGCAGGAGATGGAAGACACGCTGATCGAATTGAAGAGCACGTGTGCTGATTCGATCGCGTCGAAGAATTCACTCGACAAGAAGATTCAGGAAACCGAAGAATCCGTTCAGAGGTGGATTGACCGGGCAAGACTCGCCCTCGACAAGGGAAAGGAAGACCTTGCACGTGAAGCTCTTGTCATGAAGAAGCAGACAGTTGAAACTCTCAGAGAACTGAAACAGGAACTGACTGACAAGGAAGACCTTGTGAGCACCTGTCGGGAGAATATCAGACAGGTAGAAGAGAAACTGGCCGGGGTCAGAACAAAGTTTGATACTCTGCGCTCTGAGGGAGCAAGAAGAACGCGAACAGGAAGCCAGACAAGAACTGCCGCCGAACGTGAGGATGCCTACGAAAACCGCTTCTCTCAGATGGATGAACATCTTGAAAAAATGGGAGGAACATATCAGAATTACTCACTGGACAAGGAGTTTCAAAACCTTGAGCAGATGGATGAGATTGAAGCAGAGCTCGCGAGCCTGAAAAAGGAACAGAGCAAAGGAAGCAAGAGCTGATATGGGAGAGAATCTAATAGGTATTATTGCTATCGTGACCCCTTTCCTGTTCGCCGGCTGGGTAATCAGCCTCAGACGCCACAGAAGCGACAAGATGAGTGAACAAAGCGAAGAGTTGGAAAGAGGTATGAAAGATCTGGCGAAACGGATCGAAAATCTGGAGATTATCCTTCGCGGTAATCACTCGGACAAGAGGTAACGTATGATGGCGACAACGCAACGACTATACAGGTCAAGAAACGGAAAAGTATTCGGCGTATGTCAGGGTATTGCAGACTGGAAGGATCTGCCTGTTGACACCTTGAGACTTATCGTCGGGGTCTCGATCCTTATCACGGGCATCTTTCCCGGTATCCTTATCTATGCTCTGGTAGCTCTTCTTCTCCCGATTGAACCTCATGGACGGAGGGAAAGGTACAGAGATGATAGAGAATACACCAGAGGTGAAGAGTCCTATAAGGAGACGCTCAACGAGACGTTCGAAAGACTGAAAAGGAAAGTGGAAGATATGGAAGAGAGTGTGTTCAATAAGGAGCGGGAGTGGGACAGAAAATTCCACGAAGAGAATTCTGACAGAAAGTAGAAATCCTGACTGAACACCGGCACAAGACATAGATATACCGAGGACCCGGCCAGCTTGCCGGGTCCTTCTTCTTGCGCACTTTGGATTGTATTGGTATACTCACTTATAGTTAGTACGCTAACTATAAGGAGAGCTCATGGACAGTCAATGCAGCGACATACCTCTGCTTGCTCAGATCACCCGTCTTCAGTTTCAGCTGATGCATCAGTTTCTCTCGGATGTCGGTCTATACCCCGGACAGTTCTTTGTCCTGCAGATTCTTTCAGACCATCCTGAGGAACTGAGCCAGAAAGAGATCGGTGCCATGCTCATGATAAAACCCTCCAGCGTCAACCAGATCATCGTCAACCTCGAAAAGGCTTCTTTCATCACCCGGAGTCATGATACGAAGGACAGACGGGTCATGCGTGTCGCAATCACCGAGAAGGGAGAGGATATCCTGAAGCAGGGGAAGAAAAAGTATGATCTGATACAGAACAAGACACGTGAAGGCATCAGTTCTGACGATCTGACAGGTTTTGACCGTATTGCATCAATGATGATAGCCAATCTCAAGGATATGCAGTAGATGCGCCTGCTGTTCCACTACTTCAGAAAATCCTGGAAGGTGATTCTGCTGATCCTTCTGCTTCTCTCTGTCAAGGTAGCCAGTGACCTTGCACTTCCCTACTACACCTCAATCATCGTGAATGTCGGAATACAGCAGAATGGGATCGAGGAACCCGTGCCTTCAGTCCTTCAGGTGTCGGAGTACGAGCTTCTCGTACAATCCTATGGTGATATCATCAGTGATGCGTACATTCCCGATGAGGGACTCTACCACCTTTCAGGTGCTGTGACAGAACCCCTGACAGCTTTGTTCATACACCACTACACGAGCGACTCATCGCAAGGATCATCGTTACGACGTTTGAAGGCTATTGAGAAGGTCAAAGAGCTCTACCAGGAAGCGGGAGTAGACCTTTCTGCGCTACAAAGAACCTACATCCTTTCACAAGGGTTCGTCATGATCCTCGTCTCACTCGTCAGTGCAGGTGCAGCGATAGGTGCTTCCTACCTTGCAAGCCGCATCGCCGCAGAGACGGGAAGAGACCTCAGAGAGAGGGTGTTCAGCACTGTCCTCTCTTTCCACCAGAGTGAGATAGATTCCTTCGGCACTCCGACACTGATCACTCGAAGCACCAACGATGTAACACAGATTCAGAATTCTCTTGTCATGATCCTCCGTGTGGTCTTCCTTGCACCTCTGATGGGTATCGGGGGTGTGATACAGGTCCTGGCGACTGGGACTCCACTGACCTGGACGATTGCTCTGGCCGTCGGTATTCTCATCAGTACGGTTGTGCTGATGTTCCACCTCGTTATGCCCCGTTTTCGCCGCAGACAGGCGCTGGTCGATTCGATCAACGGAATCCTCCGAGAGACTTTGAAAGGACTTCTTGTCATCAGGTCATTCTCCAGACAGCAAAGAGAAACCCGGCGATTCGAAGAGACGAATGAAGAGATGACCTCAGTCAGTCTCTTCGTCAACCGGGCCATGTCAGCCATGCACCCGATCATGATGCTCATCATGAACCTGACAGCCATCCTCATCGTCTATGCAGGAACCCCCCTGGTCCTCTCAGGTGAGATGCAGGTAGGGGATATCATGGCCTTCATACAGTACTCCATGATGATAATCATGTCGTTCCTCATGATAAGTATGCTTTCGATCGTTCTCCCGAGAGCCGCGATATCTGCTCAGAGAGTCGAAGAGATCCTTAAGGCCACAGCATCGATTCATGATGGAAAAACAGTTCTTCCGCAACGAACCGGAAAAGGCACAGAGATCGTATTCGAGGATGTCTCGTTCACATTTGCCGGTGCTGAAACCCCGGCACTCGAACACATCTCGTGCACCTTTGCACCCGGCGATATCACGGGGATCATCGGCTCGACTGGGGCCGGGAAATCGACACTTCTCAACCTGATACCCCGTTTTCTAGAACCACAGGAGGGAAAGATCACACTGGACGGGGTCGACATTTCCTCTCTGACGCTCAAGAGTCTGCGTGAAACGATCGGGTTCGTACCACAGAGTACCTACCTGTTCAACGCCTCCATAGCCGACAATATATCGTTTCCGGTCTCTGATGCACCCATACAGGAGGTCACACGATCAGCCTTGTCTGCCGATGCTGCTCAGTTCATAGATGAAAAGGAAGAGACCTACCGCAGCATAATAACCTCTGCAGGGACGAATCTGTCTGGAGGACAGCGCCAACGCATCGCCATAGCGCGTGCTCTTTACAGGCATCCGCCCCTCCTCCTGTTCGATGACTCTTTCTCCGCACTGGACAACCGGACCGAGAGAGCGATACGGTCACAGCTTGCATCGAACCATCCCGATTCAACGATGATCATTGTCAGCCAGAAGGTGAGCACCCTGCGGGAATGCGACAACATCATCGTTATCGATGAGGGAAGAATCGTCAGTCAGGGAACCCACGGGAAGCTCCTGAGAGAGTGTCAGGTGTATCAGGAGATCGCACAGTCACAGGCGACCGCGAAGGAGGTCCGATCATGAGCCCTCCGGGAACAGGAGCAGGAAGGAATCTCAGAAAAAAGGACGAGAAAGCGAAAGACTTCTCTCGAAGTGCCAGACGCCTGCTTTCACTCTTCAAACCTCATACAGTGCTCATCACGCTTATCATCCTCATAGCCCTGCTCGCATCGGCCTTCTCGATTGCCGGCCCGCGCCTTCTCGGCATGGCGACACAGGTTCTGTACCAGGGGAGTTTAGACATACTCAGCGGGACCGGATCCTTTGATCATGAGCGATTCCTCACTCTCATCATCATCCTTGTCAGCATATATACAGCAAGCTCTCTTGCTACCTTCGCCAGCAGCTTCCTGCTCAGCTCGATTACCGAGAATATCACAAAAAGTCTCAGAAGCAGGGTGACAGAGACGATACATACGATCCCCCTGAGGGCTCATGACCGCTACACACCCGGCGAGATTGTTTCCCGGGTGAGTAATGACATTGACGCTCTTGGGCAAAGTCTCAACCAGAGTGCCATCCAGATCATCATGAGCATTACCACGATGATCGGTGTTCTTGTGATGATGCTTACCATAAGTGTCCTGATGACTTTTATCACGCTCATCGTATTCCCCCTGTCCATGCATATCATCACGTTGATCGTGAAGCGAAGCCAAAAGTATTTCATCCAGAGACAGACTACTCTCGGGCAGATCAATTCTCAGGTGGAGGAAGCTTTTTCCGGCCATACGGTCATCAAAGCCTTCAACGCGGAGGATGCCCAGAAGACCCTGTTTTCCGCTAAGAACCGGGAACTCTATGAGAGTTCACTCAAGAGCCAGTTCCTCAGTTCCCTGATGATGCCCGTAATGCAGTCGATTTCCAACATCTCCTATGTCATCATCGCACTGAGCGGGGGTATCCTTGCCGTGCAGGGGAGCATCAACATCGGGGAGATACAGGCCTTCATTCAGTACATGAGAAACTTCACGCAACCGTTGAACCTCATCGCCCAGATCTCCTCCATGATACAGACCACAGTTGCCGCTGCAGAGAGGGTCTTCACCTTCATCGATGAACAGGAAGAGGAGGAACCTGACTCTCCTCAGCTCCTCACCGAAAGGATCACGACGGTAGAGTTCCGTGACATCTCCTTCGGATACACTCCTGACACCCGCATCATACATTCCTTCTCGCTCACTGTGCGGGAAGGGGAAAAAATTGCCATCGTAGGACCGACAGGAGCAGGAAAGACCACGATAGTCAAACTCCTGATGAATTTCTACCCGGTAGACAGTGGCCAGATTCTCATAAACGGGATACCGATTCATATGATTGCCAAGAAGGATCTCAGAGACAGAGTGGCCATGGTCCTGCAGGATACCTGGCTGTTCGAAGGAACGATTTGGGACAACATTACCTACGGAAGTGACGATGCATCTGAACAGGACGTGCTCGAAGCAGCAAGAAAAGCCCAGATCGAACATGTCGTGCACACCCTTCCCGGAGGATATGACATGGTGCTCAATGAAGACTCTTCCAACATCTCCCAGGGACAGAGACAGCTGATCACCATCGCCCGTGCACTGCTTCGTGACCCTGATGTTCTCATTCTCGATGAGGCAACAAGCAGTGTCGACACCCGCACCGAGGTGCTCATCCAGAAAGCTATGGATAACGTTATGCAGAAACGGACGAGTTTCATCATCGCCCATCGTCTCTCCACCGTCATCAACGCGGATTGTATTCTCGTCATGGAGCACGGGGACGTCGTCGAGAGCGGAACACACGAACAGCTCATGGCCAAGGGTGGCCTCTACACAGAACTGTACCGCAATCAGTTTCAACCTGATGAAGCTTGATTCAACCCGAAGAAAGCTATAGTATCGAACAGACAAGGTGGAGAACATCAGGTGACAATTGGATTGGATATTGGTTCGACAACCATTAAATGCGTTGTGATCGATGAGCACAACCAGATTGTATATACGACCTACGAGCGCCACTACTCGCAGATTGCAGAAAAAGCGGCAGAGCTTCTCACTTTTCTGCACAAAGAGATACTCGGCTCTTCACATGCAAGTATCATGATCAGCGGCTCTGCAGGTATGGGCCTTGCTGACCGACTGTCCATCCCCTTCATTCAGGAAGTGTATGCGACGCGTGTCGCTACCAAGACCCTCGTTCCTGACTGTGATGTCGTCATCGAACTGGGAGGAGAGGACGCGAAAATCCTCTTCTTCAACCAGGGACTTGAGGTGAGGATGAACGGCTCGTGTGCCGGAGGGACCGGAGCCTTCATCGATCAGATGGCTTCCCTCCTCAACATACCGATCGAACAGTTCGACGATCTCGCCAGACAGGCTCAGAGAACCTACACGATAGCAAGCAGATGCGGCGTATTCGCTAAAAGCGATATACAGCCTCTTCTCAATCAGGGAGCACATAAGGCAGACATAGCCTCAAGCATCCTTCAGGCAGTAGTGAATCAGACAATCACCGGCCTCGCTCAGGGCCGACCTATCACCGGAAATGCCGTCTATCTCGGCGGGCCTCTCACCTTCATGTCTTCTCTGAGACACCACTTTGATGTGACGCTCAACCTGAAAGGAACCTGCCCGCAGAACTCACTCCTGTTCGTTGCGATGGGAGCTGCACTGTGTGCGACCGGAGAGATGGACCTCACCACGGTAGTCGAAGGATTGAGGAAGGAAAAAGTATTCGACGGAGTATCATACCTTGAACCGCTGTTCAGGGATCAACAGGAATGGGATGATTTCTCAGCCCGTCATGCTCAGAACACTGTAGAATCGATCCCGTACAATCCTGCCCGACCTGTCTCCTACCTTGGCATCGATGCGGGAAGCACTACAATCAAGGTCGTTCTTCTCAACGATAAGAACCAGATAATCTTCTCACACTATACCAACAACGAGGGGAGCCCTACTCAGGTGATTCTCGACACGTTGAAACGGATTTACGAGCAATTCCCGGGCATCGAGATACAGGGCAGTGCGGTGACTGGGTACGGAGAGCACCTGATAGAACATGCTTTCAGCGTCGATTACGGTATCGTGGAGACCGTAGCCCATCTGACAGCAGCACAATACTTCTGTCCCGAAGTGGACTTTGTCATCGACATCGGTGGGCAGGACATTAAATGTTTCAGAATTCGCAACGGCAGTGTAGACAGCATTTACCTTAACGAGGCCTGTTCCTCCGGATGCGGCTCGTTTCTTCAGACCTTTGCAAGTTCCCTTTCCACTGATATCGAACAGTTCAGCAAAGAAGGGTTGTTCGCTTCCTACCCCGTCGATCTGGGGTCACGCTGTACGGTCTTCATGAACTCGAGTGTCAAACAGGCACAGAAGGAAGGGATCGGACGACCTGACATCAGTGCCGGTCTCGCAATCAGTGTCGTGAAGAATGCTCTGTACAAAGTCATCAGGACCACCAGCACTGAAGCACTGGGTAAGAAGATCGTCGTTCAGGGGGGAACGTTTCATAACGATGCAGTCCTCAGAGCATTCGAGAGGGAACTCGGACGGGAAGTGATACGACCGACGATATCGGGTCTGATGGGGGCTTACGGGGCAGCTCTGTACGCTTCTCACAGGCACCTTGAAAAGAGTACTATACTTTCATACACAGAACTTGAGTCGTTCTCTCATATCGTAAAACATATTACCTGCAACCTGTGCACCAATGCCTGCCGCCTGACAGTCAACACCTTTGCCAGCGGAGAGAAGTATATCAGTGGCAACCGCTGCTCAAGACCGCTCAAAGGGATTCAGGGAAAGAAGGATTTGAATCTTGTAGCATGGAAACTCGACCAGCTGCGTAAGCTCAATCTATTCGACACCTCGAAAGTCGACAAGCGTACCATCGGCATTCCTCTTGGACTGAACAACTACGAACTGATCTACTTCTGGAAACCGTTCTTCGATACTTTTAACCTCCAGATCCTCCTGTCTCCCCTTTCCACAAGAAGCCTATACCTCAGCGGGCAGGCTTCGGTAACCAGCGACACCCTCTGCTTTCCCGCGAAACTGATGCATGGACACATCCAGTCACTTCTTGATGCAGGGGTATCCAGGATCTTCTATCCGGTTATGAGTTATAATATTGACGACCATCAGAGTGACAACAGATTCAACTGTCCGGTCGTCGCCTACTATCCTGAGACTCTGAATGCCAGTATGGACGAACTCAAAGAGATCGATTTCATCCGCTCACCCATCGATCTCGAGCGAATCAGAAAATACCCGAAGAAGATGCTCAGGGAACTGAAGAAATTCTTCCCAGACATGACCCTTCCTCTCTTCCGGGAAGCTGTGCAGGCAGGATGGAGCGGGTACAACGAATACAGAGAATCCCTTATCGATGCCGGAAGAAACGTCATCCGCGAAGCGCAGGAAGATAATAAACAGCTCATTATACTCGCAGGAAGACCCTATCATAGTGACCCGGAGGTACTTCACGGTATCGATACACTGCTGACCGGTCTTGGGTGTGCTGTGATAACCGAGGATGCTCTGCCCATCTCGAGTGAGAGAATCGATACGAAGGTCCTCAACCAATGGACCTATCATGCACGACTGTACAATGCAGCGAAGATTGCAGGAGAAAACGATTCGATGGCACTTGTTCAGCTTGTGAGTTTCGGCTGCGGGGTGGATGCAATTACGACAGATGAGATCCGTCAGATGCTTGAATCGAAGGGAAAGATGTACACACAGTTGAAGATTGATGAGATCACGAACCTGGGAGCGGTGACCATCCGTATAAGAAGTCTGCTCTCGGCACTGAAAGAGGAGAGAACACACCATGGAACGTGAACCTGTTTTCACCCGTGAGATGCGCTCCACCCACACAATCCTTGCTCCGAACATGGCTCCTATTCAGTTTGCCCTTCTACGCGATGTCCTGGAAACAGAAGGGTACTCGGTCGAACTGCTTACCAATGAAGGACCTCAGGTAGTCGAGAAAGGGTTGAAACATGTGCATAATGACACCTGTTATCCCGCCCTTCTTGTCATCGGCCAGATGATCGATGCCCTTGACAGCGGTAAATACGACCTTGACAGAACAGCACTGGCAATCACCCAGACCGGGGGAGGCTGCCGTGCAAGCAACTACATCCATCTACTTAAAAAGGCCCTTATCAACGCAGGATATTCCGGGATTCCCGTAGTCTCTCTCAACCTGAAGGGAATGGACAAAAACAGCGGATTCAGTATCACCTACAGCATGCTTCGTAAAGGTGTCGCAGCCCTGGTATATGGTGACACACTGATGCTCCTGAAACATCAGTGTCAGGTCTATGAGATCCACCCCGGAGAGACCGTACGTAAAGTCAGCAAGTGGATGAGCCACATGAAGAAACAGTTCATGAAAGGACGAGGCTTCCGCATCAAGACTATGAGACGGAATATCAGGGCGATGGTGAAGGATTTCGAAGCAATCGAGAAGGATTATGAGAGGCCGGTAGTGAAAGTCGGTATCGTGGGGGAAATCTATATGAAATACTCATCCCTCGGTAACAATCACCTAGAGGACTTCCTCCTTTCTCAGTCCTGCGAGATCATGATCCCCGGGATCATGGGGTTCCTCTTGTACGGCATCGAGAATCAGATCATTGACGTGAACCTCTACGGTGGATCGATAGCAAGAAAACTGATCATGACGACAATTCGCAACTTCCTTACCCGATTAGAGGGTATCGTTATAGAAGAGGTTTCGAAGATTGAGCGATTCACTCCCCCGATTCCTTTCAAGGAGAGCGTGAAATCTGCCGAACAGACTATCAGCCTCAGCTGCAAGATGGGAGAGGGATGGCTCCTTACCGGAGAGATGAAGGATCTGTCCCATGCAGGGTTCAACAACATCATCTGTGCACAACCCTTCGGCTGTCTTCCCAATCACATCGCAGGCAAGGGGATGATGAAGGCCCTCAAGGATGAAGATCCGAATATCAATATCGTGCCGATCGACTACGACCCCGGAGCCACCAGAGTCAATCAGGAGAACCGTATCAAACTGATGCTGGCCATAGCGAATGAACAGCGCATTGAGCGGGTCCTCCGGCAGAAGAAAAGGAAACAGTAGATCAACCCTCCTCCTGTCAGAATTTACAGGGTCTGACAAGCAGCATGTAACTGGTAGGGTCATCTATATCGGTGACCCATGAGGGATCCTTCTGTTCCACCTCGAGGATATCATGACCGACAAGGAACTCCCTGACGGAGTTCACTCCGGTGGACTTCACCATGGATGCGGCCAGTGAAGCACTGCAGAGCATCGGATGGCCCGGTGTCCCGTTGACGAAGACCCTCACACCTTCATGTGCTCCCAGCTGCTCAGCCAGAAAGCGATAATGAAACGGGGTCACAAGAGGAGCATCTCCCACAGAGATTGCCACATCCTGGCCCTCGGTCACAGCAGCCAGTCCAATAAGAGTCGAAGAGAACTGTCCCTGCCCGGCCTGTTCGTTATGCACGATACGCACCCGGGAATCTTCGGTGAGACCCTCCTCCTCCAAAACCGCTGTCACCTCGTCAGCAAAATAGCCAGTGACTACAACTACGCGCGAACATGATTCAATTGCGGCAGTCACAGCGTGGATGATCAGAGGCTTTTTCTCATACAGGAGAGTGAGTTTATGACCACCCATCCTCTCTGCGCTGCCCGCAGCAAGTATTACAGCTTCCATCCCTAGCACTGTAGCACGGCAATGAGTGCATGAGAAGAGTCTCCGGCCATACACCTGTTGCATCAGCCTCCGACCACTGGCGAAACATGTTACTGAATAGTCTTCATGACGAAATACAAACATCAGGCGAAATCACCCCTCTCCTGGCAACCGGGGTGATTTCATCATCAGTAGGAGAACGCTTCGAAGTGAATCTGTTTTTTTGATGCTCCGATCGAGGTCAGCGCTGAAGTTACAATCTCACGGACACCTGGAGAGGAACAGATAAAATAGTGTGCCTGCTCCGGATTACCGATCGCCTGCCTGAACAGCTCTGATGTGTAGAGGATGCCATCTTCCTTATAGACATACAGATGAAGGTTGAGGTTCTCAATGGTTTTCTCAAGTTCTTTCAGTTCCTCTTCAAACAGCAGTTCCTCTCTCAATGTAACGGCTAAGAAAACATCGGCCACACCCTTCAAAGGGGTATGCCGCATTTCTCGTACCAGACTCACGAGAGGAACAATACCTATACCTGACCCGATGAACACTTTGGGTTTCTCATCAGCGGAAGGAATGAAATTGCCGAAACCTCCGTTAATGCTTACGGTATCACCGGGCAAGAGTGCCTGTATCGACCGCGTGAAATCTCCAAGAGACTTGATACCCAGCATGACCTCCTTCTCATGTGCATGGGAAAGGAAGGAGAAGGGATGCTCCTCCCTGTTCATTCCTTTTTTCAATACCTTGAGATACCCGAACTGCCCGGACCGGTAGCGAAGTGAATGTTTTCCTGCAGATGAGAGAGTGAGCACCAGCGTATCGGCTTCGTTCCGAACACTCATGACTGTAAACCTTGGAAAAAAGAATCGTCTTAACCGCCCGTATAGTACTAATGCGAGTACAGCTATAGGGAACCCGCTCCCATACACGGTAATAAAGGAATAGGAGGAATAGAGAAGGTCTGATTCGTTTATATGGATAAAAGTGATGATGGCGAAGGCAAAAAAGAGATACTCATGAATCCCCTTAAGCAGATCATAAGGAATTCTCTTCAATACCACGAACCTCTTTAGGAGTACATTGCGAATGCTCCGGGAGAATGGGGTTTCAATCCAGATGACTGCCAGAAAGAGAAGAAAGGTCCAGAGGAAGAAGAGCATGATGCTCGTTCCTTCAAGTTCTTTGCCCGAGAGCAGCTTGAATGCTCCGTGATAGTAAATCGACAGAGTGAGGAGAATCCCTGAAAGTGCGTGAAATTTGATCATCCGGTCATAGGGAAGAATATGCTGCATTCTCGGTATCTTCACTGAAATAAGCAGGTGTGAGAACACTGCATAATAGGAAAAGATAGAGAGAATGTAGTTGAGAGCACTTGCCGGAGTTACAAAAGCAAGATCAATGATGTAGAGGTATGATTGCACTGCAGGTATCAGACCGTAGAGAACGATGAATAATCCTATCCGCACCATCACAATTTCTCCTGAATCCGCCTGAAGAGTTCTGCGGTCCATTGCTGATGCATCGAATCTGTCTTCGGATCATCGTAATACGAAGAAGCTGATATCTCATCGACACCGGCGGAAGAATCCACAACTGAAGTAGTGGAGAAAAATGTCTTTCTCCCCATTCTGTAAATATTCACAAGAATAAAACGCGAGGTATCACTCTGGGAGCTGAGGAAACTTTCGATCCTCGGATCAAGCCCGGCAGCCCTTCCCGAGTTGATAATGACTACAGGGTCAGTGATCCTGTCCATTTTCGAAAATCCGTTAGTGAAGGAGACCTTCAGCGGTGCCTTCTGCTTCTTGATCTGTTTTTTGATATAGCTTGTTGCCTCCATATTCACTTCTGTACGATCAAGATACACCACAGTGAAATTCCTTGCAGACAGACCCGCTGTGAAGATAAGCACGACACACATTGTGATCAATAATTTCTTCATTACTATCTCCTCTGTTACCATTCAAATACTATTGATGAAGCCATGAGGCCCGCACCGGCGATTCCAAGGGCAGCGTGAGCAAAATTTCCTGAGAAGCCTCCATCATCCTCTGCTTCGACACCTGTAGCCGCAATCATCAGGATACTTCCTGCTACGCTGAGAGCCGCATGCAACACATCCCTGGTTGCAGCCTTCTCATGTTCAGGTGAAAAGACACGGTCACCATAATTGACCAGCCCCACACCGATGTTTACAGCAGAAGAAATAGCTGCCGCCGATCCGAACATTTTGTGCAGATCATCATCAACCAGAACAGGATTGAACACACACGCTGCAATCCCGAGCGCTGCGGAAGTGTATCCAAGAATCTTGTGAGTATCCTGAAGCACTGAATACATTTCAGGGCCTCTCATATA
>JAFGUP010000383.1 GCA_016938475.1 Sphaerochaetaceae bacterium
AGCATTTTATACATCGACAAGTTGATGAGTTATGCATTAGTATAGGAATATAGGAACTAACAGATATGAGAAAGACAGGACTGTACATCATTTTAGGTATCATCATCTCACTTACTGTTTTTGTGCTGGCAGGTATTCTGTATTTTCAGCCACAAACCGCTGCTCAGCCCGAGGTGGTCCGACCCATGACTCCCAAAGAGGAACCGGTGAGTACCCCTCTCCAGAAGGAACCGGCTGTAAAAGAGGCCGCTGTTCCTGCAGAGTCTGTTCCTGATGCAGAAGTTGACATTCAGGTGCCACCTCCGGTAGCCCTGAGTATGAAGGTGACTCCCTACGTGCCTCCGGTAGAATTCGTGGAAGTTGGAGAAGTCGCTGAGGCTGATCAGGCGGCTCCCGTTGAGTCAGTGGTGGAGTTCAAAGAGGTTGTGCAGGAAGAGGTGGCAGATCTGCAGACTGCTGAGACCGAGGGCGAACTCGTTGAGGAGCTGATACTTCCCGAAGAAGCTGAGGATATAGTCTCTGAGACTCAGAAGGAGCAGGCTGTACTCGAAGGTGAAAAGGCAGGCGAGGATGTGCCTGCCCCTGAGATGAAACAAAAAATGGCTGAACTGGAAGCTGATCAGGCGGCTGAGGATGTGGGTGTTCCGGAGATGAAAGAGGAGCAGGCTGTACTCGAAGGTGAAAAGGCAGGCGAGGATGTGCCTGCCCCTGAGATGAAACAAAAAATGGCTGAACTGGAGGCTGATCAGGCGGCTGAGGATGTAGGTGTTCCGGAGATGAAAGAGGAGCCAGTTGAACTGGAGGCTGAGGATATAATCGCTCCTGAGACGGTGATTGAGGAAGAAGTAGTTGTAGCTGTCAAAGTGCCTGAGACGAAGGGTCCTATTACTACAGAAACGGTCCCCGTTTCCTCTCCACAGAGACAGGAAACAGTAGCCGATGAGGCAGCAATCATCGAAAAGAAGATGACAGCTGAGCCAGTCGAGGAGTTCATTCCTGAGGTCTTCACACCTTCTGCTGCGACCCTCTGGATCGTCAAGAATTCTATGCCGGTCCTGTTCGCACCGGAGATCCTTGCTGCACCAGAACCTTACGAGGGTGGAGAACCTGAGTTCGTTTCACCCGGGTCCTTCCTTTCGACAGCAGAGGACAAGAGGCGTGATGCCGTTGATTCTCTGTTCGATTTGCTCCAGTTCTAGACCATCGGAAAAAGGTGCCTTTTCAGGCACCTTTTTTTCGAGTAAAGAACACAGTGCAGGTTTTTTCATCACGTGAGCTTTTTACATTCAGATGAGTGATTTTTATGTACGATTCGATACCTCTCCGCGTTTCACCTTCCCCATGAGGAACCATGCTATCGCCATACAGATTGCGGCAAAGGCGAATATGGAACCGAAGCCGAAGATGTCGATCAGTGCACCTGTGATCGGTGGAGCGATGATGCTGGCGAGCTGACTGAAGAAGTAGTACAGCCCGGTATAGATTCCCATGTTAGAGTAATCGGCCATCTGCCACAGCATGGGGAATGAGTTCGTCACTACCGTGACCCAGAACATGCCGAAAGCGAACATCAGGGCCCAGAAACTATAGACTCTCAGGGATGCGGACATGCCGGAAGGTACGATCACCATATTGTGCAGCAGAATCAGTGTGAGAACGATGACGAGGGCAATGAGGGCAGTTCGTATCGTGATCTTCCTTCCTGTTTTGTGTGCGATGATACCGCTGGGAATAGCGAAGAGTGCATAGGCGATACCGACCATACCTGCAGCAAGTGCTGCACTTCCTTTGCTTGTTCCAAGCACTTCGACGGAGTATTTCCCGACAAAAGGAAGTACTCCCTGATAGCCTATGAACCAGAACAGAAGAGCCAGGAGAATGAACAGTGCGCTTTTCTCCTTCTCACCGAATATCTCTTTCAGGCTATCGAGAATGGGAACCCGTTTCTCACTCTCTGTTGTTACGTTCTTCCCTCTGTTCTCTTTGACGAAGAAGAACAGGAGAAGAACAGCGACTATCACGAGAGCCGAGGCGACAGGAAATGCGAGGATGTTGTCGGTGGGTCCTCGACCGGGAAGGATGATTGAGACATTCATCAGCCGGGCAAGACCTATGGTCCCCACGATGGCCGCGATTCCACCCATCGTGTTTATCACACCGTTCGCCTCACTTCTCAGATCTCCGGGGATGATGTCAGGCATAAGAGCAACAACAGGTCCTCTCACGGCCTGTTTGAAAATATTCAAAGCAAAGATAAGGATGATGAGGAGGGCAAGGGATGAGAGTGCACTGAGCGGGATGAGACCGAACACCACTGCACTGAGAGGCAGGAGGGTGATGATATAGGGCATTCTTCTGCCGATCGGGGTTCTTGTCCTGTCACTGAGTGCTGCGAAGATAGGGATCAGAAAGATAGCGAACACATTATCGAGCGTCATGATTGATCCGATCAGTGCATTGGATTCGATGAAGTTTGAGAGGAAAATCGGAATGTAGGTGTCGTATAGCGGGTCCATCAGTCCCATCGTGAAGAATCCGAGCCCGATGAGGAATGTTGTGAGATAATACCCTTTCATGGTTCTCTTGGTGTCTGTGTGTTCCATAGTGCCCTCGTCTGTGAGATGTTTTTTGTAGTGTACTCTGACCCTACCGGTTCTGCAACAATATCCCACTGGACGAGATATGAATAAGATGTTATTTCTTTGGCATGACAGAGAGCACCTTCATCCACACACAGCAGGAGCTGGAACAGTTCATCGAACTGCAGGAGCATGAAAGGCAGTGGTTCGCACAAGCCCCTGCAGATGCGCTACCCTTCATGGCAAGTCGCTATTACGCATCATTGATTGACAGAGACGATCCGAGTGACCCGATCCGTGCCCAGATCGTCCCCCGACTCGAAGAGTGCTCGCGAAGGACCGGAGAGACAGAGGATC
>JAFGUP010000384.1 GCA_016938475.1 Sphaerochaetaceae bacterium
AGGAACCCTTTTCCATTCAAAGAAAGATCACTGAAGAAGATTTTCCCTATTCCGTCATGAGAATCCGCTCGTCAATGACCGATGTGCAGGTTTCCGTAGATGGGCAGGAGATCTTTTCGTTCAACATCTCGGACAATGCATCATGGTTTCACGCGCCCTACCCGTCGACCTGGCATCTTGTTGACATCCCTGTGAGTGAAAATCTGGGCAGGAATCTGAGAATCACCTTCAGCAGTCCGACACGTGAATTCACCGGATATGTCAACCCCATCATGATAGGAAGAGGGGAAGCCCTTATCCTCGACATTTTCTACTCCAGAGTGGCAAATTTTGTGATATCTGCGCTGCTTGCCTTCCTGAGCATCACAGCCTTCGCACTCGCACCCTGGATGAAGGACCCGGCCATCCGCAAACATAGTATCTACCTTGCGTCCTTCGCACTTGTGGCCAGTGTGTGGATCCTCTCGGAGTCGACCCTTCTGCAGTTCTTCACTCCCAACCGCATTATCATCGCCAGTACAAGCTATATCCTGAATCTGATTATGCCACTGATCCTGGTTCTTTTCTTCAGAGATATCGTCCTGACCGGTTATAAGAGGACCATGACTCTCTTTGTCCATATCCTCCAGGCGTTGCTGCTGGTTGAAATACTCCTGCAGATCACCGGAGTCCTTTCGTTCATCGCTTCGACCATCTTTTCGATCATAGCTATCACGGGCTTCTCCCTGTTCCTTATCTATGCACTGGCACAGGAAGGATACCGTAAGGGAAATGAAGTGGCGAGACGATATTTACGCATTTTCCTCATCCTGTTCGTCTTCGTGTGCATCATCATCGCGGCATTTTTCATCCAGGCGTATAATGAACTCAGCTCATATCTCGCTACAGGTGTGCTTCTCTTCTATATCCTCATCCTGAGAGAGTCATTCAAAACCATCGGTTCTCTCATCGAACACAAAAACATGACCACAATCTATAAGCGCATGGCCTTTGAAGATCATCTCACGCAGGGGAACAACCGCTCAGCGTTCGAACGCGATATCATCCGTCATCAGAGAGAAAGGAATACCTTCCGTCTCGTTCTTCTCGATCTGAACAACCTCAAAGGTATCAACGACACCTATGGCCATGCAGAGGGGGACTATGCGATCGTCGAATCCTATAGATCCCTCGTCGAAGCTCTTGGGGAGAAAGGTACAGCATACAGAATCAGCGGGGATGAATTCGCCTGTGTCATGCAGGATTTGGATATAGATGCCTACCGTCGGTTTACCGAAGAGGTGAACGAGTACCTGAAAAAGAAATCCGAACAGAAACCCTTCGACCTCGTACTTGCCTTCGGCACCAGAGTCTATGACCACAATACCGAGTTCAATGACTTCTACCGGAGCGTGGATATCCAGATGTACGAGCATAAGAAGCAGCTAAAAGCCGTGATGTAGAAACGCCGGGCAGGAGGGAACAGAGAACTCAGAGTTCGGTCTGTTTTCCCGCCGCATTGATGAAGAACCGGTCGGTGCGTGCCTTGAGATACTCACCGGCGGCATCCCCGGTACAGTGAGAGACCCCGAGAGTTTCGATATGCATCCCGATAAGGGCGTCTGACACCCGTTTCATCTTCTCCTCTGACGCATCATAGAGGTGAATGCCTCCAAGGAGTGCCTTGATGGGCTTGCCGAAAGTACTCTTTACCCTTTCCACGATTCTGAGGATACCCGGATGGGAGCACCCGACAATCAGGATAAGGCCTTCAGGAGTGTCAAACACAAGCGACACCTCATCGTTGAAACGGTCTACCTCTACCCCCTCGTCGGTTTCAAGAAGAAAGCGAGGATTGAGGTCCTCATTCTCATCCTTTCCTGTAAAACGGGAAAGAAGATATATCCCGTCGCCTATCAGCACCGGGTCCTTCCCGACCGTCTGATGATCGACTCCCCTGGAGCGGAGGTACTCACTGTCGAAACTGACACCCAGTTCCCGTTCTCCCTGTGGTTCTTTCACGAATTTCCTGTTAAAGAAGCCTTCCCCGGTGAACATCGGCAGAGAGTCAAAGGAGAAGGTCTCAAGAAGAGTCCTCACCCCGCCGGCATGGTCATAGTGGCCGTGGCTGATAATGAGCGTGTCGATGGCAGAGAGATCGACTGAGAGTCTACGTGCATTCTCCAGAAACAGAGACCCGCAGCCCGTGTCGAACAGGATCCGGTGTTTCTCCGTTTCGATATAGACACTGAACCCGTGTTCCGATCCACAGACCGAGCCCTCCATAGCATGATTGTCAACGAGAGTGGTGATCTTCATAGGTACACCTCCACTTCTCAGTATACTCCCCTCACCGACCTGTAGCAACCACAACACGGAAGAAGTCAGCGAGCCACTAAACCGAATAAGAAAAATCCCAATCTTATCTCAAATGAATATTTCCATGAAGAAAGAGATGTGTGGTTTAATAGAAGGTGA
>JAFGUP010000385.1 GCA_016938475.1 Sphaerochaetaceae bacterium
TGACAATCCTTTACAAAAAAATGAAAAGAGGTGATGATACCCTATAGGTACACATATACCATTAGGGGGTAGTATGGCAAGGGAAAAGAGAATCTATCTTATGTGGATCGTCGCTTCGGCGCTCCTGGTTGTCCTCGCTCTGTCGATGCTTGTAAGGCGGGAGATGTTCACACAGCTTCTTACAGGTACCATCAGTGTACTGATTTTGGCAAGCTCCCTTGTCTCTCTGTTCACCATAAAACGGTATCAGGGGTCATCGGTAGCCTTCGCGGGTACGCTGATCAAGGGAATTTCGGGTATCATCATCGCGATCCTCGCCCTCGTCCTTCTGTTCACCTCATCGCAGAGCACCTCCCACCTGATGCTCAAGATTCTTGCAGGACAGGCAGTACTCGCCTCACTCATTCTGTGTATCGAGGTGTTTGCGATCAAGAAGAGTGGCTACCGAAAGAAACCGCTTCTCCTCGAAGCCCTCGGGTCCGCTGTTGTTGCAGTGCTTGTCTTTCTTCTGCCCGCTCAGACCGCTTCACTCATTGTTACCCTCGTTGCGTCGGTTGCCATCGTCGTAGGAATAGCGGGTATTGTGATCGGGATCCTTCAACTGCGTTCAAGCAGGAAGGAGAACACAACTGTCGCCTCTGAATGAGAATGGGAAAGTGGCTGTATATTGACATAATAGTATTCCTTCGATACTGTGAACCACATGAAAACGATATTTGAACACCACCACCATCATAGATCATCTCTGTAATGTTGCGGTGCGTGTGTACACTATTCTGATAAACAGGCTTCGCAGACAGCGAAGCCTGTTCCTGTTTTACGGGACTGGAGGAGACCATGGAACGACTGAAGATCGCGATACAGAAAAAGGGAAGACTGAGTGAGGATTCACTTCAGCTGATAAAGGATTGCGGGGTTCACTTCAATTCATCGAGCAGAGTACTGAGGGCTGAGTCAAGTAACTTTCCCATCGAGTTCCTCTTCCTCCGCGACGATGATATCCCCTCGTACGTGTATGACGGTGTCGCCGATATCGGTATTGTTGGAAGAAACGAGCATGATGAGCAGAACTTCCCCCTCGATATCGTCAGGGATCTGGGTTTCGCAAAATGTCGTCTGTCGATCGCAGTGCCGAACGAGTTCGAGTACGACAGTGTGAAAAGTCTGGAAGGGAAGCGGATAGCAACAAGTTATCCGACGATTCTCGGTGCATATCTCAAGGAGAACGGGGTCAGCTCACGTGTATACGAGATCAGCGGTTCGGTGGAGATTACACCCTCGGTGGGAGTCTCCGATGCCATCTGCGATCTTGTGTCCACCGGGGCCACTCTTGCCAGTAACGGTCTGAAAGAAGTCGATGCCTTTTACACTTCAACAGCTGTCATGATCGCACATCCTAACCTTCCTGCCGCGAAGAAGGAGATTCTCGAGAGACTGCTCATGCGTATGGATGCTGTGCGCAAAGCGATGGACTACAAATATATCATGTTCAATCTTCCGAAAAAACATCTTTCCGAAGTTGCAGGAATCATTCACGGGATGAAGAGCCCGACTGTGACTCCTCTGGTCGATGACCAGTGGGTCTCGGTGCAGACGGTTGTCCTCGAAGACCTCTTCTGGGATGTTCTTGAGAAGCTGAAAGCCCTGGGAGCTCAGGGAATACTTGTGACTGCTATCGAAAAGATGGCAGACTGAACGGACACGGGGAATGAGCATGAATGTCTATTATTCGATGAAAAAGGAAGATGTGCGAACCCTTCTCGCCCGATCGGACGAAATCGAGAGTGAGGAGGTCAGTACTGCTGTGAGAGAGATTCTCGAACAGGTCAGGACCGGCGGTGAGGAGGTTGTGAAAGAACTCACACGTACCTTTGACGGGGTAGTGCTCTCCTCACTTCTCTATGATCGAGAGCGGATCGGGAATGAGGCGCGACAGGTTCCTGCAGCCCTTGCATCCGCCATCGCCACTGCGGCTCGGAATATCGAAACGTTTCATGCGTCACAGCGCCCGATGCATGAGAAGGTTGAAGTCCAGCCGGGTGTCACCTGCTGGCAGAAGTCGGTTCCTATCGAACGGGTGGGGCTCTATATCCCCGGAGGGACAGCTCCCCTGTTCTCCACACTCCTGATGCTTGCAATCCCTGCGAAGCTGGCAGGTTGTAGTTCCATCACCATAGCAACTCCACCTCGTGCCGATGGTTCTGTAGACCCGACAATCCTATACTGTGCACAGCTTCTCGGTATCGAGGATATTCTCACCTGCGGAGGTGCACAGGCCATCGGTGCCCTTGCCTATGGAACCGAATCGAATACACCTGTCGACAAGATCTATGGACCGGGGAACCGTTATGTCACCGAGGCTAAGCAGCAGGTGAATGCCAGCGGAGTGGCAATCGATATGCCGGCAGGACCCAGCGAGGTCATGGTCGTTGTCGACACTTCCACTCCTGCCCAGTTCGCAGCAGCCGATATCCTCAGTCAGTGTGAACATGGAAGAGACTCTCAGGCGGTCTTGGTGGTCCTCGATAAGACAGCGCAGGCGGGAGAGGCTATCGTTCAGGAAATCCTGGATTATGTGAACACTCAGATAGCCACCCTCTCACATCGAAGCCTCGCTGAAAGTTCTCTCTCACGATCCTACGCAGTTATCGTAGAGAGTGAAGGGGAAGTGGTTGATATCATCAACGAGTATGCACCTGAACACCTGATCCTTGCCC
Source organism: Sphaerochaetaceae bacterium (assembly GCA_016938475.1). GTDB lineage: Bacteria > Spirochaetota > Spirochaetia > Sphaerochaetales > Sphaerochaetaceae > SABI01. The sequence continues at coordinate 2,718 of JAFGUP010000385.1, forward strand.
TTCAGGAGTATCACACTATTGAGAAGCAGGTCGTAAATGCTGGTTCGGTATTTCTCGGACTCTATTCCCCCGAGTCGGCAGGTGACTATGCTTCAGGGACAAACCATACTCTGCCCACCAGCGGTTATGCCCGCGCATACGGCGGTGTGAACCTATCGAGTTTCATGAAGACGATCACCTATCAGCACCTGAGTCCTCAGGGTCTCACTGAACTATCACAGGCAATTATCACGATGGCTGAGGCCGAAACGCTTCAGGCACACGCCAGAGCAGTGTCTATCCGGCTTGATGCTCTTAAAGGGGTCTGATATGGAATTACATGGAATACAAAAGCTTATCAGGCCATCAATACGGGCCTTGACACCTTATTCTTCTGCGCGCAACGAGTTCAGTGGTCAGGCCTCCATCTTTATCGATGCCAATGAGAACTATACCGATTTCGTCGGTGGAGAGGGAAGAAACAGATACCCCGATCCCAAGCATACTCTCCTGAAGAGATCCATCGAAGATGCTCTGGGGTTCGCCTCTGAACGTGTCGTGCTCGGTAACGGAAGTGACGAGATCATCGATCTCCTGTTCAGGATATTCTGTGAACCGAAGGAAGACCAGGTGGTTCTGCTGCCACCCACCTATGGAGCCTATCAGGTATTCGCTGATATCAATGATGTGGGTATCACTTCCATCCCTCTTACGCCCACCTACGACCTTGACATGAAATCGATCAGAGAGAGGATGGATGAACTCAACGACGGTAAGAATAAGCTGTTGTTTATCTGTTCACCCAACAATCCCAGCGGAAACAGTTTTTCTCTACCCCAGATCAAGGAGGTAGCATCACTGTTCCATGGTATCACGGTAGTGGATGAGGCCTACATAGATTTCAGCGAACACGAGTCCGCGGCCTCTCTCATCGAAGATAACGATCGTATCGTTGTGTTGAGAACACTCAGCAAGGCGTGGGGTCTGGCTAATGTGAGAATCGGCTTTGCCATCGCCGATCCCGATATCATCACGGTCATGCATCACGTGAAGTACCCGTACAATCTGAGCGGGATCCAGCAGGAAACAGCCGTTAAAGCTCTGGCGGAGAAGGATCGGGTGGATGATACGGTCCGGCAGATCATCAGTGAGCGGGAGCGGATAGCATCTTTCCTTCCTTCCCTCTCCTATGTCGAACAGGTCTATGACAGTGACGCTAATTTCATCCTCGTAAAGGTCATTGATGCAGACCTCCTGTACACATCGCTTCTGAAAAAGGGGATCATCATCCGAAACCGTTCCCGCGTCATCGGATGCAGCGGTTGTGTCAGGATAACGGTCGGTAGCAGGGAAGAGAATGATGCACTCCTGGCTGCTCTGAAAGAGCTTGAGGAGGTCCTCTCATGAAGTACTCGTATCTCATCATCGATCTCGATGTGATGGTCGAGAAGGTGACCGGATCGCGTGTCTACTGGAAACCGTCTCTCTTCTCGAGTCTTTCCCGTATAGCATCCTACGGTCTGTATACACTGGTCATCCGTGTCAACGAAGATAGCTCGATTCCCGATGAGCTTTTCACCTACTGTACCGATGTCCTTGCCGGTGAGAAGGTCTTCATCGACCGGGTCATCACGCAGGTGCAGAAGCTTGACCGGGATGAAATGCACCGTGAAAGCACCTGTATTGTGACGAAAAGTCCCGCCTCAGAGGGATTCAAACGTATTGAATTCACCTCCTGGGAAGAGATTCTTCCTCTTCTGATTCCTTCTCATGAGCTGGCCCCGCGCAGAGCACAGGTGAAGCGGACGACACAGGAGACTTCGATCTCGGTGTCAGTCAACCTTGATGGGACCGGCAGAGCTTCTGTCGATACCGGGATCCCGTTCTTTGATCATATGCTCGACCAGATCGCTCGGCACGGAAGGATCGATCTGGATGTCGTCTGTGATGGAGATACCCTTGTCGATGAGCATCACAGTGTCGAAGATACTGCGATCTGTCTGGGAGAGGCTATTCTCAAAGCGCTCGGAGACAAACGGGGGATTACACGGTATGGAGATGCCCGGATCCCCATGGATGATGTGACCGGCTCGTGTGTGCTCGACTTCTCGAATCGACCGTTTTTACTGTTTGATGTCTCGTTCAACCGTGACATGGTGGGATCCTTCCCAACTGAGATGGTCGAACACTTCTTCAAGAGCTTCAGTGATGAATCGAGGTCCAACATCCATCTGAGCGTGAGTGCAGGCAATACTCATCATCAGGTTGAATCCTTGTTCAAAGCTTTCGCCCGTGCTTTGAAACAGGCAGTATTCAGATACCCGGGAAACACTGATCTTCCCACAACGAAAGGAATGTTATGAGCAGGACCGTAGCAGTAGTGAAATATAATGCAGGAAATATCCGTTCGGTTCTCTGTGCGCTTGACCGCCTGGGATATAAAGGTGTCGTGACCGATGATGAAAAGAGGCTTCGAAGTGCTTCAAGGGTGATCTTCCCTGGAGTAGGAGAAGCGTACAGTGCTATGGAGTATCTCAGGCGCACTCACCTTGATGAGGTTCTCACCTCCCTTACGCAGCCTTTTCTCGGCATCTGCCTCGGCCTTCAGCTGATGTGTGACCATAGCGAAGAGCGGGACACCTCCTGCCTGTCTATATTTCCGACCCGAATACGTCTTTTCCCCTCCGTAGGAGAGAAGATCCCTCACATGGGCTGGAACACGGTTCGTCACACGGGAGATTACCTGTTTCGTGACATCGAACAGGATCAGTACCTCTACTTTGTTCATTCTTTCTATGCTGAAGCTAGTGAGAAGAGTATCGCTACCTGTCAGTACGCCGACACGACCTTCAGTGCGGCGATCGGTCACGAGAACTATCGTGGTGTACAGTTCCATCCGGAGAAAAGCGGGGCCGCAGGGGCCCTGATTCTCAGTAATTTCCTTAAAGGAGAACAGTTCTGATATGAAGATCATTCCGGCAATAGATATTATAGACGGTTCCTGCGTACGATTGGTGAAAGGGGATTATGCACAGAAGACGATCTACAGCAGTGATCCGGTCGCTGTCGCACAGCAGTATGAGGATGCAGGTCTGCAGTATCTTCACCTGGTAGACCTCGACGGAGCCAGGGCCGGAAAGGTGGTTAATCACCCGGTGATCGAGAAAATCCGAAGACATACCTCGCTTCATATCGATGTCGGTGGCGGGATTAAGAGTAGAGAAGATGTTCTCAAAGTGTTCGACAGCGGAGCTGATGAGGTTACTCTGGGTTCTCTCAGTGCAAAAGACAGAGATCTCACTCTGTCACTTCTGGATGAGTTTACAGCTGAGCGTCTCATTCTCGGGGCGGACTGTATCGACGGCATTATCGCGGTGAGCGGGTGGCAGGAGAGGACAGAGCACACGGTTCAGGATTTCGTTGCTTCCTATGTGGCCGACGGATTCAGGAAGATCGTCTCTACTGATATTTCACGGGACGGCATGCTGAACGGCCCTTCGGTAGAACTCTATGAGAGCCTGCAGAAGGCGGTGGAGGAAACGGAAGGAGTACAGATCGTGGCAAGCGGAGGCATCAGATCGATCGAGGACCTCGTGCTGCTCAGAGAGAAGGGACTCTCCGGTGCCATCATCGGCAAGGCCCTGTTCGAGAACCGTATCAGGCTCAATGAGCTTGCTCAGTGGATCAAAGGAGCTCACTGATGTTAGCAAAGAGAATCATACCCTGTCTCGATGTGAAAGATGGCAGAACCGTAAAAGGTATCAACTTCGTTGACCTCAGGGATGCAGGGGATGCGGTAGAACTCGCCAGAGCCTATGCTGATCTTGGAGCCGACGAGCTCACTTTTCTGGATATCACGGCAACTGTGGAGGAACGGGATACGTTTAGCTCTCTGGTGAGACGAATTTCACAGGTGATCAATATTCCTTTCACCGTGGGTGGCGGGATCCGAACGATACGGGATGTAGGGGTGATGCTCGAAGCAGGAGCGGATAAGATATCGATCAACTCCATGGCAGTGAAGGATCCATCGGTGATCGACCAGATGGCCAATGAGTTCGGGTCGCAGTGCATCGTATGTGCCATTGATGTGAAAAGGAGTCTGAAGGGGAATTGGGAAGTCTTCATCGCCGGAGGCAGAATTCCCACCTCTATTGATGCCCTTTCCTGGGCCCGGGAGGTACAGGAAAGAGGTGCCGGGGAGATCCTCCTCACAAGCATGGATGCTGATGGGACTAAAGCCGGGTTTGACCTTGACATCACCAGACAGATCAGTGATGCTCTCACTATCCCTCTCATCGCCAGTGGTGGAGCAGGTACGAAAGAACATTTTGTCGATGTATTCACACAGGGGAAGGCGGACGCTGCTCTGGCTGCCTCGATTTTTCATTTCTCGGAGATACCTATTCCTGAACTGAAGATTTTTCTTCAGAATCGTGGTATACCTATACGCCTCAGATGAACGAAAGGAGATGCTATGCAACTTGATTTCACAAAA
>JAFGUP010000386.1 GCA_016938475.1 Sphaerochaetaceae bacterium
CTTCGGTGTGGTTTTTCCCGCTATCGAAAGTGGCGTAGATAACGCGCTTGTTGCCTATACCAAGAAAGGCTTAGACGTGTCTGCTTTCACAGAAGAGGCAACAACTCCCGGTGAAACGTTTGTCTATCCAATTGTTGATAACGGAGTCAAGATCAGCCAAATCATGACACAGACCTTCGACAGTATCTTCTTAGGTGTCGAAGCAGCGTCACCTGCTCTCAAGCAGGCCAATCAGAGAATCCTCGATCTCTTCTAGACACGAGGATGCTGGAAAATACGAAACACGGGGCCGGCGGAGCCGGCCCGATTTTATGACAGAGGAATAGGAACGAAAGAAATGAGTATCGAGTTTGATCAGACACTGTTTCATTTTAAAACCCCTAACAGCAGTTATGTCATGAAGATAGAAAGGGATAGGTACCTTGTCCATCTCGGATGGTATGGAGCACTTGCTTCCTGGAATGCAGCAGATTCTCTGCCATTGCATGACAGGTCCTTCAGCCCGAACCCTGCAGGTGAAGAGCGCAATTTCTCACTTGATACCATTCCACTTGAGTACAGCGGTTGGGGAAGAGGGGATTTCAGGAGTCCGGCCCTGGTCATCCAGGGTGAAGATGGCAGCACATCGGTTGACCTTATCTACCGTTCCCATGATATTGTCAGCGGCAAGCCGGGCCTCGAAGGACTGCCGGCTGTCTACGTGGAGGATGCCACAGAAGCTGATACGCTTCAGATACTCCTCGAAGACCCTCTCACCGGGCTTCAGTGTGAACTCAGCTATAGCGTCTTCTCAGACCGAGATGTGATCACACGAAGCGTCAGGCTGCGAAATACAGGGGGTGCTGATCTTCAGGTGCAGCGGGTGATGAGTCTATGCCTTGATTTCAACGGGAGCGGCTATCGGATGATGCAGCTCTCCGGTGCCCATAACCGTGAACGTTCCATCCACGTCAGGACCCTTGCACCTGGATCGCAGAATATCGAGAGCACACGTGGAGCAAGCAGTCATCAGCAGAATCCATTTATTGCACTACTCGAAGAAGATTGTGGTGATGAATTCGGAACTGTGTACGGATTCAACCTTGTGTACAGCGGTAATTTTCTCGCCACCGTAGAGGTTGATCAGTTTGATAGCTCAAGAGTGCTGATGGGTATCAACCCGTTCGATTTCACCTGGAAGCTTGCGCCCGGTGAATCCTTCCAGGCTCCCGAGGTTGTGATGGTTCGTTCTTCACGTGGGGTCGACGGTATGTCAATGATTTTTCATGATCTGTACAGAAAGCGGCTGGTAAGAGGTTTCTACCGTGACAGGGAGCGGCCTGTGCTGATA
>JAFGUP010000387.1 GCA_016938475.1 Sphaerochaetaceae bacterium
CCCGGGAGGATAGTGCAACACTCAATCTTCCTGTACCCGGTAGAGGAGACCATCCGCTGTCTCTTCACTCACGAGCAGTCCGTCTGCGATGAGAGACTCAAGAGCACGGAGGATTCTTTCGCGGGGAAAAGCGAGTGCAGCAGCAAGACTATCGAGAGGCTGTGTACCGCTTGTCGCGATAATATCAAGAACGGTTGAACGGACCTGCCGAAGGGAATTCTCAAAAGGAGATTGGCGGGTATAGTGATGACTTCTTTGATTCGGATTGACTCCTGATGCTTTTATAAGCACACCGATATCCATCAGTGCATAATACCAGTGTCGGTGCTCCTCCTGCAGGTCTGAGAGGAGAGCGAGAACTTGAGAGATTCTGCGGTCATGAACCCCCTCTTCATCTGGAAAGAAGTAGTGCAGGATGACGCGCCGCACATTCGTCTCGAGGTAGAGAGCCGGCTCTCCAAAGCTGAAAGCCATGACAGCGGCAGCGGTCGCAGGACCGACCATCGGCAGTTCCAGAAGCTTCTGGGTATCGAAAGGAAGGGTATAACCCCACTCTTTCGACCTCTGTGCAATCTGTTTGAGGGCCTTTGCCCTCCTGTTATATCCGAGACCTTTCCAGGCCAGGAGTATATCGGTGAGTGATGCTGTGCTGAGAGAGATGAAATCGGGCCACAGGTCAAGGAACAGATGGTATTTCGGGAGCACTCTCTGAGTCTGGGTCTGCTGGAGCATCATCTCGGAAAGGAGAATACGATACGGGTCCGAGGTCTCCCTCCAGGGAAACTGACGACCATGATCGGCGTACCAGGCACGGACCTCTAAGGAGAAGGCTTTCAGGATATTGAGCTTCTGCTCATCAGTGTATGAACTGAGGGATTGTTGGGGGAAATCGAAGAAATCTGTCATACCGTCGCTATACCTGAGAACTCCTGGACGAACGCCTCTCCTCCCGCACCTTGCGCCGTTGTTCCCTCTCGGCTTTCCGCTTCTGTTCCTGCTGGAGGACCTTTCTGTAGGGTCGACCGGAACCTATCAGTACGGCCAGGGGCTTGAGGCTCTTCGTGTTGGCGAAAATGATCTGAAGGATACTGGTCATGGGGACTGCAAGGAACATCCCCGGAATACCCCAGATGAAACCCCAGACTGAAAGAGAAGCAAGGATAATAATCGGAGACAGGTTCAGCTGAATCCCCTGGATTCTCGGGTCGAGGATGTTTCCCAGAACCATCTGGATCGAGATCATCAGGATTGCCACATAGAGTATGTTTGCCCAGGATGGAAAGAACTGCAATAATGCCATCACGATCGTGAGGGCCGTTATGATGATCGAACCGATAGAGGGGATGAAGTTGAGGATGAACGCACCTACCCCCCACAGCAGAGCAAAATCAAGTCCCGTAGCCAGACATGCAAGATAGAACAGAGATCCTGTAACAAGAGAAATAACAGCCTTGAGTGAAAGATACCGTGATATCTGCCGGTTGACCCGCTCGAACATCACAGCAACTTTCATTCCCTTACCCCCGGGGACGGCAACCTTGAGCTTGGGAATCAGGGACTGCCGCTCAAGAAGAAGAAAGAGAACGAAGATGTACACGAGAGCTGCCATCGATACGATGGATATTGCCCGCCCGGACACACTTGAAAGGGAAGAGAGAATGATCCCCCCCCAGTCAAAATCAATGAACATCAGGAAGGAGGTCTGAGAATCGAGGCCAAGTTCCTCGGCCAGCCATTTGTCGATCACGGAAAAGCGTCTCACGTACATCGGCAGACGCTGTACGAGCCTGTCCACCGAGAAGAAGAAGAACCACGCAGCAACGAAGAACACCACGAGAAGGACAACCATGACCACCAGGACCCCGATCCAGCGAGGTACTTTCATCTTCTCCATTCTGTTGAGCATCGGGTTAAAGATCAGGAAGATGAACAGAGCAATCACCAGAGGCAGAAGAACGCTCTGAGCCATTTTCAGTACAGCAAGAGATAGGATGATCACTATCACATAGAGAGCGGTCTTTCTGCCGTCATGGACGGGACTGATTCCTTCTGACATGCTCCTACTATAAGACAGCTTGGAAAACATAGCAATATCTGATAAGACTCTGATGTATGAGTGATTCATCAATA
>JAFGUP010000060.1 GCA_016938475.1 Sphaerochaetaceae bacterium
ACAGCCAATGCGCTCGAGAGAGCTTGAACTATATAGTGCCTGATCAGGCAGAATCCTCCCCCTCAGGGAGGATTTTTAATGATATTGTGTGCTGAAATACAGAGGCACAGAACATATGTGAGGGTGCGCCGCGGGGAGGTTTCGTTGACTTCTCCCCGCATTTAATTTACACTCTTTTCAGTAAAAGGATAACAATCACATAGGGGGTTTATAATAGTATGTCGAACAACACGACCAAATACGTCTACTTCTTTGGAGACGGAACTGCAGAAGGATCTGCCAGCATGAAGAATCTGCTCGGTGGAAAGGGAGCTAATCTTGCTGACATGACAGCAATCGGTCTTCCGGTCCCGCCAGGATTCACTATCAGCACAGAAGCCTGTGCATTTTACAGTGAACATGGTGGAGAGTATCCTGAGGGTTTGAGAGAAGAGGTGCTGGAACACCTTGCGAGGCTTGAGAAGGTGATGGGAGCAAAGCTTGGTGATGCAGAGAATCCTCTGCTCGTATCGGTACGCTCAGGTGCTGCTCAGTCGATGCCAGGCATGATGGACACTGTTCTCAATCTGGGAATGACACCTGAGTCTGCCATCGCTCTTGCAAAGAAGACCAATAACGAGCGGTTTGCCTGGGATAGTTATCGTCGTTTCATGCAGATGTTCGGAGACGTTGTGATGGGAGTTCCTCACCACGACTTCGAGCATGCGCTTGAGAGTGTGAAGAAGGAACGGGGAAGAGTGATAGATACCGACCTTGATGTCGAAGACCTCAAGGAGGTAATCACCCGTTATAGGAAGCTGTACCACGATGCAGTTGGTGAAGATTTTCCTACAGATCCTATCGATCAGCTCTTCAAGGCTATCAATGCTGTCTTCGGTTCCTGGAACAATGAAAGGGCAATCAAGTATCGTCAGATGAACGATATAAGAGGGCTGCTCGGTACTGCCGTGAACGTGCAGTCGATGGTATTCGGAAACATGGGAGCCACCAGCGGTACAGGCGTTGCTTTCACCCGTGACCCGTCAACCGGAGAAAATCACTTCTACGGTGAATACCTGATGAACGCTCAGGGTGAGGACGTTGTTGCTGGAATCCGTACTCCTCAGACGATTGATACCCTCCAGAAGGTCAACAAGAAAGTCTATGATCAGCTCGTAGGGATTCGTGAGCTTCTCGAGCAGCACTACAAGGATATGCAGGACCTTGAGTTCACCATACAGGAAGGCAAGCTCTTCATGCTTCAGACACGTAACGGAAAGCGTACCGTCTTCAGCTGGCTGAGAAGTCAGGTCGAGATGGTGGAAGAGGGACTTATCTCCAAAGAAGAGGCTGTCTCCCGTGTTCCGGCAGGTGAGTTCAACAAGCTCTTTGCACCGGTTCTTGATTCTGCCGATATCGAGAACAGAGGCCTTCATACCCTCACCAAGGGACTCAATGCCTCTCCCGGTGGAGCAAGCGGCGTGGTCGTCTTCTCAGCCGACAAGGCAGAAAAGGTAGCAGCAGAAGGAAAACCTGTCATCCTGACCAGGATCGAGACCAGCCCCGAAGATATCGGCGGTATGGCCGTGGCCAAAGGTGTTCTTACCAGTCGCGGCGGGATGACCAGCCATGCGGCTGTCGTTGCCCGTGGTATGGGAGTGCCCTGTGTGTCGGGTGCCGGAGATCTGAATATCAACTATGATGAACAGGTGATGGAAGTTGCCGGTCAGAGGATCAAGGAAGGGGACTTTATATCGATTGATGGTTTTACCGGGTCAGTCTATGGAGACAAGATCGAAGTGCGTCCCTCAGAGATCGTTCAGGTCCTCAACGGCCAGATGAAACCGGAAAATTCACTGCTGTATCAGAACTATGTGAAGTTCATGGGATATGTCGATGAGATCAGAAGCCTCAAGGTCAGAACCAATGCCGACACACCCACTGATGTGCAGATGGCTGTCAAGCTGGGAGCTGAAGGAATCGGACTGTGCAGAACCGAGCATATGTTCTTCGGCGGACAGCGGATCATTTCTGTAAGGAAGATGATCCTCGCCAATAACCTGATAGAACGTGAGACTGCTCTCACCGAACTCCTGCCGATGCAGCGGGGAGATTTCGAAGAGATCTTCGAAGCACTCGACGGCCTGCCGGCGACGATTCGTCTTCTTGACCCGCCGCTTCATGAATTCCTCCCCAACGACCACACTTCACGTCATGAGATGGCTCTGCAGCTTGGGGTGAGTATTGATGAGATAGCACATAAGTCTGCTCAGCTTCATGAATTCAACCCGATGCTCGGATTCAGAGGCTGCCGCCTCGCGATCATATATCCGGAGATCCTTCATATGCAGGTCCGTGCTATAATCGAGGCTGCATTGAACACACGCAAAAAAGGAGTGGTCGTCATCCCTGAGATCATGATTCCTCTTGTAGGACACTACAAGGAATTCGAATTCACGAAGAAACATGCCATTGCGACGATAGAGAAGGTGTTTGAAGAGCGTGGTGAAACCATTGAATATAAGATTGGTACCATGATAGAAGTTCCCAGGGCAGCACTTACAGCTGATGAGATAGCCAAAAGTGCAGAGTTCTTCAGCTTCGGCACCAACGACCTTACGCAGATGACCTGCGGATTCAGCAGAGATGATGCAGGATCATTCCTCGGACCCTATGTGAACGATATCGACAAGGGGTTCTATGAGTATGATCCGTTTGCCTCTATCGATGTGGATGGAGTAGGGAAACTTGTGAAAATGGCCAGTGAACTCGGTCGTTCGACCAACCCGAACCTCAAACTCGGTATCTGCGGTGAACATGGCGGTGACCCGAAGACGGTCGCTTTCTGTCAGAAGATAGGACTGGACTACGTCTCCTGTTCTCCGTTCAGAGTGCCGGTCGCACGACTTGCAGCAGCTCAGTCAGTCCTGTAAGGGGCTGGCTGCTATCAGCAGAACCATTCTTCGGCCCTGAGGGTAATCAGGTGCCGAAGAAGATACAAAGAAGATAAAAAAAGAAGGAAGAAGCGTAGGTGCCCATTCCTTCTTTCTTTTCAGCGGTTGATCATATCAGCCAAAAGTGGGAGTTGAACCCACGACCTACGCATTACGAGTGCGTTGCTCTACCTCTGAGCTATTTTGGCACGGTCATAAATCTATAGATTTTCACTGGAAAATGCAAGAGGAATGAGGGATTGACGAAGATTTCCTTTCTTCTTATGTTTAACCCATTACAGATGAGTGTGGCAGCTACGGAAACACTCACATTGGAGTACCTTCTGAATAAAAAACACACGCGGCATACGCCGCACAATGCAGTGCCTACCGAGAGAGTGGTGGCCATTAAGTTGAATTACCGGCACAGCGCACGTAGCGGACTTTCGTGGTCTCCTGAAGTTGCCGATTTCTATCTTGATATATTCCCTGAGATGCTTGAGAGGGGACTTCCCACGGATTCTCAGCTTCAAGACGCTTCATTCGAGGAACTGCCATGAATGTACTGGGTATCGAGACATCCTGCGATGAATGTTCGGTAGCCATCGTACGTGACGGGAAAGAGATACTGAGTAACGAAGTTGCAACTCAGATAGACATTCACAGACCCTACCAGGGCGTTGTACCGGAGATCGCAAGCCGTCTGCATACCGAATGGATATCGCCGGTGGTGTCTTCTTCTATTCAGAAGGCGGGACTGTCACTGAAAGAGATAGATGCGGTTGCAGTGACAAACCGACCGGGGCTTCTCGGGTCGCTGCTTGTCGGAGTCAACTTCGCGAAGGCCTTTGCAGCTACCCTTCAGATACCGCTTATCGGTATTGACCATATCAGAGCACACCTGTACGCATCTCAGGTGGAACATCCTCTTGAATATCCCTACCTGGGACTTCTTGTCTCCGGTGGACACACCGTGATATGTCGAGTCAACGGTTTCGATGATCTTGATGTTCTGGGTACGACTATCGATGATGCCATCGGCGAAGCCTTCGACAAGGTGGCCAAGCACCATGGGTTCGGCTATCCCGGTGGTGTTGTGATTGACCGTCTGGCACAGAAAGGGAACGACAAAGCATTCCTCTTTCCCGGACCTTCACTGCACAAAGGGTCTCACACCTACGATATTTCCTACTCCGGCCTCAAGACTGCGGTCATCAATCAACTCGATTCCTTCTGGGACGGTACAAGTGAAAAATCTCCAGAGAACATAGCCGCAAGCTTCCAGAGGGTAGCTGTCGGCATACTGATGAAACGGGTACACAAGGCACTAGAAGATACCGGTCTCACCCGTCTCTCTGCCGGTGGAGGAGTTGCAGCCAACAGTCTTTTGCGATCTCAGCTGAAACAGCTGCAGGGTGTCGAGGTGTCGATCCCTTCAATGCACCTCTGTACGGATAATGGTGCCATGATCGCGGCATTGGCATTTCAGTACCTGAACAGAGGTGAAACCAGTGGCCTCGATCTCGGCGCTTCAGCTCGCGTAAAAGCTTTCAAACATTCTTATCCCTGATTGCCTTGACAAAGAGGCAGGATTTTTAGTACATTCAAGCAGTCTTCATAACCGATGGGATGTAGTGTAAGGGTAACACAGCAGTTTCTGGTACTGCATTTAGGGGTTCGAATCCCTTCATCCCAGTAGCGTTATTGGTCCCTTCGTCTATCGGCTAGGACGGGAGATTCTCAGTCTTCAAAGAGGGGTTCGATTCCCCTAGGGACTAACACCTAATGCCAGCTCAGGTTGAAGCTGGCATTTTTCTTTTCCAGACACCATCACCAGAATTCAAAGGGTAGGGTAATATGATTACAGCTTCAAACATTTCGCTTGCTTTCGGGACACAGATACTGTTCAAGGAAGTCAATATTAAATTCACACCGGGTAACTGCTATGGCGTTATCGGGGCCAATGGAGCTGGGAAATCCACGTTTCTGAAGATCCTGTCGGGTGAGATCGAACAGGATACCGGAGATGTCATCATCACCCCCGGGGAACGCCTTGCCGTGCTGAAACAGGACCATTTCGCATTCAATGATTTCACCGTTCTCGAAACGGTTATCAAGGGGTACGAACACCTGTTCGATGTTATGAGCGAACGTGATGCAATCTATGCGAAGGAAGACTTCAGTGAAGCAGACGGTATGCGGGCTGCAGAACTGGAAAACGAGTTTGCAGAGCTTGGTGGCTGGGAAGCTGAAGCGGAAGCCGGTGTGATGCTTAACGGGCTTGGTATTGATGACGAGATGCTGAACAGGAAGATGCGTGATATAGATGACACGATCAAGGTTCGCGTGCTGCTTGCTCAGGCCCTGTTCGGTAATCCAGACATTCTTCTGCTTGACGAGCCAACGAACCACCTGGACCTTGAGTCGATCCACTGGCTTGAATCATTCCTGGAGGATTTCAAGAACACAGTCATCGTCGTATCGCACGACAGACACTTCCTCAACAGTGTCTGTACCCATATCGCGGATATTGACTATGGCAAGATTCAGCTGTATGTCGGTAACTATGACTTCTGGTACCTCTCGAGTCAGCTTGCCAGTAAACAGATGAAAGACGAGAAGCGTAGGAGAGAGGACAAGATCGCTGAATTGAAGGAGTTTATCCAGCGTTTCAGCAGTAACCTTTCCAAAGCCAGACAGGCTACAAGCAGAAAGAAGCTGATCGATAAGCTTACCATTGATGATATCAAACCCTCCTCAAGACGTTTCCCCTATGTCGCTTTCAAACCCGAGCGCGAGCCGGGGAAGAATATCCTTGAGGTGAAGAATCTCACGAAGACGATCGACGGTGAAAAGATCCTTGACAACTTCTCTCTTACTGTGAACAACGGCGACAAGATTGCTTTTGTAGGGCCGATGCATGCAGCTAAAACGCTGTTCTTCGAGATCGTCAGCGGAAAGGTCGAGCCCGACAGTGGTTCGTACGAGTGGGGTGTCACCACGAAAATGAGTTATAACCCGAAGGATAATATCTCCTACTTCACAGAGCATATGTCGATCTCAGATTGGCTGAGGCAGTATTCGACAGAGAATGACGATACTTTCGTCCGATCCTTTCTGGGTAGAATGCTGTTCAGCGGTGATGAATCTCTCAAGGACTGCACTGTTCTCAGTGGAGGTGAAAAGGTCAGGTGTATGCTTTCGAAGCTGATGCTTGAGGCGGGGAATGTTCTCGTTCTTGATGAGCCTACAAGTCACCTTGATCTTGAAGCGATCACGAGCCTCAACAACGGCCTTATCGACTTTACCGGTGTCCTTCTGTTCAACTCCCATGACCATCAGTTCGTAGACACCATCGCAAACCGAATCGTGGAGTTTGCTCCGGATGGAAAGGTCATCGACCGGATGATACGCCTTGAAGAGTACCTCGATAATGAGGATATCAGATCTCTGAGGGATTCGTACTACCATGGACACAGCGGAGTCCAGATCTGAGGAGTGCATTATGCTGCTTGCTGTTGATATCGGAAACACGAATGTTGTCATGGCCATACATGATGGGAATCGCTGGGTGACAAACTGGCGTATCCACACGGATGAGAAGAAAACCAGTGATGAGTATTTTGTCATCGTGGATTCTATGTTGAAACAGAATGGCATGGTCCCTTCTTCCATCGACCAATCGATCATCTGTTCGGTTGTTCCGAACCTGACTCGCACCTTCGAGAAGGTGGTATCGAGTGTTACTGAAACTAAGCCGGTTATGGTTTCGCATGAGACAGGGATCGGTCTGGTGAGAAGCAGTATCCCTTCCGAGATGGGGTATGACCTGGTCGCCAACATGGTCGCCGCTCATGCGGCTTTCCCTGACCAGACGGTCATGGTCATAGATTTCGGTACGGCACTCACGTTCACGACTGTCAACAGGAAGGGAGAGGTGCTCGGCGCCGCTATCGCTCCCGGCTTGATTACTGCTGTGAATTCATTGTTCAACAACACTGCTCAGATTCCACAGGTCCAGCTCAAGGTTCCTTCTTCCGTGATCGGGCGTGACAGCGATACCGCCATCAGAAGCGGTATCATGATCGGCTTTGCCGGCCTTGTCGATTCCATAGTGAGAAAGACGGAGGAGGAACTCGGCTGTGAACTGAAGATCATTATCACAGGTGGTCTGTCACAGACGATCGCTCCCCTTCTTCACCGGGTCGATAGTATCGAACCCTTCCATACGCTGGAAGGGCTCAAGCTCATTCATCAGGGAATTATGCGAAATCAGGGGTGAATGACCCCTCCTTCATGATCAGATACTCTTTTCCTTCAGCATCATATCCTGCTAGATTCATATCGTCGCTGCCGAACATGAAATCGGTATGAACCTGTGAAACGTTGCACCCGTTTCTAAGCAGTTCCTGTTCATCCGCCTGCGGATCATCGAGTTCAAGACAGGTCGGATATCCTGCTCCAAGTGCAAAGTGACACGAGGCGTTTTCATCGTACAGTATAGAGTTGAACACGACATCCGCCTGAGCGATAGGGGAGCTCTGATCCACCAGTGCAATCTCACCCAGGTGCCTCGCTCCTTCGTCGATATCAAGATATTGCTGCAGGATTTCGTCACCTATCTCTGCATGAGATTCTACAACCACTCCAGCCTCGAATCTGAAAAAGGCGTTCTCGACACGCGAATCCATCACCGATATCGGGCGGGTCGTTCTCACGTAGCCTTCGGTAAGAAGATAGTCAGGAGTGGTGAACACCTCTTCACTGGGGATGTTCGGGTAGAACTTGCTTCCGTTGGCAAGGATGTCTCCTCCGCCGGTGAAGATGTGGTTTTCCCTCAAGCTAACGGTCAGGTCAGTCACGCTGCTGGTGAAATGAAGTCTTCTCAGTTTCAGTGCAGTGATCTTCTCCGCCCGTTTTTCCGTACGTTCGAAGTTCTTCTTCATCGCTGAAAGGGGGTCGTCCTGATCAAGATGGAGAATCGGGGCAATGAATTGCCACATGTCCTCTTCGCTCTTCGACTCTCCCAGTACGCTCTGAGCCCACCTGAGGGAAGGGACACACACGACACACCAGGTGAGTTCATTATTCATCGCAGCGGCCTTAAGCTCCTTGTGAAAGGCACTGGTTGCCTTCGAGAAGGCGCCGAGGCGCTGTGCGGGAGCATCAAGAAGGACATTGCGCTCATCGGTGTTGTCAATTCTGATCAATGACCA
>JAFGUP010000061.1 GCA_016938475.1 Sphaerochaetaceae bacterium
AGACGTCTCCGGCTATCATAGCCCCGTCGAGGAGGAACTCCTCATAGCGCTTCTCCGTGTAGATTTTCGCACTCTCATAACTCTTTTCCGCAAGGTCACAACGGGTGATGATAACCTCACGAACTCCGAGCATCGTGGCTTCCCTCAGAATCCGTTTCATACTGATAGGTCTCACCTGACCCACCAGCAGTGTGAGTGGATATAACGAGTTCGCAGCACGTTCCTTAACGTAGCGGTACTGAACATCTCCTCCCTCGATACCGGTTATCGTCGCAGTCCCCTGATGTCCGTTTATCTCGCCAAGTGCGAAGGTATCGCCTACGATCAGATGAAGGATCTTCAGGATATGCTGAGCCCTTCTGTCCGTTGAGGGAATGATGCCTGATGAGCTGACCGATTCAAGAAGAACGATGTTCATGAGGGACAGTATAGGTTGTTGATATCGATGTGTAAACAAGGTATCATGATGCTCACAGAAATAAGAGGACGAGATGAGTAAGATTCGTGTTTATACTGCAGAGCATCACAATCCCTGGTTCAATCTGGCAACTGAAGACTGGCTGTTCAAGAATTTCCCGGCAGATCAGCACGTACTTTTCCTCTGGAGAAACCACCCCTGCATTGTGATCGGAAGGTTCCAGAATCCATGGATGGAATGCGATCTCGAAAGAATGAAGGAAGACGATATCTTCCTTTCCAGACGGCAAAGTGGCGGCGGGGCCGTGTATCATGATCTTGGGAATACCAACTTCACCTTCATGTCGCCTGCTGATGACTATTCGAACACCCGCAACTTCAACATCATCCTCAAAGCCCTGAAGACCCTTGGAATAGCGGGGGAAGTGTCGGGAAGGAACGACCTCCTTGTCGATGGAAAAAAATTCTCAGGAAGTGCCTTCAAGAAGAATGCAAGGAAGGCCTTCCACCATGGAACGCTCCTGATCAACGCGGATCTCGATGGCGTGAGCAGCTATCTCACTCCCGACAAGGAGAAACTGGTCTCCAAGGGGATCCGATCCGTTTCCTCCCGTGTCACGAACCTCCACGACATCGTGAATGGCCTCACCCATGAGTCGGTCTCTCATGCGATCATCGAGGAGTTCTTCAATACCCATGCAGAGCGTGTCGAAGTGGAGGATCTGTCGATCGACCGTCTCATGCAGGAGGATTCTCTGTATGAGACCTACAAGACCTACAGCAGCTGGGAGTGGCTCTATGGCTCCTCTCCTAAGTTCTCCCACCCCATCAGTGCCAGATTCGACTGGGGCGGAATAACCTTTGACCTGAAGATCCATGGAGGTCTCATACAGGACCTTGAGCTCTCGAGTGACGCTCTGAGCGTGGACTTCATCGAGTACCTCATGAGGGTCATTCCCGGTACTGCGTATACTGATGATGCGATCTATGAGGCAGTAGTCGGTAACATCGAGAGCGAACTCAGCGGTGAGTATCATGGCATGGCACAGGATGTCGCTACCCTGCTTCAGAAGGAGGCGAAATGAGAAGAATCCTTCCGATCATACTTCTGCTGCTGTTTCTCCTGATGCCGCTTTCATCGAAAGGAAAGAGTGAGAGCGTAGAAGAGGTACCGCACACCTTCTCAATCATCTATCCTGAAGGAGAGGATGAACTCCTCCTTGACCCCTTCAGTGCGGCCGACGAGATGTCTCTGATGGTACTGGAAGGACTGTACGAAGGATTGTTCCGGTTCGATGAAGAGACCGGAAATCCGATCAAGGGATATGCACGAGAGGTCACGGTAAGTGATGATTCTCTGACTTACACCTTCACTCTTCGTGAGGATGCGACCTTCAGTAATCAGGAGCCCATAACAGCTCAGACTTTTGTGGACTCCTGGCTGCATCTGCTTGAGGTGAGTGGTCCAGGCAGTCAGAAAAGTTCTCTGGTGTCACTGTTCGATGTAGTTTCCGGTGCACGAGAATACCGTCTGTACGGTACGAACAGGGAAAGAGTGGGCATCACTGCTTCTTCACCATACGAACTCACCATCACCCTCGATTCTCCTGCACCATATCTTACAAATCTACTGGCAACCACTCCCTTTTCCGCGGTACACTTCGATCAGTTCAACGGATCAGGACAGATTATCGCAAGTGGAGCATTCACGCTCGTATCGAGCTCACGGGAATCGGTCCTGCTGAGAAAGAACGAGCACTACTACGATAGAGATGAAGTGGGAAGCGAATACATAGAGTTCCTTCGTCTATCACAAGAGGAGTCAGTGCAATCGTATGGTGAAAGAGGGGGCGAGTGGTACAATGTCTATATTCCTCTCGATCAGCTTCGAACCAAGGACGATCTTTCCATCGACCCGATCTACTCGACGGGATTCTACTATTTCAGCAGGGATGAGGGACCATACAGCGACCCGAAGGTGAGAAAAGCACTGTCGATGATAACGCCGTGGAACACTCTAAGAGAGACAAGCGGGCAACCGTTCCCATCCTCTTCACTGATCCCTTTCTCCCGTCATGGAGGGGAAGAGGACCAGGGTAGCATCGAGGATGCTGCAGAACTGATCCGCGAGGCCGGCTATGAGATCGCTTCCCTTCCCCCCCTCACCATCGCGATACATAGAGGATCGACTCTGGCTGAAAGTGCGCAGATCATCGCCGAACACTACAGTGAGGTACTTGGAATCACGGTTATCATAGACACAGTCCCGCTATCACTTTATACCCGCTACCCGAACGCGAATCCGTACGACCTGTCGTACATCACCTGGGTCGCAGATTTTCATGACCCCATCATCTTCCTGAATCTTTTCTACAGTAAGAGCGCATACAACATCGCAAACTATCGCAGCAATGCCTACGATGAACTTCTGGAAGGCGCCCTGTTCGCAGACGACCCGGTAGAACGGGAGATCTTCCTCGACGCCGCCCACCGGTTCATACTCAGCGACGCCGTAGCCTTCCCTTTGTATACTGGGTTCTCTCTCAACGTGGTGGACAGCGAACGGGTACGAGGATGGTATCCGAACGATCTGAACATTCATCCCCTGAGAGCTCTCAGGGAAATACCCTGATTATCCTGTCCTGAAAGACATCACCTGTTTGAGGAAGCCTCAAGCTCATTGAGACCCGCAGTACGGCCGAAGGGTGCAACCATGTTCTTCAGATGTTCAGAGACCCCCCTCCCCATCTGATCGCTGTGGATACGAAACTTCCAGTTGATTCCCCCTACTGTTCCCGGAGCATTCATACGCCCTTCACTGCCGATCTCGAGAACGTCCTGAAACGGAATGATGGCATACCGTGCACTGGAAGCCATGATGGATCGTACAGCGTACCAGACGACCGAGGAGTCATCACAACTCAGGTACTTTCGCACGATATCCTTGTACCCGCCATCCAGACTTTCATACCACCCCCGGGTTGTATTGTTATCATGGGTTCCTGTGTAAGCAGCACAGAGCTCTTCGTAGGTGTGGGGAAGATAGAAGTGATCGGCATCGAACTGACCTTCCATAGTGAAGTTGAACGCAAACTGAAGTATCTTCATACCCGGCAGTCTGTGGTTCTTACGTAACCGGTTCACCTCATCAGTAATGATACCAAGATCCTCAGCGATGAAAGGAAGAGGGGCGAGTAGATTTTCAAGAAAAGTGAAGAACTCTTCGCCCGGAGCTTCTACCCACTGACCGTGCTCTGCCGTCTCCTGATCGGAAGCAACCTCCCAGGCAGCCTCGAAACCGCGGAAATGATCTATCCTGACCATATCTGAGACAGTGAGCTGGTGTTTGATTCTTTCTACCCACCATGAATAGTCATCGGCTTTCAGTGCATCCCAGTCATACACAGGATTTCCCCAGAGCTGACCGGTCTCACTGAAGGCATCAGGCGGAACGCCGGCCACCATCTGTTTTGTCCCATCCTCATTAAGTTTAAGGAACTCACCATGACACCATGCGTCGGCACTCTCGTGGGCAACAAATATGGGGATGTCCCCTACGATGGCGATATTTCTCTGGTGTGCATACTCACGAACCTGTTTCCACTGGTCATGAAAGAAATATTGAAGGACTTTCTCGACTTCAATGTCATCTTTCAGGTTTTCCCGGTATTCTTCGATAGCCAGAGGGTCCCTCACGGCAAGATCCTTCGGCCAGGCATGATACCACCTCAGGTCGTCGAAGTATGCACCGAGCGCCTTGAACAGCGCATAGTCTTCAAGCCAGTAGACGTTCTTGTCGAGAAAGTGGCAATAATCAGCGTAGTCAGCTGAGGTAGTATCTGAAAGAAATCTTCTAGCGGCTTCCTTCAGCAGAGGCATCTTGTACGCGCGGACCTTTTCTAATTCGACTGTATCGTCCCTGAAGCCGGGAGTCGATTCGAGGTCCTGTTCAGTGAGTATCCCTCTGTCAAGAAGACGTTCAAGCGAGATGAATAATTCTTCTCCTGCAAAAGCCGACAGGGAAGCGTAGGGGGAATCTCCAAACCCTACAGGAGAGAGTGGCAGGATCTGCCACAGACCGACTCCTGCATCATGAAGCAGATCGATGAACTGTTCACATGCATAGCCGAAATCACCGATCCCTGAGTCACTGGGGAGGCTTGTGGGGTGGAGGAGTACTCCACTGAAACGCAATTTCTTTTCCATACGGGCAATATAGAACAATCACGGGGTTTTGACCATACTTGTTGTTTAGCCTTTTTTCAGCTATAATGTGGTATATGAGTGAAACAGGTATAGAGCCACAGTTCAAGTTGGGTGACCACATAGTATATCCGCTCCAGGGAGTCGGAGTAGTCAGAAAGATCGAAGAGAAGACACTGAGCGGTAATACACACCTCTACTATGTCATCTTCCTCGACATTTCTGATATGACAGTCATGATTCCGGTGAATAAAGCTGAAGAGCTCGGTATCAGACCGATCGTCGTTCCTTCAGAAGCCATGGAAGCATTGGATTCGATCAGCAGGAAGGCGGATCAGGTTCCTGTTGACTGGAAAGCCCGATACCAGATGAACGTTGACCTTCTCACCGAAGGATCAATCGGATCAATTGCCCGTGTCGTGCAGATTCTCTATCATCGATCGAAGATCAAGGAGCTGCCGGTACAGGAGAGGAAACTCTATGACAATGCATTGAGAATTCTGGTTGACGAATCCTCCCTCTCCCTCAACCGCCCGAAAGAGGAGCTGGAAGCACTGATCTTCAGCAAGCTCGAAGATGCGGGATCAGCAAAGAAGGACGCATAAGTGCAGTTCCCTCCGTTTTCCCTCATTGTGACTGCAGCAGGGACCAGTGAGCGTTTCAGGAACTCATCACCGGACGGCACGGGGAAAAAAGAGTTTGCGCTTCTCGATGATAGAAGCGTACTGTATCATGCGATCCTTCCTTTCACCTCTGTGCCTTCCCTGAGACAGATCATCGTCACCTACCCCGAGAACATGAAAGACGAGTGCGAACTTGCCCTTGACAACCTGCTCTACTCGTTTCAGATGCCCGTCTCCCTTGTACCGGGAGGAAAGGACCGGCAGGAGTCTGTGAGAAACGCTCTAGAACACCTTGGCAGAAACGAGAATGCTGGTGAGTATGTTGCGATCCATGACGGCGCCCGCCCGTTTGTCTCCCTTGAACTCATCATCAGAACAATCGCTACCGCAACGGTTGTCGGAGGAGCTATTCCCGGAGTCACAATCCATGACGCTGTGAAGCGGGTGGATGAAGGGGGGTTCATAATCGGCGGAGTTGACCGGTCAGGTCTTACAGCTGTGCAGACACCTCAGATCTTTCGCTTCCCGGATATCCTCATCTGCCATCAGGCTGCAACAGACGCACAGAAGACGTACGTTGATGACAGCGAGATCTTTACCGATCACGGGTACCGGGTTGCCATCTGTGAAGGAGACCTCGATAACTTCAAAATAACCACAAAAGAAGATCTCGATCTGGGAAGGAAGATGGTATGAGAATAGGCACCGGCTGGGACATTCATCGACTCATACCCGGCAGGCCTCTCGTACTCGCCGGGGTTATCATCCCCTCCGATAGGGGAGCAGATGCTCACTCAGACGGGGATGCGGCAATCCACGCTCTCATTGATGCTCTTCTGGGAGCGGCAGCTCTCGGTGATATCGGGACGCATTTCCCCCCGAGCGATGACGCGTTCAAGGGCATTGACAGTGCTCGTCTTCTTAAAAAGACACTCTCCCTTATCAGCGACTACCGAATAATCAACGTCGACATCACCATCGTCCTCCAGAGCATCCGTCTTGCTCCTCACATCAGTGAGATGCGGGAACGACTGGCATACCTTCTTGATCTGCCTTTCACATCGGTCTCAGTAAAAGCAAAGACAGCGGAGAAGCTACTCGGTGAACTGGGAACAGGGGAAGCAGTGGAAGCCATGGCTTCGGTTCTTCTGCACGAGAAGACTGTCCCCCTCGAAACAGATGGAGACCAGTGGGTATGATGTAACATCACCACTTTGTTGCTCTTTCGACAGGTATGCGGTACAATCCAATTCAACTCAATTGATCCTGACCGTACCGGATGTATCTATGAAAAGAACCTGCATGATGCTCGCCATCTCTCTCCTGATGCTCTTGCCGGCTTCTCAGAAGCTCGAGGTACT
>JAFGUP010000388.1 GCA_016938475.1 Sphaerochaetaceae bacterium
AGACCACAGGAGAATATCATTCCCTTATGGGTATTCACGTTGTCTGTTGCATCAAACATCGACCGCTCCCCATCAATACCGATCTGCCTCAAAACTGGAAACAGTGTCGGAAGGTCAGCATCCTGGCATACCATTGCCGTATGGGCAATACGAAAGAATGTCTCTCCTAAAGCTGTTGCTGACCTGAGGAATGTCTGGATATCCATATCGACATGAGAGCCTGTATCGTATCCATCAACGAGGCCGGGTTTCGGGGTAAGCGCTACTTCTTGAACAAGGGCCTGCTGCGCCAGACGGCCGATGGTCGATGCCCTGTCGGATGCAAGGGAATAGGGCACGGCATGATATCTGTCCATCGATAGAATCCCTGTCAGCTGTTCAACTCGTTTGTAGGACGGTCCGACCTGGATCCTCTCCTTGATGTCACGCTGAAGCTGTTCTTGTGTATGCCTCTGCAGGCGTGCACATACAGAGGCACTGTCGTCACACAGATAACACGAACGGAGTGGACCGGATCTTCCTACCTTCGTACCATCGGGCTGAAACACATCAATATCGAACACTCTGCCCTCTGGGGTGTCCTCTTCCAGAGTAACGGCGATGTTCTTGACCCATAGTGGAGACAAAGCAGTGTTCAGCAGTGCAAAGGGCCCCTCCGGCATATACTCAAGATACACCAGTCGAGCGTCCATCACAGGGAGGATACGGGTAAGCATTTCCATGTGCACGGCTCGGTACAGCAGGGAATCCTTTTCCCGGCCCGGGATATTCAACGTCACCTCGACAAGAGTCCTTCGGGTAGAATGCAAGGACCTGTGGATGAGGTATGCCCGCTTTTCCCGGTTGTCCAATATGTTCTGATAGTCCCCTCTGTTCATCATAGTTCAGTATCCCCATCACCAGATAGGCTCATACCCGCAGGTATGAGCCAGGAGTAACGCTTCACTACAGTCCCTTTCGGGTTTTATAGGTGTTCAATGCGGTCTTGAGAATCGGAAAGCCGATAGAGACCAGGGTGAGAATGAATAGAGTGATGCTGATCGGTGATTTAAAGAAAATATGCAGTGAACTGTCGGAGATGGTATAGGCTCTTCTGAATGACTGCTCCATGTTGTTTCCCACGATGACTGCGAGGATCAGAGGTGATGTAGGTATCTTGGCAATCGAGAGAAGATATCCGAGTACTCCAAAGAAAAGGAGTATGTAGAAGTCCATGACAGAGGAGCTGATTGCATACGCTCCGACAAACGAGAGACCGAGCACTATCGGATACAGCACCTTCGGTGGAACAGAAAGGACCCGCACAAGAACCTTTGCCAGTGGGATGTTCACAATAGCGAGGATGATATTACCGATGAACATACTTGCGATCAGCCCCCAGATAATTACAGGCTGCTGCTGGAACAGAAGCGGACCGGGTTTGAGCCCGAGAATCATCAGTGCTCCCATCATGACAGCCGTCGTTCCCGACCCGGGGATACCGAGGGTGAGCATGGGGATCATAGCACCTACCGAAGCGGCATTATTTGCAGCTTCAGGAGCGGCAAGTCCTTCTATCGCACCTTCCCCGAACTCATCCGGATGTTTTGACATCTGATGCTCATTATTATACGCCATGAGAGATGCCATGGTACCGCCGGCTCCCGGCAGTGCTCCGATGAAGAAACCGAGGGGAGAGCTTCGCAGTATCGGCATCCAGCTTCGTTTCCAGTCCTCTCTGGTGATCCAGATTCTCCCGAAGTCCTTCTGGACATTGATCTTACCTTCTCTGATATTCAAAAAGCTCTTGAAGACTTCACCGAGTGCAAAGATGGCGATGATGACGATCAGGAAGTCAATCCCCGCCTGGAGTTCAAGGATGCCGAATGTGAATCGCTGTATCCCGGATTGAGGATCTATACCGATGGTGGCGATCATCAGGCCGATGGTCATTGCGATAAACCCCTTGATGCGGTTTCCCTTACTCATCGATGCTGTGGCGGCAAGGGCAAAGACATACAGCTGAAAATACTCGGGTGCACCGAACTTCACAGCAAACCGGGCGACAGGCATCGAAATAAGCACCATAATCACCGTCGCGATGATTCCTCCGATGAAGGAAGCGATAGCCGAGATGGCGAGGGCCGCTTCCGCTCTTCCTTTGCGTGTCATCGGATACCCGTCAAAGGTAGCTGCGACCGCCGCTCCATCTCCGGGTGTGTTGAGTAGAATAGAAGCACGTGAGCCACCGAACATTGCTCCATAGTAGACCCCGCCCATGGTGATCAGTGCTGCGACCGGCCCCATACTGAACGTCAGGGGAAGTAGTACTGCGACACCGGTAGCCGGCCCGAGTCCCGGAAGCATCCCTATGATGGTTCCGAGAACTCCACCGATAGTCACCCACATGATATTGATTGGTTGAAGGGCGGTGGTGAACCCTTGCATGAGTTGAACGATACTTTCCATATGACCCTCCTAAAATCCGATTATGGGCATCCTGGGAAGATACACGCCC
>JAFGUP010000389.1 GCA_016938475.1 Sphaerochaetaceae bacterium
CGGTGACTATCTCATCAGGGAGAAGCACATCGTACGCATTGACGGAAGGCTCCATATTTACAAGAACGGAGTGTACCTTCCGGATGAGGTGTGCATCGAGGAAGCGATGATAGACTACCTGAAGTCTATCAAGTACCAGATGCGTCTTGAGACGATGAAGTACATCAGGATTAAGGCTCCCAAGCGTTTCATGGCTGATGCTCGCTACATTGCTTTCAGGAACGGTATCTACGACCTAAGCACAGACAGGTTGGTGGGATTCGATCCTGACATTGTGGTGACGAACCTCATCCCATGGGACTACAAGACCGATGCGTACTCATCCCTAGCGGACAATACGCTGAACAAGATTTCCTGCAAGGATCATCAGGTGCGTTCCCTGCTTGAGGAGTGTGTCGGGTACTGCTTCTACCGAAGAAACGAGATGAGCAAGGCGTTCATCCTCACAGGGGAGAAGGCGAACGGAAAGAGCACGTTCCTTGACATGGTAAAGAGTGTGCTCGGTGGAGACAACGTGACAGCTCTGGACATGAGTGAGCTGGATGAGCAGTTCGCTACCTCATCGCTCACCGGAAAGCTTGCGAACATCGGGGACGATATCAGCGATGACTTCATGAAGGGAAAGAGTGTTGCAATCTTCAAGAAGATCATATCAGGCAACACCATCAAGGGTGAGTTCAAGGGTCAGGATGCGTTCATGTTCACACCGTATGTGAAGCTCCTGTTCAGTGCGAACACCATCCCTAGAACGAAGGACAAGACCGGAGCAGTGCTCAGGAGACTGGTGATCATCCCATTCGATGCGAAGTTCACCGACAGTGATCCTGATTACGATCCGTACATCAAGTACAAGTTGGTGGAGCAGGATGCAATGGAATATCTGGTGAGTTTGGGAGTGGCAGGATTGAGACGGTTGCTTGGAAAGAACAAGTTCACCGAGAGCAAGAAAGTCACCGATGCACTCACCGAATATGAGATGGAAAACAACCCCATCATGATGTTCCTTCAGGACAAGGAGGAGAAGGACATCCTGAATCAGGAAGCGAAAGATGTGTATTCACAGTATCGTATCTTCTGCATAAGCAATGGATACACCGAGATGACCTACACTTCCTTTGTGAAGCAAATGAACAGGATGCTCAACTGTGCAGTGCGACAAGTGAGGGTCGGACAGGAGAAAATACGCATTTTCAGTAGGCAAGTGTGACAAGTGAGACACAAGTGAGACAAAATTATTTATTTTGGTGTAAGTAATTAAGTACCTTGTCTCACTTGTCTTGAGAC
>JAFGUP010000062.1 GCA_016938475.1 Sphaerochaetaceae bacterium
ATGGACCGTCAGTTCCCCAAGCTCCTCCAGTGCCTGCCAGGAGAGGTCTCCGGGGTTCAGTGTGTATCCGTCGAGTACTACGATCTTTTTCATTATTTCTCCCTTTCAGATAAGTGGATTTTCAGGATGAAGCATCGTGGCGATCGACTTGTCAAGATTCTCATCTTCCCATATCTGTCTCCAGTCTTCACGCAACACCAGACGGCTCCCGATTCCCATCGCTACCGAACATGCATCAGAGACCGGGGTCTTGCCGAGCAATCCAAGAAAGTTCGCTGAGAGGTTGTATATATGACCGGAGAGAAAGGAGATCGCCGCTTCACGGGGAATACCGCGCCTTTCAGCCTCATCAACAGTCTCTGCCATGGCATGAAGGGTGGTCGCACCGAGGATCTCGACGAGTGTCGGCTCGAGGAAGGCGATCTGACGACTGTCCATCACATAGGAATTCACGACAGGGGCATACATCAGCTCAGAGACTCTCCGGCATGTTTCAAACACCTCATCATCTCCCTGGATCTTTGACATCACGATATCCTGTTTACCTCCAAGACCACCGAAGTAATCATGCCGGGCTTCATAGGTATCCTGGTCGAGGAAATAGGAGGGATGACAGGGATGAGCGACAGCGAAGGTGCAATCATCCCGCAGTTCGAGCTCTCGTGCCACAGCGGCAGCAGGATCGAGAATGACGAAGCCGGTCCCTTCTCGCAGAAGCGGCACGACATTCGCCGAGAGTTTCCTGATAAGTGTGTCGGGAACAGCGAACACGACGACATCGGCCACCTTGAGGGCCTCTTCCATGGTATAGACCTGAAGTCCACGCTCCCTGATTGAGGCGATACCCTTCTCACCCTCTTCCACACAGAACAGTTCGATCTCCCGGGGAACCTTCGCGAGATTGTTGCTTGTCCGTGTTCCCATCTTACCACCGGCTCCGATGACCACTACGTTAATCTTTTTCATCTTCGTTCTCCTTATGCTCTCACGAGCTCAGCTATCCCTTCGGGACTGTATCCGTATGCATCAGCAAGTTCCTTGGCCGGGCCGGACTCAGCGAATGTCTTCAGGCCAAGTTTTCTCACGATCTTAGGGTCATGCTCACACACGAGAGCCTGGATGTAGGAACCCATACCCCCGTTGATCGACTGATCCTCCACGGTCACGATCTTTCCTGCACTTCTGATCAAGCTGATGATCTTCGAGGGATCCTTCCCGTTGATGATGTTGATATCAGCAACCGTTACACTGACTCCTTCCTTTTTCAGGATCTCTGCAGCTTCGAGCGCTCGGTCAAGAACAAACCCGCTTGCGAAGATGACGGTATCCCTTCCATAGTCTTTCAGGATGCGCACGCCATCGAGGGAGAACGGAGTCTCTTTGTCGTATACGTCCACCTCTCTTCCGCTTCCAGCGCGGATGTAGACGGGACCGTTCACTGCCGCAGCTTCCTTGACTGCGTGGTAGGTCTGATTCCCGTCCGCCGGGAGGAAGATGGTGAAGTTCGGAATCGCTGAGAGAATACTGACATCCTCATAGAACTGGTGTGTCACGCCTTCCCGCTCACCGCCGATCAGACCGGCGTTAATTCCGACGAACTTCACATTGAGGTTCGGGTAGGCAATGAAGGTCCTCATCTGTTCACAGGCACGCATGGTAAGAAAACCGGCATAGGTTGCGACGAAGGGGATGATACCGCAGGTGGAAAGACCTGCTGCAACGTTGACCGTTCCCTGCTCGGCAATACCGCACTCGATATAGTTCGCAGGAAAGGCCTCTGCATAGGGAACAGCTCTCATAGCCTTGAGTGAGTCAGACGATATGAACATCACCTCAGGATTCTTTTCCGTCAACTCTGTAATTGCCGTAGCAAACGCTTCTCGTGTTCCTTTAAAATCTTTCATTTTGCGTCTCCCTTGAGCTGGATGCCTGCCTGTCTGAACTGCTCATCGGTCGGCACCCCCTTGTGCCAGGCATTATCATTCTCCATAAAATCGAGCCCTTTCCCCTTGATACAGTCAGCAACAATGGCAATGGGTTTGCCCTTAACACTGTTAGCCTCTGCGAGAGCTTTCTTGATCTGGTCGATATCATTCCCGTCGATCTCGATGGTGTGCCAGCCGAAGGCACCGATTCGCTGGGCAACATTATTTCCACCGATCACGTCCTCCACCGAACCGCCGCTCTGCCAGCCGTTTCTGTCCACGAAGACAATCAGGTTGTCAAGCTTATGACTGCTGGCAACGTTGATCCCTTCCCAGACTACCCCCTCCTGAAGTTCACCATCTCCGACGACAACAAAGACGCGATAGTCCTTCTTATGGAATTTTCCGGCGATGGCCATACCTGCTCCGATTGCAATCCCGTTACCGAGTGACCCGGAGGTACTGTCGATACCGACAGTCTTCTGGCTGACCGGATGGCCCTGAAAATCACTGTGAAGAGCTCTGAGGTTGAAATGTTCAATCTTCTCTGTGAAGTAGCCTTTCTCGTTAAGAGCAGCATAGATGATAGGACAGGCATGCCCCTTGGAGAGGATGAACCGGTCCCTGTCTTCCCATCCCGGGTTATCCGGATCGATATTCATCTCATCGAAGTAGAGAGTCGTGACGATATCGGCTATTGAGAGGGCCGGTCCCGGGTGCCCATCCTTGCCTTCCCACACCATGCGAACTGCTTCGTACCGGAGGGTATCAGCAATCTTCTGTAGTTGTTTAGTTTCCATGCGTTTCCTCTATTTGTTTTACATCAAACATCAGATGTTTAAATACTAAATACTTTCCTTATATGGAATAAATTCCACTTCAGAAAGGTGTTTATCTGCTTATGCTGTTTTAATCAGCGCGTTCGGTATTGCTGTGACCATCTCCGGAAACAGGACGAAGAGACCAAGGATGATAAAGAAGGCGATGATGAACGGGATGGTCGCCCTGGCCCCCTTCTCAAGGGGTATTTCCCCGATCTTACAGCCTATGAACAGACAGGCACCGACCGGTGGTGTGACCAGTCCGATGCCAAGGGCGATGACCGTGATGACACCGAAGAAGAGGGGATCAATACCCACGGCGATTACCAGAGGGAGAAAGATCGGGCACAGGAGGATGATCCCTGCACTGAGGTCCAGGAACATCCCGGTGATGAAGTACACCGCAATCAGCATGATAGTAACGAGAGCTTTCGACTCAGTGAGACTGGTCACAAGGACGACGATCTTCTGTGGAAGCTGTGCATTGGTCACTACCCAGCCGAACAGGTAGGCTCCTGCAATCATGAACATGACCGTGGCTGTGGTCTTTGCTGATTCTATGATGATGGAAGGCATCATCTTCAAGGTGAGTTCCTTGTATACAAAGAACCCGACAAGAAGAGCGTAGATCGTTGCAGAGACTGCCGCTTCAGTGGGAGTGACGATACCGAGCATGATCCCGCCCAGGATGATAACGGGAGTCAGGATGGCGAAGAAGCTCTGCTTGAAAGACTTCCATACGAGCAATGGATGGAAGCGGTGCATCGTGCCATAGTTATGCCTCTTTGCCGTATAGAAAGAAATGAGCATCTGAGAAAGCCCGATGATGACTCCCGGCAGGAGTCCAGCCAGAAACAGCTTACCGATAGACACACCGGAAATGACACCATATAGGACGAAGGGAATGCTTGGAGGAATAATCACTCCTATGACCGACGAACTTGCCGTTACGGCAACTGTGAAATCATCTGCATACCCGTCCTTCTTCATCGCAGGGATGACCATCGAGCCGACCGCAGAGGTATCTGCTACTGCAGCGCCTGTGATACCTGCGAACAGCATACTGGTCAGGACATTCACATGGGCGAGGCCACCCCTCATCCAACCCACCAGAGAGTTTGCAAAATGAATCAGTCGTGTCGAGATACCGCCTGCACCCATCAGATTGCCTGCAAGCATGAAAAACGGGATAGCAAGCAGAGTAAACGAATCAGTAGACACGACTGCCCTCTGTACGACAGAGACGAGCGGGATGCCGGCCATGTAGATAGTGAGTGCTGATGAGAGAAAGAGACTGAAGGCGATGGGAAAATTTAATAACAGCATAATGAAAAATGAAATAAAGAGTGTGCCGATCATATTATTTGTCCCCCTCTCTCTTGTGCAGGATGATTCGTGTCGCAAAGTCGATCAGCATAAGGGCAAAACCGACAAACAGCGCGAAATAGATAAGGCTCATAGGAATCCCCAACGAGGGGGATTCCTGTGAATGTGTGATCTGCATGACTTTGAGAGTCTGACGCATGATGATGATCATGAAGGCGCTTATGAGAGCTTTACTCACGATATCGATGATAGTTCGCAGCTTCTCGGGCATGAGATTCACGAAGAAATTCATACTCATGTGGGAGTCGTCGCGCAATACAAGAGCAGAAGCAATAAAGACCAGCCAGATGAAGATAAAACGTGCGAGCTCTTCCGACCAGGCAAGCGGGCTGTTCAGGGCGTACCTGAAAAAGACCTGAAAGAAGACAACGACGACAAGCAGAATACTCACCACGATTGTTACCACATCTTCTGTTTTGTTCAGTACTCGTCTGAACCTCTGTACACCTTCTACGAACCTATTACTCATACTCACTCCCATCCCTCTGTTCTTAGTCGCCCATCGCTATGATGTCAGCTATGAGATCTGCACCGAAGACTGAGGAATATTGATCATACACTGACTTGGTTGCCTTCTGGAATAGAGAGCCATCCACCTCATAGACCTCCATACCGTTCTTCTCGAGGGTGGCGATATATTCAGAATCGAGCTCAGCCATCTTCGCTCTCTGGAAATCAGTGGCGTTCTTGGCGGCTTCCTTGATGACAGCCATCTGAGCATCACTCAACTTCCCTACAGTGCTCTTGGACATCAGGAACATCTGAGGAGTATAGAAGTGCTTTGTGAGTGCGTAATAGTCCTGAACTTCCCACAGTGCGTTGGTTGCGAGGATGACGGGGGGATTTTCCTGTCCGTCAATGACTCCCTGCTGCAACGATGTATAGACTTCACCCCACGCCATGGGAACAGGAGAGGCTCCAAGAGCGGAAAATGCGGCCATGTGAACCTTATTCTGCATCGTTCTGACTTTCAGACCCTGCAGATCCTCAGGTGTTTCGATCTTCTTGCTTGAGGAAATGCTTCTCCAGCCGTTCTCCATGAAGGAAAGCCCGACGATGCTCTTCTCCTCGAACTTCTTAAGGATATTCTGACCGATCTTGCCGTCCAGTACCCTGTAGGCATGTTCTGAAGATGTGAACAGGAAGGGAAGATCCACAACTCCGATTTCCGGGACAAAACTTACAAGCGGTCCGGTGGAAGTGATGACGAAATCGACAGTTCCGAACTGGAGGCCTTCGACCATCTCTCTCTCTTCACCGAGCTGCCTGTTCGGGTAGACCTGAATTTCAATGGCTCCGTCAGTCTTCTCGGCAACTTCCTCAGCGAACTGCACTGCAGCGAGATGAGCCGGATGCGAGTTCTGGATTCCGTGTCCCAGTTTGAGGACGATAGGCCCGGCGGTTTCGGTCTCTCCCTGTGCATAGACAGCCGAGAAACTGATGAGTGCTACGATGAGTAGAACTAACAATTTTTTCATAGATTTCTCCTTTATTCTGTAAGACATTTAATCATCCTACGTTTGATTGTTGGTTCACTTTAACACGAGTTTATCAGGAGGTCAAATAGTTTTTACAAAAAAATAGTGTGCTGCCGATGTCATCGGAAAGCAACCTTCAACGACCAGAGAGATATATATGAATACTGATATTATATAATGAATAATTTCTCGGAACCGGTATCAACTGCACCCACAGAACGGCATAACATGGCTCTTCATGTGTATGCACCCACCAGTTCAACGAAGGATACATCGAGCAATCGTTTCTCGTGTATCACACCCTGTGCATCTTTTGTAATATGCATCAGAACCTGGTTCCCGCCAGGTCCGAGAGGGAGGATCATGATACCCGTCGGTGCGAGCTGTTCGATCAGTTCGTGAGGCATCAGCCTTGGAGCTGCCGTGACCATGATACGGTCATAGGGTGCATACTCTTTCCACCCCAGAGACCCATCTCCGATCTTGTAGTGTATATTGTGATATGAGAGATGTTCGAGTCGTTTTCGGGCTTTTCTGGAAAGATCCTCGATCAGTTCAACCGTGTACACCTCTTTAGCAAACTCCGCGAGGAATACACTCTGATACCCGCTACCCGTCCCTATCTCAA
The DNA here is from genome assembly GCA_016938475.1 of Sphaerochaetaceae bacterium. Lineage (GTDB taxonomy): Bacteria > Spirochaetota > Spirochaetia > Sphaerochaetales > Sphaerochaetaceae > SABI01. The sequence continues at coordinate 6,239 of JAFGUP010000062.1, forward strand.
GGACACGAAGATCCTTGTTCAGCTGCAGTGCATCACTCATATAGAGAACGAGACTTGGTTGACTGATGGTCTGTCCATACCCGATGGGTACGGGTCGGTCAAAAGGTGCCAGGACCTTGTTCGCTCCCTCGATGAAGTAGGAGCGGTCGAGAGCGTGAAAGAATCTGATCAGTTTCTCTTCCATACAGAGATATAGTACCTGTAATTCCTGGTTAAAGAAAGCTTAAAGACCCTCAAAGGATGATAATTGAAATACAGAGAAGAAAGATTGTCTCTTTTCCCTGCGATACTGGTGGATCCGGCAGGAGGCTTCTTTGAGAAAAGATCAGAAAACCTACCTGTGCAGGTCGCTGATATGGCATGTGTGGATACTCAACCACCAACTACGACGAGGACTATCAGTACCGCAGTGAGTACACCGGCAAGAACGCAATATTTTACCCGTATCATAACTCACCTCCGTTTCCATACTATTAAACAACTCAGAAAGCATAAGATTACAGCCGGGAAACGAATTCCCGGCTGTACTGTGTACCATGAAGTCAGTTCCAGCCTCGTCTACCCGTATCGCGGGTATCCATGGGGACCCTGCGTCCTCTCGCCGAGGGGCCTCTTCCTCCGCTCTCGGCCAGGATATCGTCCAACCTCTCGCTGCTGATGTACTCAGGTTCATAGGTTTCCCCTGCCATCTCGAGCTGTCCGATGAAGGCTCTCATATGCATCTCACTGCCGGCAAGGAGATTCTCCCAGACGCGGATAGTGAGTTCGTCCTCTGCTGTCTCCAGAAGATGTTCGATGTCTGCTATATCGAGGTCTTCAATCAGAGCTCCGACCTTGAGAGCCGCGATCTCTGACAGGGATCCCTGCTCGATAAGAGAGTCATACAGATCCTGCATCTTCTTGATTGTAAACTCACCGGGCGCAGCATACTCGACAGGGTCTGTGACCCCCTGTTGCTGCATCAGGTAGGCAACTGCATCCATGTGCTGCTGCTCGGCACGGGCAATGTTCGCGAATGTTCTGTTACCCCACATCTCATACAGTGCGAGGTACACATCACGTGCAAGTTTCTCTTCCTCTCTCATCAGGAGGATACCATCTTCCTGTGAACTCAAAGTGAGTTCCATAGTGTCTACCTCTGGTGCAGGTATCAGCTCGACTTCCCTCACCCCTTCTGCTACCAGAGATGAGGTTGCAACCAGAATAAGAGCGACTGTGATCATGGTGATCTTCTTATACGTATTCATTGTATGTCTCCTTTGTATCATGTTAGCGCATCATGCCGCTACGAGTTGAAGTGCCATTTCTACCATACGAAACCTTGTCATCCTGATTCTGATACTGCCGTTCAGAGGTTTCAAGATAACAACAATCATCTGCAGGTGTTCGCAGCTGCCTCTGGAGGGAGGTTCTTTCGCCGTACAGTGATTCGCTTCCCTGCCGTGAAGGACCACTCTGTTTCCCCATCCGGTTCGATCCGTACGCCCTGCGAGTGTCGTCCGTGAACCTTGCCGATCTCGGAGTATCGGCAGAAGATCTTGCCGATCTCGGAGCGGATTCGTCAGCGCTCTGCGATGCGAATGTCTGTCCTCTTCCCATTCGGTAATCGAGTGATGATTCTGCTGCACGATACTGATCTGAAGCATAGCCTCTGGGGTCTTGTCTCTGATCGGCGTTGATCTCTTCACTCATCCAGCGGGGTGTCCATTCCATGTGCTGTGTCTCATCCACGACCCATGCTCCTCTCTGACCGCCTGCTGCGAACAGGGATCCGGATACTATCAGTAAAGCGAGTGAAAGCAGTAATACGATTGATTTCTTCTTCATGTGTTTCTCCTTTGGAATCTCGAACCCGGACTCCTTTGTATCTGTCTACACATGAAGCATACGCGCATTCGATAAACACAAAGAGAGGTGAAGATAAAGATTAGGTGAATGATTCAGATTCTCTACACTGATAAGACGTTCAGAGATTCAGGAAAGTCTGTCATCAAGATAGGCTCTCAGCTGTTCATCCTTGCAGTAGATATAACAGCCTCTCATCCCCCTGCTCATCAGGGTGCGATACGTATTGCGGATGATCCTGTCGATCTCCTTCAAAGCCGGGATATCACCTTTTTTCGCAGGCCCTTTCAGCCCGTCGAGGCTCTTGTCGCTCTTCGCACGCTTCGTATAATCGGTGAGGAGCTGCCCATCACGGAAAATCAGGTCATCTCCGATGATGACGCCTACATAGGAGAATTCCAGACCCTGAACGGTGTGAATGCACCCGACCTGATCGATCGACCCGGCACTGATGGCGTAGGTGCTGTCGCTGCTGAGATTCCACTGCATGGAAAACGAGTCTATCGTGATATCGAAGACCCCGGGATCCTTCTTCGATGTCCACTGCCAGCAGTAGCCTGCGACCAGCCGGGCCTTTCCGTCGATTTCGTTTTTCTCTGTGATACTCCGTCTGAGCTCATTCACGTCATGAAAGAGGCGGATATCATAGTCGATTCCCGTGAGGTCCTTCTGTGCGGTCTCACGGATCCCGAGAAGGTCATCAAGGAAGGAAAGATAGCCGTCAGAACCGTTGCACCGGAACTGACTCTGAAGTACATCATGGTGCACCTCAGCACCGAAGGAAGCGGCTACTGACTCGATGGTCCTGAGTGAGCCATAGTCCCTGGCGGTGACCCTCTGATCCTCGTCGATGAAAAAGACCACCGATCTGGAGGACTGTATGATCTCCTCTATCTGATCCTCTCCCGTCAGTCTCGGACCGAGCTGTGTCTGCCTTGTGAGCCTGTGGGCTTCATCGACAATGAGGGTATCGAAGATGTCATCCTCAGCGGCGATAAATGCTCCCGAGTTACGAAACAGATACCCGATCTCACGTCGTTTCATTGCCCCGTCTTTAAGGCGCTGCTGAAACACATTCCGCGGAGCGCTGTTCTTGGTCACATAGGCACAGTTCTTCCCCTGATTGATGAGCGCGACGAGGAGGTGAATAGCGACAACGGTCTTGCCGGTACCCGGGCCGCCTTCGACGATGTACACCTGCTTCCTTCCACGATTGCTGCCACGATGAATACTCGCGAGCATCTTCTGGAAGATGATTTCCTGATCATCAATCAGAAGGAACTCCCTGTTCCCCCGTATCATGGAAGAGAGTGCATCCTGAAGGCTTTTTGAAGGACGGATCTCACCATTGTCAAGGTAATAGAGCGTCTGGTTCTCATCTCCTGTGTGTATGAACTGTCTGATGAACTGTCTCAGGCGGGGAATATCACCCTTACAGAACAGAGGAGATTCCCGAATATAGGAAGAGAAAGTTTCACTGAACAGCGGATCATCCGCTCCACGGGATGCATAGTTGTGAAGGTATGCGCAGGAATTCAGGGTAATTGGCACGTCCTGCACGCTGCTGTTGAAGTCAGTAAGAAGAGAACGGTACGAATATGACTGGTAGGAGGGGTGTACAGTCAGTGCCTGCGAGCCCTGAAAGTAGGTGCGTACCTGCGGTGCAATCAGGTGCTCGGATGCATCGGGAACAGACACCTCGGACCACTGTTTCAGTTCGATGATCAGGGCACTGTGCCGTCCTTCACTGTCATAGCCGCTGATGATGACATCGATCCGTTTATTCGTCCGCGGGAGTGCAAACTCGATCGCAACGCCAGCATCATCGGGTATCAGAGGAGAACAGAGAACCCGGTAGACGTACTGGAACGATTGTTCCCAGCTGCGCCGCTCACTTCCTCCGGTGTGCCGCTTCAGGTTGAGCAGGACGAGGTGTTCAACCTTGTCTGCTATGATGTCATTGTCCATATCGGCAAGGAACTGGCTCTTTTGTTCCAGGTAGACGATCATCTACTCACCCTTCTCTCTCGCCTTCACCTTCAGTGCCGTGTATTTCTCCTTTGATCCTCGGGCCAGATGTATCGGGTACTTCAGGCGGTTCTTCTCCAATTTCTGCGTGAAGGCAGATACCATGTCGATCTGCGCGTCATGAGCCATCAGGAGCACCCAGTACAGCACATCGCTGAGTTCCTCCGCAAGAGCTTCCTGTTCCTCTGCATCCGGTACCGAGGATTCTGTTTCCTGTTTCCACTGAAACCGTTCCAGGACTTCTGCCGCTTCGAGTGTCAGGGAGAGTGCCATATCCTTCAGGTTGTGAAACTGCTTCCAATCCCTATCGTCCCGGAATGATGTGATAAGGCCGGTCAGGTATTCGATGTCATTCATACTGTCATGATACCACAGAACCTTCACAGATAAGACAGAATTCATCACCAATGTGACGGATGTCCTGAATACCGCATGATGGGGGAAAACGAGGAAGCGTGTATTCCCCCTTCACCTCCTGATTGCTATACTCATCCAGAGGAGGAACCGTGAGCACTTCACCATGTAGAAAGATCGTTG
>JAFGUP010000063.1 GCA_016938475.1 Sphaerochaetaceae bacterium
CTCATACCCGAGCGTATCAAGTATCTCACGCACCGCCTCGTAGCCCAAGAGTGTGGGGTTGAGCTTCACGAAGGTATTGAGCTTCTTTTCGGTAAGAATGTAAGAACAGATAGCTTCTATCTCGGCAGGGGGACATCCGTGCATCGTACTGATCGTGATCGAGGGTGAGATGTGTTTCGAGATTCTGGAGGGAACGGCCTTCACCGCTTCGGCATACTGCTCCCAGGGGGTGCCTGCGAGAAGAGTCCCCTCTTCCAGCATCACCTTAAGAGATTCTATATATCCTTTGAAAACGGCGGAAACATCCGCATCAATCATCGAATCAATGTACTGCTGCATCTTCGGTTGTTTGATCCCTTCAAGATCGTACCCGATGCTCATGTTGAATATGAACGAAGGTTCACCGACCTGTCCGTTATGGAACAGGGCATCGATCAGGTGGAGGATGATATAGGCCTTGACATACTCATCATGAGCCTTCTCGAGGGTGAACTCGGTAGACCATTCCACATTGTATCCCTCATCACGGACATCGATACAAGGCTTCTCGACTTCGAGAGTATCGAGAATCTGTACGGTCTTGAGCTCCATGAACCGTCCTCCCACCAGATAGCTGGCGATGATGTTCTGCGCGAGCTGGGTGTGGGGACCGGCGGCCGGACCGAGCGGAGTCTCGGCATGCTGACCGAACACATCGATCCCCGAGCCCTGCGTGTTTCTGTAGAACTGATCTTCATGAATCTGGAAGATCGTTCTGTTTGTTTTATATTCACTGAATATTCGATTGATGAGTTCCTCAAACGGAACCGGTCTCATGGTATCATTCATGACTGTCGCCTCTCTTCATTTCTTCTGGGACGTGCTACGCTCAGCTTCCACATCCTATTGTAAAGGAGATTGCCCGCTTGTCAATGAATTTTGCAACACTCTGCAACAATATTGCATAAACCAAAAGTATGTGATATAGTCTGGACATCGGGAGTTGTTTCTGATAAAAATTTATGGTATGATCAATTTGCTGACAAATTTTATGCCATAGGCAAAATTTATCTTATTTTAGTGCACTATCCTGCATTCAATAATAACCGGCATGCAGGAAGACCATGGAGGTATCACCAGTGTATAACCTGATTAATCTCGAAATGAACAAAGAAGTACGCGCGAAAAACGTACAGCTCTGTAGGGAGAAGGGAATCGTCCTTCCTACATTCGCCCAGATGGTAGATCCATCCAAGACCCCAGAGAAGATCAAGAATGCACTATCCGACATGGGTCTGTGGGACGTCCACAGCGAGAATCTGTTCCGTATCAACTGGAAGAACCAGGGAATACCCAAAGGCGGCACGTTCGGTGAAGTCAACTATATCGAGGTCCCCAAAGCCCTGACAGGCACCAAGGCACGTATCCTTGCTCTTGTCGGTAAGTGGTTCCCTACCGGCGGCCACAAAGTGGGAGCGACCTATGCATGTCTCGCACCTGCTCTCGTTTCGGGGAACTTTGATGCGGTAAACCAGCAGGCTGTATGGCCATCGACCGGCAACTACTGTCGCGGCGGAGCATACAACAGTGCACTTCTCGGCTGTAAGTCGATCGCCATTCTTCCTGAAGAAATGAGTAAGGAACGGTTCAACTGGCTTAAGGCTATTGCCGGTGAAGTCATAGCAACTCCAGGGTGCGAATCGAACGTGAAGGAAATCTTCGACAAGTGCCACGAACTTGATGCAGAGCGAGGAACCTCGATCGTCATCTTCAACCAGTTCGACAAGTTCGAAAACTACCTGTGGCATTATACTGTCACCGGTGCTGCAATGATCGAGGTCCTTGAAAAACTCAACATTGCTCCTGAGAACGTGAAAGCATATGCTTCAAGTACCGGCAGTGGCGGAACCCTCGCAGCCGGAGACAAACTTAAGGAAGTGTATCCTCATATCAAGATAGGTGCAGGGGAAGCACTGCAGTGTCCGACACTCCTGAGAAACGGATTCGGAGGTCACAGAATAGAAGGTATCGGCGACAAGCATGTTCCCTGGATCCACAACGTGAGAAACACCGATGTCGTCACTGCGATCGATGACCAGGACTGTATGGATATCTATCGTATGTTCAATGAGCCCGAAGGAATCGAATTCCTCAAGAAACTGGGCCTCAGTGACAAGGAGATCAAAGAACTGGACCTGTACGGCATCAGCGGCATAGGAAATGTTCTCAGTGCGATCAAAATGGCTAAGTACTACGAGATGGATGAAGATGATGTCATATTCACGATTCTCACAGACTCCTCCGAGATGTACACCTCACGTCTTGAAGAACTGACTGAGCAGCAGGGAGATTTCAGTGCAACCGAAGCTGCCCTGATCCACCGCGCATCCCTCCTCCATCAGGGAATCGATAATATGGAAGAACTCACCTACTACGGTCGGCTCAGAGTGCACAACCTGAAGTACTACACCTGGGTTGAACAGCAGGGTAAGACCTACGAGGAGATCAATGCTCAGTGGTATGACAGAGACTACTGGAAGAACCTGCACGGCCTTGCCGACAAGATCGATGAAATGATCAATGAATTCAACAGGGAAGTGGGTCTTATATAGGTTTTCCACACGAATAAACAGTAACGACCGGACCCTCTTTGGTCCGGTCATTTCATTGAAAGAGAGGAGACACGCTATGAGATTTCACTATGAATGCACAGACTGCTCACAAACCTACCATACCGACGAAGTTATCTACCTATGCCCCTCCTGTGCGAAGGAGAACACCGATAGTTCTCACATGAAAAAGGGAAACCTGATCGTCCGCTACGAGGAAGAGGATATGAGGAAGCTGTCGAGCAAGGAGGACCTCTCCTACTTCGACTTCTTCCCGTATGAGGTTCCCAATCACGCGGCCTTCCCTGTCGGACCTACCCCCATCGCAGAACCGTTCCGCCTTGCAGCCCGATATGGTTTTTCGAACCTCGCGTGCAAGCTCGACAGCGCACTGCCCTCCGGTTCGTTCAAGGATCGGGCCTCCCAGCTGATCATCGGTCAGGCTCAACACCACGGAATTGACTCGATAGCGCTCGCCTCCACCGGCAATGCGGGAGCGGCGATGAGCTGTGCAGGGGCTGCCTACGGTGTAAAGATCGTGCTGTTCGTTCCCGAGACAGCTCCCGCCAACAAACTGATGCAGTCAGTCCTCTACGGAGCCGATGTGGTTCCCGTCAAGGGCAGCTACGATGACGCCTTCTCCCTGTCCATCGCATACACCGATGAGTTCGGCGGAATCAACAGAAACACCGCCTACAACCCCATGACCGTCGAAGGGAAGAAGAGCATCTCAATCGAACTCTTTATCCAGAAGGGACGAAAGATCCCCGACGTGGTGTACGTCTCGACCGGTGACGGTTGTATCTATGCCGGAGTGGTCAAGGGATTCATGGACCTCTATCAGGCAGGTCTCACCGACAGGATCCCCCGGGTTGTCTGTGTGCAGTCGGACCAGTCCAATGCGATAGCCCATGCCTGGGAGACCGGTGAGTTCACCAACGTCGAAGCGACGACACGTGCCGATTCGATCAATGTATCCAGCCCTGCAAACGGACGTATGGCAGTTCGCTATATCAACGAGAGCGAAGCATGGGCGACACAGGTTACTGATGAAGAGATTCTGGCAGCTCAGCTTGAACTTGCAAAAGATGCAGGAATCTTCGTGGAACCGGCGGCAGCGTGTGCATGGGCCGGCTTCGTCAGAGATTCCGAGAAGCTGAAGGAAACCGTGGGCTCTGATGCAGATATATGCGTCCTTCTGACCGGCACAGGATTCAAGGATATGGCAGTCTTCGATGGCAGGATCTCCCTTCCCGAACCGATCGAGAACTCCAAAGATGCTGTCAGGGAACGTTTCCAGAAAAAGTGACGGCACCTCGGAGAATGAGGGAAAGCTCACAATGCGTTCCCTCTTATTGTCATGCAGTATGGCCGGAGAGTTGCTCTCCGGACACAACATCAGTATACTGAACAGGTGAGTAACAGAAGTGAGGGTGTGAGATGGAACAGATACTGATAGGAATAGCGATCGGGGTGACTCCGATGATCATCATCCTGATCGTGCAGCTGGTGAAATCCAAACAGAAAGAGAATCTGCACATGCAGGAGATCAGAAAGCTCAAAACCATGGTGACAGACCGGATGGATCTGGAAAGCGACGGTCTTTCAAAACTGAAAGAAGAGATCGCTGAACTTAAAAGCCAGAACGAGAACCTCAGAATATCACTGAGAACATACTCTCAGAAACCCGGCAGAAGGGAAGTCTCCCGTCTGCAGGTATACCAGCAGGCAGCCGACAGACTTACTATCAACTCACCCGGGTTCGGGGCAGCCTGGCAGGCTGCTCTCAAGGAAAGTGAAGAGGAATTCGAAAAGACCTTCTACGGGGTGCAGCCATTCATCAAGAAGGTCATCCCCCTTAAAAGCAGTGATGCGAAGGTTGTCGGTCAGATAGAGAGAGATTAGTCGTCCTCCAGCAGCTCATGAATCTGATCCCACGCATGGGCATCACCCTCGCGAAGCTCACACAGAAGCTCATAGTGATAGATCAGAAGGCCCAGCTGCTTCTCAACCACATCTTCCAGGTACATATCATCGATAGCCATAACCGCGTCATCGTCCTCTTCCAGAGCAACCAGCCTGTCGTGTTCAGCCAACAGATCAGCCTTGTTCCACCTGAGAAAACCCGGGGCATCGATAAGAAACATCGGCTCATAACTCTTGCTCTCAAGGTCGCGCGCCGTCTTCTCGATCTGCTCTGCACTTGCATCTTCAGGCACATGCTCAAACATCTGTCGTACATTCTTCATAACTGTTCACCTCTAGGTACAGGGTACTTTAAAAGCAGTCCGGCGGCAAGGTGGTGGTGGAATATCGATCAGCAGAGCCCCCTCTGACGAAGAACCGTGTACCCGTCCGCATGCGTGTCGGAATGCACCTACAGAGACGGAGGAATAAGCAATCTCATTACATCTTTTATTCATTATATAATATATAGTAATGTCCGAAAAATCAGGCTGACGGGTACTGACATCCACCGGCGAGATGAGGATAGACATATCCGATACCGAATACTAGACTGGTAAACCACGCTCGGAAGTGCAAGGACTTGCACGGGTGTGAATATACTCAGATGGTGCAGCACATGATTACGATAGAAAACGGAAGGCCGGTGGACAAACGGTCAAACAGGATATATCTGTTCATCATCACAGCTGTCATACTGGCTGTGCTGGCACAGATGTTTTCTCTCTACACGGATAGTGTACTCAATCAGACGACGACGATGGTGAGAAACACAGGCAGTATCAGAGGAAACATGCAACAGACGATACTCCACTATACCCTCGAACTGGATGCGTCAGAGCAGATTCATACCATAGACACCCTGTTGACCGAACTGCTGTCCTCCCTGAGTTCCCACCGTCTTCTTTTCACACAGGAGCATCACATCAAGGCCTCGAATCTGGAGGAACTGTGGCGGGAAGGCTCCTCGATGCTCAGCAGCGGGAAGTACTCCGTAGAAGAAATCCGGAAAGTGACAGAGGCTGTCAATGTCGCTTCGGATTCTCTGATCACAGCAATCAAAGACAGAGTGAACACCTTCAGGAGGCTTCAGCTCTATGCCACCTGTCTCTGGATCTTCACATTCCTTGTTCTGATTGTCCTGCTTCTCCTTCTCAGAAGAAGCTTCATAACCAGACTGCTTGACACTTCGATATCGGATTCACTCACAGGTCTCAGGAACAGGAACTTTATCAGTGAGTATATCGAAGACTTCTGCAGTCGCACCAGAGATCAGAAGGACAAACCCTTCAGAGCCTTTATTCTCGCTGATATCGACAACTTCAAACGGATAAACGACACGTACGGGCATCAGAAGGGAGACGAGATCCTGGTTTCCGTAGCGCAGACACTCAGGGATCTTTCAAGAAAGGAATCACTTCTTTTCAGGTATGGTGGTGAGGAGTTCCTTCTCATCCTGCGCTTTCCCACACTGAAGGATGCATTGCTCTATACCGAGGCAGTCCGCAGATCTGTACAGTCACACGAGCACGGGGGGGTCACTCTCACCATGAGCTTCGGTATCGGTGTGTGTACCGGGGAACTCGACTTTCACAGAGTCATCGGATTCGCTGATTCGGCCCTGTATGCGGCAAAAGAGGCCGGCCGAAACTGCACCTTCCTGAAAACACCGACCACTGAAGTACTGTCGGCACAGGAAGCGATCGACCGGTCACTCTAGATCCCCTCTCACATACGATACGATACATACCAGCCGGTATCAGGTGATTCTCATATTTGATAATAATAATGATTACTATTATTGACTCATTACAATTTCTCTGTTATGCTCGTCACATGATACAAGGAGGTTCGCACTATGAGTTGTGAAGCCGGAGTGAGACCGAGAAAGAAACAGCTAGTGAATCTAGAAACACAAGAAGTTATTACCGAGGAGAAGAAGATGAGTTCAACAATGGTCAGACAGGAAATGCCCGTATTCGAAATGGACGCCTATGATGCAAAGAGTGGTCACTTTACAACAGTAACAAGCGATGACTACAAGGGAAAGTGGACAGTTGTCTGTTTCTATCCCGCAGACTTCACATTCGTTTGCCCCACAGAGATCGCAGCCATGAACGCAAAATATGATGAGTTCCAGGCTTTGAACACTGAGATCCTTGCAGTCTCGGTCGACACCAAATTCTCTCACAAGAGATTTGTTGAGACTGAACCGCTTCTGAAGGACCTTAAGCTCACAATCGCAGCTGATGGCAATCAGGAAGTCAGCAGAGCCTTCGGCGTGCTGATCGAGGAAGAAGGTGTAGCTCTAAGGGGAAGGTTCCTGTTCAATCCGGACGGGGTCTGCGTGGCACAGGAAGTACAGGCAGACTCAGTGGGACGAAACGTCAATGAGTTCCTCCGCCAGGTTCAGGCATGGCAGCATGCAACCAGGACCGGTGAGGTCTGTCCCGCGAACTGGAGACCTGGCAAGAAGACACTTCCTGTCAACACGGATGCAGAGAAGATGGCAGGACATGTAGGCGACTACGTCACTATCGAGGAACTTCTCAGTTAGGCACCTGCTTGTATTGGTGCAGAGGGAGCCTGTCGGTCTAACCGGCATAGGTTCCCTTTTTTTGTCTCGAGCGTATGACACGGCATGCACTCATGCACTCATGCACTCACCATCAGTTCAAAACACAAGGTCAGCTCAGCATGCCAGAATGGAATGGGCAAAAGGATTTCCCGTACTTGATAACCCTGGGAAGGAAGATATCATACCGTATATTCCCGGCTGAACCCGACAGTACTACAGTCAGCTTCCAATGAGATAATAGTATCCATGTATAATGAGGTGCCGAAGGAGGGGCTCGAACCCTCACGCCCTTACAGGCAAGGGATTTTAAGTCCCTTGTGTCTACCAATTCCACCACTTCGGCGCGCTAGTCATACTAAACCGCCCGGTTATGATGAGTCAAC
>JAFGUP010000390.1 GCA_016938475.1 Sphaerochaetaceae bacterium
ACTTCACCTTCTATTAAACCACACATCTCTTTCTTCATGGAAATATTCATTTGAGATAAGATTGGGATTTTTCTTATTCGGTTTAGTCCTCTACCGGGTACAGGAAGATTGAGTGTTGCACTATCCTCCCGGGGGCAGTAATCTTTATACTGTAAGAGAGGAGACAAAAAGATGAAAAGAAATCTATTCGTAATACGTATCGGCTTAGCCCTATTCGTGCTGCTTTCCCTTGCCGGATGTATTTCACTTCCTCCATCACAGACTGTGGAGGATGTTCCTCCCGCTACCTATGAGGAGGTTGAGCAATCTGCGCCGGCAAGTCAGGTCACTGAAAGTGCTGATACTGAGCAGACTACCCCCGTTCAGCAGGACACGGAACAGGTGCCGGAACCTACTCCTGCCGGACAGGAAGAGACGGTGAAGCAGGAGTCAGTGACAGAAGGGAGCGTCGAACAGATAGCAGATGAAAAGAACTCTGCAGAGGTACTCAAGGAACTGCGCCTTGTTACCACCAGTGATGTTCACGGGATGATCTTTCCGTATAATTTCATTACCGACACACCCGCCGATCATTCTCTGATGCAGGTGTCGACATATGTGAAGGGTCTGAGAGAATCAGGCAGTGAAGTTATCCTGCTCGATAACGGAGACGTCCTTCAGGGACAGCCTGTCGTCTATCATTCCAACTTCATCGATACCGCCAGGGACCATATCGTCCCGCTGGTGAACAACGCGATGGGGTATGATGTTGCTTCTGTCGGCAACCATGACATCGAGGCCGGATATGAGGTGTATGGTAAGGTCGCACAGGAATCACAGTATCCCTATGTTGCGGCTAATGCCGTGTGGACCGAAACGGGCGAACCGGTTATTTCCCCCTATGTGATGATTGCCAGGGGTGGTCTTGATATCGCAGTGCTGGGTCTCACCACCCCGCAGATCCCCTCCTGGCTGCCTCAGAATCTGTACCCAGAGGTCTCCTTCCTTGATATGGTGGAAACCGCTGCACAGTGGGTTCCTGTGATACAGGAAACAGAGGCACCGGACCTGATAGTAGGACTGTTTCACTCGGGAACGGGAGATTCCGGACAGAGCGGAAGCATGAACGAGAACAGTGCAATTCAGGTAGCTCAACAAGTGGACGGGTTCGATATTATTTTCAGCGGTCATGACCATAAGGATACCGACCTGGTCGTCACAGGCCCTTCGGGTAAGAATGTCGTTCTTGTAGGGGCACTTGACGGTGCCCGTACGGTAGCTGATGTCAGTGTACGCTACAGGGAGGATGGAACGATCGTGAGTATCGATGGACAGACAGTGTCCATGCAGGGCCTTGAAGCAGACCAGGAACTCTCCTCCAGGTTTGCAGACCGCTTTGAGGATGCCAGACAGTGGCTTTCGAGAAAGATCGGTACGATACGTGAAACGGTGAGCAGCAGGGATGCGATGTTCGGTGATTCCAAGTTCGTAGATCTGATTCACAGCATGCAGCTTGCCTTGAGTGAAGCAGATATTTCTATCAGCGCTCCGCTCGCTTTCGATGCAGAAATACAGCAAGGTGATGTCTATGTGCGTGACATGTTTGCCCTATACCCCTATGAGAACCTTCTGTACACGATCTCTCTTACCGGGAGGGAACTTGACATGATGGCTGAGTACTCCTACGGGAAGTGGTTCAATCAGATGGAGTCTCTCGAAGATGATCTGATCAGTTTCCGTACAGATGCTGAAGGGAACCTCATCTACTCCGAGCGATACGGAACCTACGAAGGTACGACCCGGTATTACAACTACGATTCGTATGCCGGAGTGAACTATACGGTCGACATCACCAAAGAGGAAGGGAACCGTGTGACCTTCAAGACGCTAAGCGACGGAAGGCCGTTCAATATGGATGCGCAGTATACTGTTGCTATCAACTCCTACAGAGCTCAGGGAGGTGGTGGGCACCTGGCCGCAGCCGGTATAGATGCGCAGGAGGCAGAACGGCGTAGACTCTCCTCCACTATCCGAGATCTTCGTTATCACCTGATGATGCTCTTTGAGGAACAGGGAGATGTCGAGCCGCTGCTTACCCTTAACTGGAAAGTGCTACCGAGCCTCTGGGCCCGTAGCGGTATGGAATCCAGTTATGAAAAGCTGTTCGGTGAGAATCGGTAAGATATTGAGAAACAAAGTTTGAGGCACCCGGTGGGGTGCCTCAAATATAGTGAAGATGGTATGCGGGTGAGATAGACAGGAGACAGTGATGCAGGGTAGAGTGGAGCTCATGAGCACTCCATACCCTGAAACCTCAATTGATTCTCCTGATCAGGATGTGTATGCTGCAGCACAGAGAGTGTGGGCTACACGGGTGAAACCTCCCGGTTCCTTCGGCGTTCTTGAATCGGCCATCAGTCGTCTGTGTGCCATCCGCGGTTCGCTCTCTCCCCGTCTCAGTGCTCCCGCAGCGCTCCTGTTCGCCGGTGACCATCATATCATCACCGAGGGGGTGAGCAACTCTCTTCAGGAAGTCACCTGGCAGCAGACTCTCAACTTCTCACGCGGCAAGGGAGCCTTTGGTATCCTCTGTGCTCTGCACGGTTTCACCACCGAGGTGATCGATGTCGGGGTCTGCTATGATTTTCCTCCACAGAGCACAGTGCTTGATTTCAAGATAGCGGAGGGCGCTTCCAACTTCCTCAAACGGCAGGCTCTTGTTCCGGGTGGTGCCCTGAGGTCACTGGAAACTGGATACAATGCTGTGGAGCGCCTCGAATCGGATTGTACGGTGCTCATTCCCGCAGAGATGGGAGTCGGGAATACAACAAGTGCGGCTGCACTCACCTCATTGATCCTGTCACTTGACAGCAGTGAGACGGTAGGAAGAGGAGCCGGCTTAAGCGATGAACAGCTCGGCATCAAGAGGAAGGTGGTTGCTGAAGCGGTACGCAAGTATTGCCACCTGAGTGAGCCTCTCGATATCCTGACGGCCGTCGGGGGCTATGAGATCGGTGCCATGGCTGGTGCGATGCTCGGTGCCGCGCATAAGAAGATGGTGATACTCCTTGACGGGTATGTAGCTTCGAGTGCTCTTCTGATTGCTTCCGCTATCGATGCGAAGGTCAGTGAATACGTGATCGCGGGACACCTGGGAAGCGAACGGGGTCAGAAGCACATTCTCGAACACTTCGGCCTTCACCCCCTTCTTTCCCTCGGAATGTTTCCTGGAGAGGGAGCCGGGGCATTGCTTGCCTATCCTCTTTTGAGTCAGGCAATGGAGCTCTTCAGGTCTCTCGAATCATTTGAACAGGCACAGGTCAGCGACCGAGCAAACAGATTACTTGCAGGAGATGCGTTTGTATGAACACGAGTATACCTTTGATACTGATTGTGGGAGGGGCGAGGAGTGGTAAGAGTTCCTACGGGGAAACCATCGCCCTCACCCTGCCGTCTCCCAGACGGTATCTGGCGACCGCAGAGAGAATCGATGTTGAGATGGAGAACCGGATAGCAATTCACAGAAAACAGCGTGAAGGTCGTTTCAGCGGGACCGTGGAAGAGCCGCTTCATCCGGGGAGGGTCATCACATCGGTAGGTGACGGTATGATCTATCTCGACTGTCTTACAGTATTTCTGGGCAACCTGATGCATTACACAGGCCTCCAGGATTCGTATGAACAGCTGGAAGAACTCTACAGTGCTCTTGAGGACAGGAAGGTACCTCTGGTTGTCATCAGCAATCTGGTGGGGGAGGGGATCGTTCCGGCGGACAGACTTTCGCGTGCTTACCGCGATATGCACGGCCTGATGAACCAGAGAGTCGCTTCCATGGCCACGACGATGATCAGAATGACCTGCGGCATACCGCAGGTGCTGAAGGGATCACTATGATACAGCTGCCTCCTTCATTCATCACAGCACTGCGCACTCTCACTGCTCTGCCTGTCCCGGGAAGGGAGAGCGGGTCCTTCACCGGCAGCCTTCCCTATTTTTCATCAGTAGGCCTTGTCATCGGAGCCGGTCAGTACCTGGCAGCCTTCCTGCTTCTGCCTGTTTTTCCTCCTGTGATACTTGCCCCGCTTCTCATCGTGTATCATCTTCTTATCACACGGGCTTTCCATCTGGATGGCCTTGCTGATATGGCAGATGGTTTCGGCGGGGGATGGACGAAGGAACGTATAGGCGAGATCATGAAGGATTCACGGGTAGGAGCCTTCGGCGCGATCAGCGTCGCAGCCCTTCTTCTCGTACGGAACGGAGGAACCACCTTCGTGTTGCAGGAGAATCTGATGCTGTACCTCCTGTATATACCGATGCTGAGTAGAACCTCACTGGTTTTCACCAGTCGTGTATTTCCCTATGCCTTTGAAGAGGGACTTGCAGCACAGATCATCAATGGAGCGAAGTGGCACCATTTCCTGTTCAATCTCCTGCCAATCAGCGTGCTCACGCTCATTATCTCCCCCAGCGCCTATGTGAATATCCTCGTACTCTTCGCGGTGTCCACAGTATCACAGGTTGCGGTGGGACGTAAGAGCATGAAGAAGATATCTGGTATATCCGGGGATATTCTGGGGGCTTCGCTTGAGATAAGTGAGGCTCTCATGTACACCTTCATGGCAGTTCTCGTCTGAAAATGTATTGCAAAAATCATCATCAATGGGCACAATGGGCGAAGTATACGACAGCGGCAGAGGAGTAGATATGGCTACAAGCAGATGGGGTATCCTTGGGACAGCAGGAATCGCCGAAAAACGGCTCATTCCTGCCTTGCGGAGTTCACAAGTATGTGAGCTGAGAGCAGTGGCTTCACGCGATAAGGCGAAAGCAGAAGAGTATGCTTTTCGCAACTCTATACCTGTAGCCTACGGCTCGTATCAGGAACTCTTTGATGACCCCTCGATCGATGTTATCTATATTCCTCTTCCAAATCACCTTCATACACAGTATATCAAAATGTGTGTCGAACACGGCAAGCACGCGCTGTGTGAGAAACCGCTTGCTGTATCCTCACAGGAGACTGAAGAACTGATCAGACTCAGGGACGAGAAACAGATCATGATCGGCGAAGCCTATGCGATGTATCATCAGACGAGACTGAAGGCAATCAGGAAGATGATAGAGGAGGGTAGGTTCGGTACCCTTCGATACGCGCACGGAGTATTCTACCTGACCAATTCGGATGGTGATAACATACGGAACAACTACCCGGGCGAGGGCGGCGGTTCCCTATGGGATATCGGCGTGTATCCTCTGGCCGTGGGCCGGTATCTCTTCGGTGAGGAACCCGAAACGGTCTCCTGTACGATGCACCATCACGAGCAGTTCAAGGTCGATCATCAGAGTACCGGCACCCTCCGCTTCCCTTCGGGAAAGGTGCTCTCCTTCGGCTGCGGCATGGGGCATCCCCTGCATACTCATATGAGCCTCTACAGCGATACACACCGCATTGAGATACCGCGCACCTACTTCAGCGGCAGCGTTCATGGCAGTGAGTTCTCTGTCTATGAGGGTGAACTCAGCGGGAATGCTCCCGAAGTCTATCGATACAGCCCTGAGGATCAGTATATGAACGAATGTGATGCCTTTCATATGGCAGTCTATGAAAACCAGTCTTTTGCAGGTTCACTTGAGAATACATTGAGTCAGACACGGTTGGTTGAGGCTCTATTCAGAGCAGCAGAGAATAACAGCATCGAGAGGGTACAGAGATGAAGGTAGTCTGCCTGGATCTAGAAGGGGTCCTTGTTCCAGAGATCTGGATCAATGTCGCGGCGAAGACCGGGATTGAGGAATTACGGCTCACCACGCGTGATGAACCTGACTATGATGTCCTCATGAAAAAACGGATCGCTATACTGAACGAGCATAGTCTCACACTATCAGATATCACTGAGGTCATTAACTCACTCGATCTCCTTGACGGCGCATACGAGTTTCTACAGAATCTGCGGAAGATAACCCAGGTGATCATTCTCAGTGACACCTTCACGGAGTTCGCTTCTCCCCTCATGGAGAAGCTCGGGTATCCAACGATCTTCTGCAACTCTCTGGTCGTTGATGAACATGATCGAATACAGGACTATACTCTGCGTGCCTATGATGGCAAGAGGAAGGCTGTCGAGGCTCTTAAAGATATAGGATTTCAGGTGTTTGCAGCAGGAGATTCCTACAATGATCTGACCATGATCCGCACTGCAGACGAAGGAGCACTGTTCAGGGCACCTGAGCAGATCATCTCTGATGAGAAGGATCTTCCCTGTGCGACCACGTATCAGGAGTTCCGTTCGATTATTGATACCTTTCTTGAAAAATAAATGATGAATTCTCTCCAGTAAGGCTTGACTCAGATGGTGAAGATGTCCTAATTTATGGCAACTATTTGAAGAATACCTGAAGAGGTGGAACCATGAGTCAAGAGTTTACTGCAGAGATGGAAAAAGCACTACTCAACCTGAGAAAGGAGATAGTGGAGTCTCTTGCTTCTGAAGATGAGGATTTCAAGTCACTCGTCTCTTCTATGGGTATCAAGGATGACGGCGACGCCGCCAGTGATGATATGATGATCAAGAAGATCGAGGCTCTCAATCAGATCGCGGCAAATCGGCTCAAGAGTGTCGACGCGGCTCTGGCCCGGATCAAGAATCATCGGTACGGGATGTGCCTTCAGTGTGGAACGAAGATTCCTGAAGACAGACTTCGTGCCATTCCCTATGCAGTGCTGTGTATAGCATGTAAGAGCGGACAGGAAGGCGGGAGAAGAAGAGACTGGTAACAGAAAAGCTTCATGAGCTGAGAAACCGATTGGTTCTCTTTTCATACCCTATGGTCGTTGACTCTCCGTGTCCCGGATAGACAGCTGTTTCTTCGTCAAGAGGAAGCAGCTGTTGTTGTATTGACTGCACGAGCTCTGCAGTGTTTCCTCCAGGCAGGTCCGTTCTCCCTACCGTCTCTCTGAACAGGGTATCTCCACTTAAGAGGAATCCCTGTTCCCGTGAGTACAGGCAGACGCTACCGGGTGAATGTCCGGGGGTATGTAATACAAGCAGAGAGGCATCAGTGACCACATCATGATCATTAAGCTGATGAGTCACCGGGGGAAAAGAGAAGTCCTCCCCTATCAGGGAAAGGAGAGACGGGTCTGCATCTGAAAGGAAACTGCGGATGCCCTGCTCACTCACCTGATCTTTCTCGAGTGCATGTATGCCGAGGTGAAAGTCACCGAACCTGCGCAATATGGCAGGCAGAGCAAGGATATGATCGAAGTGAGAGTGGGTGAGAAGTACGGCTTCAAGTCGCTTTCGACTCTTTTCAATGGCTTCAATGAGTACATCGGCTGATCCGCCGGGGTCTACCATGACCAGTGAATGCTGAGTTTCGATGAGGTAGCAGTTGGCAGACAGTAGACCCGTCGGGATTCTCTGTATCCGCATGCTATTCCTTGTTCGAATAACTCACTGATGCCACGCGGCCTCTGATTTCCTTGCCGTTGAGCAGTTCTATGGCCTTTTCCGCATCTTCCTGCTTGAGGGTGACGAATGAGTACTTATCATGCACTCTCACTGAATAGATATCATCTCTACTGATAGAAAGGGTATCCTGAAAGACCTGTGAGAGTTCCTTCGCATAGAGGCGGCGCATCTTCCCGATGTTGATATACAGGGTGCGTGCACCCTCGGGTATCTCGACAGCAGGGGTGTTCTTCTGGGTTTTTGCAGCCCGTTCACTTTGTGAGGTTTCTTTCTTAGGTTTTGCAGCCCGTTCACTCAGTTTCGCAGGTTTTTTCCCCCCTGCGCTACCGGTGCTGTTCCCCTTGAGATACTCTCTGAGGAGGAAAGCTGTTACATTAGCCCGCTGCGTGAACGAAACATTCTTCCTGAATGTTTTTTTAAGCTCTTCGAGCTCTTCCGGGTGGGCATCAACTTTCACTTTTGCACTGAGAAGCTGAAGCTTCCCTGCTGTGATCTCTTCGTTGCTGGGGGCGAGTTTCTTTTCCTGGTCCATGAATAGGGTCTCCTTGCGCATGGTGATCTCGTTCGCCTCGGATTCAGTGAGGAGTGTAACAATCGAATGATTCTTCTTTCCCCATGTGAACAGATGGGTGATGATGTCAGTCAGTTCTTCTGGGTTTACTCCGACAGGTACTACCGTCACTGATTCGGTACCATGTGCTTCTTCTAATGTTGAGATGGTATTGCAGGTGATAACCGTGCAATTGAGAGGGAGGGGAGCTTTGCTGAGGCGATCTAGCAGGGCTCTCTTGGCGCTTGTGTCGCCGAGGATGATCACATAGTCGATCCGGCCCAGTGCATACAGAATATCAAGAATCCTTGCGGGCGAGTGGTCTTCTACGATCATCTGAGTGATCGGGTACGGTGAACGGTACCACGAGGAAATGGGGATTACTTTCAGCTCTTCAAGAAGGACTTCAGGATCCCTGCTGAGGTCTTCTGCAGTGGTGCTGTATACCTCTATGCGGCATTTCTGAGGAATCTTCGTGAAGATGAACCGGCAATCATCAAAAAAAAGCTGTTTGTCCAATTCTGCAGACTCGATGGAGGAGTCCTCAGAGGGCACGAATGCATGCAGGACGATAACGGTGGAGCAATCACTGAAGTCTATGTTGTCACGTCGCAGGTGATCTATGGCTCTGGATGGAGTCATCACAGCGACCTTTGACTTTCTGTTTAGCTCGTGCAGGTTCTCCTTCGGTGACACATCTTCTGATACACAGATCCCCTGGATAGACTTGCATAGGGTTTTATCACCGCTCATCTCGGCGATCGTCTGTTCAGGGACAAGGAAGAGTACCCCCGGTTTTGAGACCGGAGATACAGGTATCTCCTTAGAGATGATCGAAGACCGATGAAAAGCCGCTGAACACACCCACTCACCACATTCGATGCAAGATCGCAACGGTGATTGAGTTTCAGCTATCTGTTCAACTGTCTTCTGTAACGGATCAGGAAGGTTAGGCCTGTTCATACTCTGTCCGTAGAAATATCATTCATGTGGTGCTCTTTTATTATTCATTTCCTGTCTCAGGATACACAGCTTTATCTTCCTTTGTCAAGAAACCTGAAAATATGATACTATTGGGGAAAGATACAGACGGGGAAGTGCCATGGCAACATCGTATTACATACCAGAAGTGGAGAAGGAAGTCGCCGAGGTCGACAGGAGACTTCTTGCTCTGTACGCCCGTCTGAGCGAAACGAATCACCACAGTGGATTCACTTCTGTTTCCTCCGCATCCCTGTATGAGAGTTTCAGGACCACTGTATCTGAAAGTGATGAGATCAAAAACCGGATCGTGGAACTCAGGAAGATATCCGAGGCCCTCAAAGAAGGCAATACCAGGATAGAGGATCTTGAGAGAGAAATCAGAGACACGGAGAGCCGCCTTCAGCTCCTGCACGCTCGACTGGGGGCTATCCTCTGGGAGGAGTCAGTCGCCAACGGCGGTGATGTACAGCTCAACGGAATCTCAGATCGCATCGGTGAGTTACAGGATGACCTGCGAAAACTGCTTGAGAGAACCAGACGATCACAGGAGTTCGACCCGGATGGCAACTGGGCAAACCGAACCTTCCAACAGGTCCGATCCGTTGCATTGCGCTCTCTGCAGGGAAGGAAAAAGAAGAGACAGGACCAGCTGTTTAGTGCTCTTGGACAGGAACTCATTGCAGAGGGGAAAATCGGTCTGCTTAAAAGTGATGCTACCGAGTCCATAAGACGGGAGCTCGATTCTGTAGGTGTCCGCTCCAATGAACTGACCGAAGAGAAGAATATGATTCAGGAATCGGTACACCATACCAGACATACCCTTGAGAAAGAGGAAGGAAGAGCTTCACTTCAGCATAGGATCAACGAGCTTACTCATGCCTATCAGGAGGCAATGAAACGCCGCCATGAAGCAGCTTCAGCATACGGACGCTATCTGTCCACCATCATAGACTTAAGTTCCCAGGAACCTCCGATCCCTCCTGAGATCGTTGAATGTCAGCAGGAGATTCTCCAGATGCAGGATCAGAAGAAGGCACTGCTTCTGACGATCAAACAACTGTCTATAGAGAAGAAGATCGAAGAGCAGGTCCTGCTGATCCGGCAGGATGAGGAGCATATTGCACACATAGAGGAGCAGGTGGGGCAGCTGCACAGGCAGATCGAAGAGGTGAGAAGGGAGATGCAGGTTAAGCAGGATCAGATAGCCCTTCTGCAGAGACAGCACAAAAAACTGTTGCCGCAACAGCTACAGGGGGCAGCTGGTGAGCCAACGGCAGGATAAGATCACCACTCTACACAAGAATGTACAGAAAAGAAGTGCAGCCTATAGTGAACACATTCCTACCCGGGAAGGAGCACGAGCCCGTGTGGAACAGAGAAGGGCTGCAGAGAAAGAGCGATTGAAGTCGACTCGGA
>JAFGUP010000391.1 GCA_016938475.1 Sphaerochaetaceae bacterium
TGATATCAATACTACATTTCTCCATCTTGCCCTTGAACTGGGAGAGATCATTTCAAAAACCAGCGACAATGACCGTAGATACCAGGAGCTCATCAGCAAGATCAGCTCCACGCTCGGGTTCGGGTACGCCGAGGTATGGAAGAGGAATGAAGACAACATTCTTGTAAAAACGGAAATAGTCTCAGTGCTGGACAAGGATCTATCCGGCTTTGCAAGTGAAAGCAATAAGTATAGTTTTTCCATGGGAGAAGGCATTCCCGGTATATCCTGGCAGCAGCAACGTCCGTTATGGATCAGGAATGTCCAGCAGGATGAACGGTTCCTGAAAAAAACCGTTGCACACACGTACGGGCTGAAAACAGGTATCACGATGCCTGTATTCGCCTATGAATATCTGGACGCTGTGTGCTTTTTCTTCACCAAAGAAATGTGGCCTCTAGACCAAACCTTCCTTGATGTTCTGTCTCACCTCTCAAAGATACTCGGAGCCAGTATCATGAAAGATAATCTGGAGAACGAGGTGGCAGCAATTCTCAGAAAGCAGGAATACGAGAACAGAGTGAGCATCCGCACGATGAACAAGATCTTTGCTCTGCGTGACCCGTATACGATCAGCCACCAGGAGGAGGTCGCCTCTCTTGCTCGTGCAATCGGCAGGTCTCTCGGGCTGGATCAAGATTCCCTTCAAGACCTCACGCTGGGAGGACTCCTTCATGACATAGGAAAGATTGAGACTCCGCAGGAGATCCTCAGCAAACCGGGTCAACTCAATGCCGAAGAATTCAGTCTGGTTAAAAGGCATCCCTTCACAGGCTATTCCATTATCAAGGATGCTATGGTGAGTGATAATGTGAAAAGAATTGTTCTAGAACATCATGAACGGGAAGATGGAAGCGGTTACCCCAACGGTCTGCACGGTGATGACATTCACTACCTATCCAAAATCATCGCTGTAGCGGATGTGATCTCCGCCATGAGGAGTCACAGACCCTACCGGCCGGCGCTTCCTCTTGAGGTAGTTCTATCGGAATTGAACAAGGTCTCTGGAACCAAACTCGATGAGAGAATCGTAGAACAAGCTTCACATATTTTACAGAGTGCATAGCATTGCCTCCGGTGTTGACCGGTAAAGAGGCAGAGGAGAAACACCATGACTGAAACATCCGTACAGAAGCGAGTTCTCATCACAGGGGGAGCAAGCGGTATCGGGCGACTACTTGCCGTACGGTTTGCCGATGCAGGCTGGCCTGTCATCGTATGGGATATCAACAAAGGACTTCTGGACACCCTCGAAGCTGAAGGAAACACCCTGATCACCCCTATGCTCTGTGACATAACGGACAGAGAAGAAGTCTATAAGAAGGCAGATGAGGTCCAGAAGACCTTCGGAGCGCTGGACAT
Source organism: Sphaerochaetaceae bacterium (assembly GCA_016938475.1). Classification (GTDB taxonomy): domain Bacteria; phylum Spirochaetota; class Spirochaetia; order Sphaerochaetales; family Sphaerochaetaceae; genus SABI01. Next base: position 1,402 of record JAFGUP010000391.1, read on the forward strand.
CCTCATCAACAATGCAGGGATCGTCTCGGGCAAGCCTCTCCTTCAAACCTCAGATGCTGAGATCGAAGCGACGATACAGGTCAACCTTCTCAGCCTGTTCTGGGTGACAAAGGCCTTTCTTCCTGCAATGGTGAGCAGAAAGAGCGGACACCTCGTTACAATCGCAAGTGCAGCAGGGCTGGTAGGGGTGAAAGGTCTTGTAGATTACTCAGCAACCAAGTTTGCTGCAGTAGGTTTCAATGAATCTCTTCGGATGGAGTATGGAGGCAGGGAAGCTGGAATAGCCACTACGGTGGTCTGTCCCTTCTTCATAGACACCGGGATGTTCCGCGGAGTAAAGACCCGCTTCCCACTTCTCCTGCCGATCATGCAACCGGAGTATGTGGCAGACAAAATCGTCAGAGCAGTGAAGAGGAAGAAAAAGATCCTGATCCTCCCCTTCTTTGTTCGCACTCTGTTCATCCTCCGGCTGTTTCCCCTCTCGTTCTTTGACCGTGTTGCAGGCTTTTTCGGCATTAACCGATCGATGGATCAGTTTACAGGGAGAAAAGGCGGAGAAACTGTGAAGTAACCAAAGAGATGCCGCACTGATCGATTTCTGGTGTACAATTCAAGTATCACCGCTTTTCAGTGGAGGTCGGCTGAATTCATATAGACAACCTTCCCGTTGAAGTGATCCACCGAGCTGAACAGGGAGCCATCGACGTTCTTTATAA
>JAFGUP010000392.1 GCA_016938475.1 Sphaerochaetaceae bacterium
CTTCATGAAATATAATGGCCTTGCCTGCTTCACCTGTCAAGCACAATTGAGTGAACCTTTTTGCGCGAAAAAGTGGAAAAGGTACTTTACATAACCCGCTGTTTTCTTTAGTATCAGCTGAGTACTGACAACGTACGCGCCGCTTTAGCTCAGTGGTAGAGCAAAGGACTGAAAATCTTTGTGTCCTCGGTTCAATTCCGAGAGGCGGCAACGGGAGCTCCCTTATCAGGGAGCTTCTCTGTTTTCTGAGAGTCTGATTTCCCTGCCTGAAGGTGTGTACATACCCGGTAGCCGGTGGTAGAGTGTGAGCGTGAGCGCGAATATGGTTGAACACTCCTACAGGAATATGATAGCCGCAATGAATTATGAGACCCTTGTATCGGTCTCCGGTATGGAAGAGTCGGCCGTACGAAGCATGTTTTCACGTGTCGCTGAGTCTGTTTCCGTCTATGAACCCCTATTGATCCATCTTCAGCTGTATAGTGAACTATCCTCGGTGAACAGAATCACCCTTGCAGATACCTACCTTAAGGTAAAGCAGCGTTTCACTGAACTTCTCTCGTCTGACAGCACTTTGTGGGAACATGACAGGCTCTATCCTCATTCACTGGCAGCATCAGCACTGCATCCTCCATTCCTCTACTTCAGGGGAGACGCATCCCTTGTGGGAGCACCCAGGGCGGGCATCACGGGAACGCGGAATCCCAGCGAACGGGGGAAGCGTATCGTGAGAGAGGTCGTAGAGGTCCTTATTGCGAATGCGATCACACCACTGACGACACTCGAGAAGGGGATAGAGGGGATGGCACAGCTGTTCACGCTGTCACTGGGAGAGCGTTCGATTGCCTTTCTCGATACCTCAGTACACCAGATACGTCTCCCGCAGAGGGAGAAACTGTGTGATGCGATAGGAAAAAAGGGACTACTCGTATCGGCGGTATCTCCTGCAGGCATAGAGAGGTGGAAAGACCTTCTTACCTACAAAAGCTATGTTAATGCCTACGCTACATCTCTCATCGTCATAGAAGAGAAGGACGGCGGGTTCGCAGTGAAGCGCATGGAGGATGCTCTCGACCAGAATATCCCGGTACTCCTGTTCTCCTCTTCCGTTGAAGACAGGTCCCTTCTGTGGCCTCGCCGCATCTGTGATCATCCCTGTGTTCATGTCATCAAACAACCCTCTGAGATCCCAGCAGTTCTCAAAGCATCCAGAGCACCTCAACCTGTGCATGATAACCAGCTCTCACTGTTCTGATTCGTATTGACAAGGGTCTGCTCCTTGCTTAACATGATGCTCTATGAAAGCACATGAACTGAGAAATGCCTTTGTCGAATTCTTTGTCTCAAAGAATCATACACAGATCTCCGGAGCCTCTCTGATTCCTGAGAATGACCCTACCGTACTGTTTACCACAGCAGGTATGCACCCTCTGGTGCCCTATATACTCGGAGAGACGCATCCAGCGGGACAACGTCTCGTAGATTATCAGAAGTGTATCCGCACAGGAGATATCGAGGCAGTGGGGGATCCCCATCATCTCACGTTCTTCGAGATGCTGGGAAACTGGTCGCTGGGGGATTACTTCAAGCATGAAGCGATTCACTACAGCTACGAGTTCCTGACAAAGGTGTTGGCAATAGACGCCGACAAGCTTTCAGTGACTGTATTCGCAGGAGATGAGGAAGTCCCCCGTGATGATGAGTCCGCATCCGTCTGGGCTTCTCTGGGGATACCTGAGGACAGAATATACTATCTTCCCCGTACAGATAACTGGTGGGGACCGGCAGGGGAGACAGGACCGTGCGGTCCCGATTCAGAGATGTTCATCGATACCGGTCGTCCTTCCTGTTCGCCCGAGTGCCGCCCCGGGTGTTCCTGCGGCAAGTACTTCGAGGTATGGAATGACGTGTTCATGCAGTACAACAAGGCCTCTGACGGGACGTATCGCAAGATGGAACGTCAGTGCGTTGACACCGGCATGGGGATAGAACGTACCATCGCCATCCTTCAGGGAAAAGATTCGGTCTACCAGACAGAAGTGTTTACTCCTCTTCTTGAGAAGATCGGAGAGCTTGCCAAAACCGTCTACGGCGAATCAGAAGCGCAGGACGTCTCCATGCGGATCATTGCGGACCACGTTCGTACCAGCGTCTTCATCCTTGGTGACCAGCGTGGGGTCTCCCCCTCCAATCTTGGTCAGGGATACATACTTCGCCGTCTGATACGACGTGCTGTCAGGCACGGAAAGAAACTCGGTATCTCCGGGAAGTTCCTGTCGACCCTCGCACAGATCGTCATTCCGATGTACAGCGAAGCCTATCCTGAACTGTCCGAGAGGAAGGATTTCATCTATGCTGAACTGAACGGGGAGGAGGATAAGTTCTCTCTCACCCTGCAGAAGGGGGAGCACGAGTTCGAGAAACTTCTGGTGAACATCATGAAGGGCAACAGCCGTGTCATAAACGGCCGGGTAGCCTTCAAACTGTACGATACCTTCGGTTTCCCGATCGAACTTACCGAGGAACTTGCCGCAGAGCACGGCCTCACGGTAGACAGAGAAGGGTTCGAGAAAGCGTTTGAGAAGCATCAGGAAGTGTCCCGCTCGGGAGCTGCACAGCAGTTCAAGGGAGGTCTCGCTGACCGCAGTGAACTGACCACAGCTCTACACACGGCAACGCACCTCCTTCACCAGGCCCTTCGTCAGGTTCTCGGGACTCATGTGGGCCAGAAGGGGAGTAATATTACCCCCGAGAGACTACGATTCGACTTTACCCACCCTCAGCC
>JAFGUP010000393.1 GCA_016938475.1 Sphaerochaetaceae bacterium
CTGCTTCCTCTCTCAGCGCGTCATTGTACCATACATCACGGATCTTGATTAGACCTACTAGGAAAGTCCATGGATATTAAGGGAGTGTAGCAATGCTTCTATCAGTCGTCTTCCCCTCTCTCTCTGCAGGTGAGGGAGACCGCTGCGTACGACCTGATCCACGTGCTCTTCCATGAGTCGTCTCACTCGCCCCATCTGTGAGTTTTTAAGAGGAATCGTCATTCCTGTCATCTGGAGAGTCAGGTCTGAAGGGACGATAAAGAGGGTTTCGGGGAAGATCAGGGAGATGTTGAAACGGCTGATGAGTGATTCCCGTTCAAAGCAGGCAAGGGAAGCGATAGCAGATTCTTCGGGCTTTCGCATGATGTCTCCCGCGATCATCTGTGATGAGAAGGATTCTTTCTCATCCGATATCCTCACACCCCCGATGATTTCCTTCGAAGATAATCGAAGTGTGCCGTTTCGTTCGTACAGTGAACTGATCGGTTTCCAGGCAGAGACAAGGCGCTGGTTCTTTAGTGTGTAGACCTGTACTTCCGCATCGAGGGATGCGAGGGCACCACTGAGTGCCATGCGGCGCGAGGGGATAGCCAGGGTGCCGCCGAGTGTGCTCTGACGCCTGATAAGCAGTGTCCCGGAGTTCGCGATTGAGGAGAGGATGAGGTTAGGCAGGGCCTGTTTGCCGGCACTCATGATATGTTCGAGGTTGACCATCGAGCCAATCTCGAGGGTCCTGTCGTTCCTGCTTATCCGCTTGAACTCACTGATCTCTCCAAGGTAAACGATATCACGGTGAGAATCACAGGGGTAGAAGGAGGATGAGTGCATCAGATACGTCCCCCCCGCGAAGAGAGTTGGTTCCTTCACCCTCTGGAGTGTTGCACCAAGATCGTGCAGACTGCGTGGTGTATGAATGGTTGCTGATTTGCTATTGTCTAGCACGGCGCTTCCTCCGGTATCCTGCTGCTGCATGGTATATGTCGATGATTTCGTGGGCATCGAGGCAAGAACAGCGGTTCAGCTTCATCTCCCGTACAACGGTGGCATCATCAAGTTTTTCGGGAAGCCCTTCCTTGGTTTTTTCGACCTGTTGAAGGATCGACTCGAGGATCAGAGATTTAGATGCAAAACAGTGGGAACACGGATAGTAGCCGGTATCCTCGTAAGCTCTGATGACATCCTGACTGAAGCGGGTCTTCTGAAATCCTTCGAAGGTCATAATCTGTGCATCCTGCAGCAGGAAGGCGGGGATAAGACAGGAGAGCACTGCTTTGTCATTCAACAGAACAACACAGTTCCCGCACAATCCTCCTGCGCACTCACCCATGATTGATTTTGCTTCAACGTCGTATTCGAGTATCAAATTGAGGGGCTTGCTGCCGTTTACATAGAGTGTATGAGGGATTTTATCGATAGTGCATTCTATCTTCATGATTCCTTCCTTTGACTGTCGATCGTAGCATGGGTAGAGAACAGGCTCGTCACTTCGGTCCCCAGTGCCTGGGAACATGCTGATACGTATGCTGCATAGACCATTCCCCGTATGCTCTGTGTCGCTGATGATGGGTAGGCACCGTCGTCACTCGAGAGGACCTGAACATCAATCAGGGGGGGAGCATCATTTCGGTGGACGGGGATGATATCGAGAATGGAGAGTGTCTCGTGTATCACGCGACGGAACTTGAGGCTCAGCTGTACGGTGTTCATGACATGGGAGAACGTGAACCGACCCACGACGCGGCGTGCATAGGTCTCAAGTGTTATGGTATCTATCTCGAGCTCGAGCGACAGGCACCCCCAGTTCTCACTGATGAACTTGACACTCGTGGCAGGCAGGACACTTCTTGCAGTCACCGATTCAGTGATCGGCAGTGGTTCCTGAAATCGTTTGCTCTGGATGGCGGCACAGATGCCTGTCAGCATTTCGATTGAACGTCCCACATCAACCGAAAGAACTTCCGGTCCAGTATCAATCATGTCATCGGTCTTATTGTTCACCGTCTCTATCGTCTCGATAGGTACAGACAGCTGTTTGGCGATGACCGAGAACCAGAGCTTCCGGGTCTTCATGTTGGGGTAGAAACTGCTGTTAACGATCACCCTGTTCTTGTCGAGGGTGATCCTGATCTTCGCATCCTTGTGCAGTTTGCTTTTGAGGGAGAATCCGCTTATTCCCGGTGCACAGGCTATACCGATACCGCGGGCATAGTTGAGGAAGGGTGAAAGGGTGTCACCCGATCTGCTCTGTATTTCGTAGACAGCGTGGTGTCGGCTGAAATCTCCGTCTGTTCCCACCGTACTGATGAGGTCCTTGAGCTCGCTGAGAGGTCGGGTAGTGATGAACGCCTGTCTCTGCCGATACTCTCCGTAGTGGTTTATCCTCCAGTTGCTTGGGTTCTTGTTCTGTTCCCTTGCAAGTGCAGAAACGTGCGATTCAGTGAAGAAGATGGCCTCAGTGAAGCCGAGGGTCCCATAGAAGTGGGTCGGAGGGAGGTGCGATTCGACGGAGGTGAATTCTGTTGAAAAGTACTTCACTGGATAAGGTGGAGTGAGACCTGCCAGCATCTGTACCACCAGTTCTCCCCGGAACAGCGCATACGCTCCCTGATCGAGTTCGATTCGGCACTGCTCGGCAACAGGAATGCCCTTGGAGTCGAGATAGGTCGTTCTCTGAGCTTTTATGCATGAACTGCTGTGGGATTCGTTCGTGTGCAGAACCACACTTTTACCTGTGTGCAGCACTGCCATGGCTGCGATAGCGGCATGTATCGAGGGACTTATCAGGTATTCATCATAGCTGCTATGATAGTTTTTGTTCTGAATGCAGATGCTTTTCTTTGTTCTTCCACAGGTGGTAGCCACTGTATCAAGTGCATGGAACGGCCACTGGGTTGAGGTCTCTATGACCAGACGATTGTCGTCCTGATGTGCCGTCGTTATCGTTGAAGAGTCTCTGGTAAAGGTGTGCCGGTCGAACGTGAAGGTGGTTGAGAAGGAGGTGAGGCCCTCTGTATCGAGAACGCTTTTCTTCCCCCACGCATAGGATACCGGAGTGTGCTCCTTGAGCGAATAGGTTTCTTCATCCGGTATTGCCTGGTATTCGATTTCGATACTCTTCGCACGTCTGTGAACACTTTCCAGTGAGGGTCCGAACAGAGCAAGGACCGGTTCTCCCCGGTATTTGATATCGTAGCCGCCGATCAGAGGGATGGTCGACTGATCGATCGTGACAGTATTGGCACCGATGACGTCACTGCTGTCGAGCAAGATAAAGGGTTCCTCTTTCTCTATTCGCGAGTGTCCTATGATGGAGCCCTTTTCTACTGAGGAGTATATGATAATGCCGTGAAGCGGCCCTGAAATATCGTGTATTGTCATAGAAGTTCCTGTAAGGCCA
>JAFGUP010000064.1 GCA_016938475.1 Sphaerochaetaceae bacterium
GATGAGCCTGTATCACAGCGAAGAGCTGCCCGCCGATCAGCAGTATGATATCGATGACCTGGTGAACATCATCAACCAGAGTGCACTGTTCCGTCTCAGGCTGGCAAAGAAACAGGGGGGAGGAGAACTGATCTACTCGTCAACGAGTAAGACAGGAAGCCGCTCGGCGTTCACTGTTCTCCTGATCGACCGGCCCGGGTTCAATCGTAATCTGATACAGAAGGCACTCGAAAAGGATCGTTTCCGGGTTCTTACGGCCGATGATGGACTTGAAGGGAAAGAGGTAGCGATAGAGTCCGTACCCGATGCGATCCTCTGTGAACTCCTTATTTCGAAGTTGAGCGGTCTGACCCTGCGTAAGGAACTGCTCACTCACTCAACTGTCAGTTCGATACCGTTCATCCTCATGTCGGTGAACAGGAACGAACAGTCGATCAGGCGTGCCTATGAACTGAGTATCAAACACTTCCTGAAACGCCCGGTCGCTTTGTATGAGATCGTAGCACTAATGACACTGATCATGGAAAAGGGGGAATAAGGTGCAGGTTTCCTTTGCTATCGGACTGACGGTAGCCCTTGTCATACTCGACTTCCTCCTTGTCCTTGCGCTCCTGACCACTCGTGCCGTAAGGACCATTCAGAAACGCAATCGCGACCGTATTGAGAGAATCCTCGTGTCTCAGACGACTGAAACTGCACTCGATTTGAGAAGTTTCAGTGACAAGGAACTGTTGAGATGGTACAACAGAATGTCACCTTCCATTGCCCTGGAAGAGACTGTGGATGGTGAAATCCGCACCTTTCTGTCCTCTTCACGATATGTGAAGAGTATGAAAGGCCGCCTCTTCAGCCGCTATGCTCTCAGGCGGATAGAGGCTGTAGCTGCCCTGAGAAATCTTCTCACAGAGGATGATATGCGCACCCTGTTCCTGAACACCTTACAGCGTGAGAAACATGAGGTGGTCACGCTCTACCTGTTCGAAGCACTAGCCCGTTCGAAGGATAAGAGAGCGATCATTCCCATGATACGCCGTCTTGGCAGGGCCAGCTCACCCATGGCCGCCCGATACCGTGCGATTCTCATCACCTATGGGGAAAAACTCCTGCCCTACCTCACCAGCCGTCTTCACATCAACCGGATCTATATGGGGATCCTGATCACCGAATACGCACAGATCTATCCAAGTGCTTCCCTGAGAGAGTATCTGGTGAACAAGGGACAGGAGAGCAACAGACGGGTGCGGGAACAGGCCCTTTCCGCCCTCTGCCGCCATTATCCTGAAACCCTCATCACAGAACCTTTTTTTACAGGCCCCTACCGCTCGACAGCATTATACGTGATCAGGGCCTACGCCCAGCTGATGGATGCGTCCCATATCCCCGCAATGCTGAAGTATGCCGTACGCCCTTCACTGACAGACCAGCTGGTCCTTTCACTCACCGACATGACCACTCGAGACCCATCAATGCTCTTTACCCTCCTTGAATTCTTTGAAAAAGGGATGAAACAGCAGATTCAGACGGTACTTGCCCGTGTACTGAACAACCGCATCGCCTACCTGCTGGAATCACACGAGGATCTTCTTTCAGATCATCAGACAACCCTCATCATGCATCTGATTGAAAGCAACCATATAAGCGGTCTCGTCCAATTTCTCAACACCACACGCAATGAAGAGAAACAGAGACAGGTGATCGCTGTCCTTTCACGCCTCGCCAGAAAGGATAGGAAACTGCGACGGACACTGTTCACCTACCTTCACCCCCTCCTGTACGACAGACTCTCCGTTCCGCCGCTACAGCCTCAGGCGAAGGAAGCCAGCCCTCACACAGAGAAACCGCAACGGGCCAGACTCTTTCTGATCTTTCTGTTCACCATCATAAGCATCCCTCTTCTTATCTTCTTCAGAGAGCTGCCTAATCTGGTGAATCTCGAGCTCAGCGCTATAGGCAGACTCTACGTCGTACGGTACAACTATCTGCTGGTCTACTATTTCATGGCAGCAGCAGTGATCACCATGGGGATACTACTGCTCTCATTTCAATCTGCACGGGTACAAAGCCGGCTGTGGAGAGCCAAGGATACCCGGTTTCTGTTCACCCGGGGACTCCTTCCTTCGGTGTCGATCATTGCACCTGCCTTTAATGAGGAAGCAAATATCATCGAGAGCACCAACAGCCTTCTCAATCAGCAGTACCCGGAGTTTGAGCTGATCGTCGTGAACGACGGGTCCCGTGACATGACACTCCGTGCCCTTATCGACTATTTCAACCTGGAGAAACAGGACCGTCTGGTTCCCTCTGTTCTTCCAACACGTCCTTTACGAGGTATCTACAGGAACAAGAATATCCCGAACCTCATCGTTGTAGACAAGGTGAACGGGGGAAAAGCCGATTCTCTCAACCTTGGGCTGAACGTGGCGACAGGACAGTTCTTCTGCGGAATCGATGCCGACAGTATTCTCGAACCGGATGCCCTGCTCAAGGCTGTGTCCCTGATGCTTGATTCGACCACTGAGAGCATAGCAACGGGGGGCAATATCTGCCCGGTCAACGGCTGTAAGGTCGAGCTCGGCTCGATAGACAGGATCACGGTACCATCCAGATTCCTTGCCAGATTCCAATCTCTCGAGTATATCCGATCGTTCATGACAGGCCGTATGGGATGGGCGAAGATCAACCTCCTGCTCATCATCAGTGGAGCCTTCGGGGTGTTCCACCGGAACAGGACGATACAGACCGGCGGCTATCTCACAAAGAGCGGCAAATACCATAAAGATACTGTCGGAGAGGATATGGAACTGGTTGTCCGCCTCTCCCGGTTCATGAGAGAGAAGGGTCAGGGGTACCGTGTACACTACGCAGGAAACGCGAACTGCTGGACCGAAGTGCCCGAGTCGTTCACAGTGTTCAAGCGGCAGAGAGACCGATGGCAACGAGGTCTGATCGACATCATCCTGTTCCACAGCAGCATGTTGTTCAACCGCAGATACGGAAGACTCGGCCTCATAGGAATCCCCTATTACTTCATCTTCGAACTGATAGGACCCTTTATCGAAGCACAGGGCCTGATTCTCATTGTACTCAGCGCCATTCTTGGTCTTTTGAACTTCCCGGTTGTCCTTGCACTGTTCAACGCGACCGTACTCATGGGAATCATGGTCTCTCTCACCAGCCTGTTCATCAGTGATTTTGACCGGCCTCTTTACAGCATGAAGGATATAGGGAAACTGCTCTCTCTCACTATCATTGAGAATTTCGGCACCCGCCAGCTGATCAGTCTCATGCGAGTCGGAGCATACTTCAACGCCATGCGCAGTGACAGGGGATGGGGTGTTCAGGTGAGAACGGGTTTCAAGGCAGGGGAACAAACGAAAAAGAGGTGACATTCATACGAATCTCCTGTTGGAGAGGCGTTCCTCTGAACAGCCAGAGATTGATTCTGAAGTGAGCATTCCCTTCACTCGGACTGTCTGGATAGTGCCAGCTCTGTATACGCATCGCGTCGCTCGAGGCAGCCTCGGGGTCAACAGTACCATGGTACGAGGAGAACCAGATTCCCTCGGGACGCCATATGATCCGGTGAGTCGTCACCGAGCCTTGAAGAAGGGGCTCAAAGGTGAACAGTCTGTCTTCACTCCTATAGGGTTGAACCACATACTGCATCTTCGTCCCGTCTGTCTCCCCCCATGCGGCAAACTCGATATCGATCTCCCGGTTATACGATTCAGGATTCGTATCCCAGGTGAAAAATCCGGCAACGACCTGAGGCTCATACCGGTGAAGGGGCGTTCCCACCGTGAACGTGTAGGTACCGTATCCGGTGGGCTCCAGTGTGTAGACCTCACTTGCAAGCCACCGACCTCCGCTCTTTTTGATCGTGAGGTGAAGACCCTTCTCATCCACCCACACCGAACGAGGTGAGTCACTGTAGAAATTGGGTCCCGGAGCAACCGCCGTCTGGGAGGATTTCACTCCCCACACCATATCAGCGAACTCGAGGGTTCTCACACTCCTGCCTGTAAGAAGAGAAGGGAGTAACAGACAGACACAGAGAATAGCGATACGGTTCATCATCTGTACCCCATCAGATCCAGAGCTCTGGTTACCATCACATCGCTGCTGTAGTTCTCGACGTTCATTGCACCTATAGCCCATGGATCGATGTCTTCAAGCAATGCGGCTTTGCTTCTCGAGGTCCTGACGGCAGTGTATCCCGCTTCTCTGGCGATTCTGATGATGTTCTCATCCCCCGCACCGCTGCCGAAGGGAAGGGCAAGGACCTGTACCTTCTGTCCTGTCTGTTCTTCGATAATCCGCTTTGATTCGCTGAGTTCCCGCCTGACATCAGGAAGGGAAAGCTCACCGAGGGGCCGATGGGTGAGTGAGTGAGATCCGAAGTGAAAGAGCCGCCTGCCATCAGCTGTCCGGTAGCTGCTCATCTCACGCACCTGGTCCCAGCTCATGTAACCGACAGTACCGATGAACGAAGGCACGATAAAGAAGGTTGCTTCGATTTCGTGTCTCCTGAACAGAGGATAGACAATCGCATAGATCGACAGGTCACCGTCATCGAAGGTGATGATCGCCCGGTCATGAGACCGTGTGCCCGTGTCCCTCAGTACAGCATCAAAGTTGGTGATACTGAAGTTCCTTCTGATATAGGCCAGATCATGTTCGAAGTTGTACAGGTCGCGGTTATAGGTATTACCTGTTCTGCCATACACGATGTTGTGATACAGAAGAACAAGAAGCCTGGGGTCTGTCCTGACAGGTACCGGTGAGGTTGATTCAAGTGGAGGGAGAACCTGATCGCCGGCCAGCTCACCGAATACAGGTTTCCAATACCTGACGGGCGGGGCCTCACTGCCTGTTATGTCTGTCACCGTCCCGCCCATAGCTGATGAGAACACCTGAACAGAGAGCAGGATGAGAACCAGGAGAGTCAAAATGGCACGGCTCCACCTGCTCGGTTGCCCGCAGCCCCGGACGCGTTCTTCTCTTCTCTTCCATCCTGCTGATGTACCGTTCAGCCCCGCATAGAAATACATGCTAGAAAGATAGTGAGAAATGTCGGGCCAATCAAGAGAGACAGTCAAGGTCCCGGCGATATACTTGACAGCTTTGGTAAACATTGTTTACTATATATACAATGAGTATCAAAGATAGGAAAGAACGAGAACGTCACACTCTGAAAGAGAAGATCCTCAGGGCGACAGGCGAGATTGTCAGTGAACGCGGACTGGAGCACCTGACTATCCGCTCGCTGGCTGAGAGGATCGAGTATTCGCCTCGTACGGTCTATCTCTACTTCCGTGACAAACAGGAGGTGCTTGAGGCTTTCATCGAACAGAGATTCCGCTCCACCTGGGAGGAGATGCAGAAAATCTCTTCTTCTGTTCCGGCATTATCGGTCATCAGGATTCAGATAGAAGGGCACCTCAGGATGGCCCTTGAACATCCTGAAGCCTACCGGATTCTCAATCAGCTTCTCGTGACTCCATCTCATGTGCCCGGCGTATACCAAAAGAAGGTAGAAAACCATGCAAAAAACGTACTGGAAGAATACATAGGCCGGACAGACTCCCTCGAGGCTCTCACAGCGACCTTCCTCTCTGCTCTGAGAGGCATCAGTGTCAGCCTTGTTCAGGCATCGTCGAATCTCTCGCATGAGGATATCGAGCAGAGGATAGCAACTGCGACCGATGTACTGTTGCGGGGTATACCATCACCTCACAACGAATGACGATCACCATACAACCATACACGTATAGCAAGAAGGAGTTCCACCATGAACAAAACACGACACAGCAACAACGACCGTACCATCGACATCCTCAGTGTGCTTATCATAGCCTCGGCTATCGTTGCCGCCGCTACCGGTATATACTCTGAGGCAGGACCGGGGCCTTTTTCCTACTCATCCATCCGGGGCGAGGAAATAACGGTCTATGGACAGGGAATCTATCAGCATATGAGTGAGGAAGTAGCCATACAGGGCATCGCACAGGATTACTTCACCCTGTTCGCTGTCCTTCCCCTTCTCGTGATAGTCTCTGTCGTCCTCCGTCCGAAAGATCTTTCGACGCAGCTCATACTCACCGGGTTATTCGCCTACCTGTTCATCCAGTACCTGTTCTACCTACTCATGGCGATGTACTCGACTCTCTTCCTCCTCTATGCACTTCTGGCAGGAACGACCTTCTTCGCATTCCTTCTCTCACTGCAATCCATCGACAATTCTGTTCTCTCTACTCAAACAGCACGACACTATCCCCGCAGGTATGTCGGCGTGGTTCTTCTGATCAATACCTTCGCTATCGCTCTGCTTTGGCTCTCAGTCGTCCTGCCGCCTCTTTTTGACGGGTCGATCTATCCGAAGCAGGTGGAACACTACACTTCGCTCATCGTGCAGGGAATGGATCTGGGACTCCTCCTTCCTCTTGCTGCTGTCTCTGCACTCCTCCTTCTCAGAGGACACTCCTCAGGGTATCTGTACGCTTCGGTGTACACGGTGTTTCTTTCACTTCAGATGCTCGCGCTGTGTGCCAAGATCGCAGCGATGGGCTTTGCAGGGTACAGCATCATCCCGGTGATCTTCATCATACCTGTATTCTTCCTTCTCTCGGGTATCGGCACACTCAGAATCATCCGTGCGGTACGGATGGCGAAGTTTTACGAACAACAGGAGAGCAGTGACCGAAAGACTCCCTCATCGATAAAGCTCTGACAATCGGAATCCCACCCCACCATCACCCGGTCATTAATCTGTACATTCATGACATAAAAGGATAGCCAGTTTTTCCATGTCACCGTATACTGATTCAGAATCAGAGAAATACACCCTCTTGCGTAGAGCCTTTATTTCTCTGTGATCAATCTTCTCTGTAAGGAAATGTATTATGAACCGAGGTGTGTCACTTATACTATCAGTGTTTCTATTCGTGCTTTTCAGCTGTGAGATTCCTCCCTTCCATAGCTATGATGAAGTTGCTCTGGCGCCGTATGAAGGGGATATGACGTGGATTACGGTCGTGGACAAGGCTCCCTTCTCAAGAAGGTATGACCATGCGAGTGTCACCCATGATGAGAAGCTATGGGTCATAGGGGGATATGACCCCACCCAGAGGGGCCAGGAAGACGGCTACCGGGAGGATGTGTGGTCAAGTGAAGACGGCTCTGAGTGGACCCTGGTCATCGACGATGCTCCCTGGAAAGGCAGACGCGGCCATGCGGTGGCTGTTCTTGATGGATACATCTATCTCAGCGGAGGATTCTCAGTCGATGGTGAGACCGGTGAGCGCGGTTACCCCAGAGATGTCTGGCGCAGCAGTGACGGGGCGGAGTGGGAACTTCTTACAGATTCAGCCGCCTGGGGAAAGAGGATGAACCATGCGATGGTTGCAAGCGCCGGTACGCTGTACCTGTTCGGAGGGATGAAGGACGGTATCACGTACTTTGATGATATGTGGAAATCCACTGACGGGGTGACCTGGACTCGGGTGACAGGTGGAACACTGCCGGGCAAACGGGCAGCCTTCGCTGCCGTCAGCGATGCAGAAGGAGTCATCTATCTGATGGGAGGCTCGTACGAGGATATCGACCCTGACAACAGCGGCTCAGTCGACCCCGCATGGGGTCCCGGCTGGGAATCTCTGTGGACCTACGACCCCTCGGCGACAAGTCCTGTCTGGACACAGGGTGCGGTTCCCAGGTGGAAGACCGGCATGAGAGCCGAGTTCTCCCTCGTGTTTCTTGGTGACACGATGATCAACCTCAGCGGGAGAGCAAACTCGAGTTTCCGCTTCAGTCGGGACACATCGACCTATTCGCTCGAGATGTATACAGGCTCCTCCTGGCATACCGATTCCCTGGGTCCTCCCCTGCCGCCCCGCTACAGCTACAGTACCGCTGTCAAGGTAATTGATGGAACAGAGTACCTGTTCGTCATCGGGGGCCTCGGTGACAACGGCCCTGAGAACGACGTATACCGTGGAAAGCTGGGAGGTGCACTATGAAGAAGCTCATGCTTACCCTCTTCACTCTCTCACTGCTTTTTCCCCTCTGGGCCTGGACGCCGAGCAACCAGCCGATCAGACTCGGCCCCCTGCCGCTGAGCTATACAGGACTTCCCGATGACTACCTGTATCCCACCTACCTCAGCGACCCGTTCGCGGTACGCACTGAACTGGGCTTCAAGTTCCTGTCCATCAGTGAAGCCTATCCTGATGAATTCGGAGAGGGTGCCAGAACCGATGTAGCCCTGGGCCTGAGATTCAACTTCTTCCGGTTCTCCCCCTCCTTCGATCCATCCCTCGGGATAGAAGCAGAACTGGGGTTCATGACTCCCTTCTACATGCATGCAAGAGGGAATGACCTGATCGGGTTCGACGGAGTATACTATTTCAGCCTCTCTCTGAAACCCTTCGACTGGATCACTTTCAGAGCATCACGCCATCACTACTGCAGCCATTACGGCGATGAGTATGATGATAACTTTGACGGCAACCCCTATGTGGATTTCGACATCACCCTCAACCTGAACATGTCGACCCTGGTCAGAGATGACTTCGTCTTCTCGGTAGCACTGTATCCCATGGAGATATTCAATCCGGACAGTCAGACCTCGGTGATGATCTACGGTGACTATGCACCAGTTCTCCTCGGAGAGGACATCCTGACCGACCGGGGCACTACCCCGGGCTACTATGCCTACCTCTGGTATCAGATGGGCATCGAGGTGACCCATCAGCTCCTGAAGAATCACAATGCAGGGTCCGTCTACTTCGCCGCCCAGGTGAGTGCCTGGCAGATGACAGGCTACGCACCGAACATAAGCGGACGGATCGGGTACATGTTCCCCGAAACCGAGATGCCGGGAGCAGGGATGAGACTCTCACTGATCTACTATGACGGGCAGTCGACGATCAACAACTTCATCTACACCAGGGAGCGTTATACGGGAATCGTGTTCACTATCGACGTGTAACACCCACGATTGATACCGGTGCCGACCTGCCCTGC
>JAFGUP010000065.1 GCA_016938475.1 Sphaerochaetaceae bacterium
CATGCCGCACTGATTCAGAGCCCGTACTATCATAAACTGGTTGTCGTCACTGATGGTGCGATCAATATCGCACCGACGCTCACTCAGAAAGCTAAGATCCTTGAGAACAGCGTTCATTTTCTGCATGCCATGGGGGTGAATCGACCCAAGGTGGCAGTGCTCGCTGCTCTTGAGAAGGTCAATGAGAAGATGGAGGCAACCGTTGAAGCTGCAGAGCTCAAGAGGATGAATATCGATGGAGCGTTTCCTCTATGTTCGGTTGACGGCCCCCTCGCGCTGGACAATGCTGTGTCACTCTCTGCAGCCGAAGGCAAGGGCATTGTCAGTGAGGTGGCAGGAGATGCCGATATTCTTATCGCTCCCACGCTCGAGTGCGGAAATATTCTCTACAAGTCTTTGAACTTCATGGGGGGAGCCCGTTCGGCAGCGATCGTCTTAGGAGCAGCCAGACCGATCATTCTCAGCAGCAGAGCGGACAGTGAAGAGAGTAGATACTACTCGATCCTTCTCGCTGCCGCGGTCGCCGGGAGATCCTGATGGGGCATCCACTCATTCTTGCCATCGACCCCGGTTCCACCAGCACCAAGATAGGGGTGTTTCGCGACCTTGAGATGATCTTCGAGATTACCATTGTCCATCCTGTCGAGTCCCTTCGACGATTCTCCCACATCGCCGAGCAGTTCGAGTATCGAAAGGAGAAGGTCCTGTACACACTGAAGGAACAGGCGGTGAACCCCCGACTGATAGCCGCTGTGGTAGGAAGAGGGGGGCTTGTCAAGCCTCTTCCTTCAGGGGTCTATGAGATGAACGAATCGCTTTCGACAGATCTGAAGAAGGGTATCCTGGGTGAGCATGCAAGCAATCTCGGTGGACTCATCGCTCAGGATATCGCCTATCAGTTACCTGGAGCGAGAGCGTTCATTGCCGACCCGGTGGTGGTTGACGAACTCGATGATGTCGCGCGCATCTCAGGGCATCCCCTCTTTTCCCGCCAGTCGATCTTTCACGCGCTTAACCAGAAGGCTATAGCACGGACCCATGCTGCAAAGGTGGGCAGGAAGTACGAGGAGATGCATCTCATCGTCGCACACCTGGGAGGCGGGATCACGATAGGGGCACATCGGAAGGGCTGTGTGGTCGATGTGAATCAGGGTCTCAACGGTGATGGACCGTTCTCTCCTGAGCGTAGCGGAACACTACCGACCGGCCAGCTCGTCGATCTCTGTTTTTCGGGTGAGTATACGAAGAAGGATGTGAAGGAAATGCTCGCTGGAAAGGGTGGGTATGTCGCCTATCTGGGCACGAATAACGCTGAAGAGGTCGAGGATGCCGCCCGGAGGGGAGACGGTATGAGCCGTATCATCCGTGATGCTCTTGTGTATCAGGTGGCGAAGGAGATCGGTGCTCTCTCAACCGTTCTCGAAGGAGCCGTCGACGCGATCCTCCTTACCGGAGGTCTTTCGTACAGTCCGAGCCTCACGAGCGATATCACACGACGGGTGAAACACCTCGGTGACGTGTTCCTGTATCCTGGTGAAGAGGAACTCAAAGCTCTGGCATGGCATGGCTGGGCCGCCCTTACAGGACGGGAAGAGATCAGGAGCTACCCCGTTGATATCATCCGACGATAGCCGTAAGCCTGTACCCTCTGTTATCTTCCGATATCATTTCGCCAGAAGAGGACATCGCTTCTTACCTCCTGCACATTTCGATAACAGGCTTCCCGTGCCTGCTCCATCGTCTGTGCGGATGAGACGATGAAGGCCACACGTCCACCATCATTGAGGTAATGGTCCCCTTCCTTTCTGAGGG
>JAFGUP010000066.1 GCA_016938475.1 Sphaerochaetaceae bacterium
GCGTGTTTGACCACGACGCAGGTGGTTTCACTGAACTCTCTGAGCGTCTCGAGGGCTCCCCAGGTATCGCCAAGATTGTTGAAAGAGAGTTTCTTTCCCTGAAGCTGCCGTGCATCAAGGAGACTGAATGCTTCTTTGGTGCCGGGAGCTTTTGTTGACCTGTAGACAGCTGCCGCCTGGTGAGGATTTTCCCCGTAGCGAAGCGGATTCTCTTCCTGTATGAAACCGTAGGTGAGTTCCTGAGGGAACTGTTCTTCGTTGAGATAGCTCTGAATGACTGAGTCATAGCGTGCTGTATGGCTGAACGCTGCGGCAGAAAGGCGTTTGCGTACGGGATATGAGATTCCACCCTGCCCTCTGATTTCATCCATGATCACCTGATAATCAGATACCCGGGTAACGACGGCCACGTCATAGAAGTTCTTTGCAGCAGAGCGGATCATCGAAGGTCCTCCGATGTCGATCTTCTCGATTGCCTCCTCCTGAGTCACCCCGTCCTGACCTATTGTCTGTTCGAATGGATAGAGATTGCAGACCACAAGGTCGATCCACTCTATCCCCTGTCCGGTCGCACTGACGTCATCGAGCCCTCTTCGTCCGAGGATACCCCCATGTATGAGAGGATGTAGAGTCTTCACTCTTCCGTTCATCATCTCCGGGAACCTTGTCACCTCACTTACTTCAGTGACATCAAGTCCGCTCTCTTTCAGGGTCCTGTAGGTACCGCCGGTAGAGATGAGAGAGACTCCTTCTGTTGCAAGGAAGGTGGCGAAGGGAACGATATCGGTCTTGTCGTAGACCGAAAGCAATGCACGCTTGATGGTAAGTGTTTTCTCTTTCATGGGTAATATCTATCATAGATGTGACAGAATATGCCAGAGCACAGATCTGTTTTGCACACGATGAGAGTGAAAAGTTGCACTGGCACCTTCTCCCGGGACAGGAAGACGGTGCTTCGCACATAGTGTTACCGGAGGGATGATACTCTTCCCTGACAGCTGACGGTGTGTAGAAGGTAATCAGCTTGTGAATTCATTGCAGATCTCCTGTACTCCAGCTGGTACCCCGACTCTTTTATTTTTTCACACTTATCGTTACAATGGGCTCACTCCTGTAACCGCAGGGGAAGTGAAGATATCAGAATGAAGTGAGGCCGGTATGGAACTAGATGTGAGGAACCTGCATCCTCTGGAGATCAGGTTGCTGAGATATGTGTCTGTGGGAGAAGAAATTACCGCAGAACGACTCATCAAGGAACTGGAGTATCAGATAGGACATTGCAATCAGGCTTTCAGCTGGTTGTCTGGCAAGGGATTTATCTCAGAAGTATCCCGAAGCACAAGTATCTGGTATGAACTCACCGACTATGGAAGGAAGGAAGTTGACCTGGGTACTCCGCCAGTGCGTATCGTCGCTCTTCTCAAGAAGAACGGGCCTCTCTCCCTGCCCGAGATCGCTCACAAGCTCGGCCTCGAAAAGAGTTCCATCGGATCTGCCTTCGGTCAGCTCAGCAAGGCAAAAGTCTGTCGGATGGGAGAAGGTAACGTCGCTCAGCTGATGAGTGAAGACCTTCCCGATGAGCTCACAATTGCTG
The DNA here is from genome assembly GCA_016938475.1 of Sphaerochaetaceae bacterium. Lineage (GTDB taxonomy): Bacteria > Spirochaetota > Spirochaetia > Sphaerochaetales > Sphaerochaetaceae > SABI01. The sequence continues at coordinate 1,595 of JAFGUP010000066.1, forward strand.
CTTCGGTACTGAGGAAAGGCCTGGAAGGTTTGATCGCAGAGACATCTCTTTCTGCTGTGGAGCTTGCATATATCAAGAAGAACAGCAAAAAGCGGGGAGCCGCAGACTCTCCTTTCAAGATCGTAGAGAAGGAAGAGGTCATCTATTCGCTGACCGAAGAGGGTGCGCGCGCAAAACAGGCTCTTCTTGATGCACATATCACGGGAGAGGAGCTTGGTTCTGTGACCAGTGCCCTTCTGTCAAGTGGAGATTGGAAGGGAAGGAGTTTTCGCCCCTATTCTCTTAATACCCCAAGTGCACGTCTCATCCCGGGACGGCGTAATCCCTATAGTGAGTATCTTCAGTGGGTGAAGGACAAGCTTGTCTCTCTGGGGTTCGAAGAGTTCGACGGATCCCTTGTTGAGAACGAGTTCTGGAATGGTGATGCGCTGTTCATGCCTCAGTTCCACTCTGCACGTGATATTCATGATGTCTACTATGTGAAACATCCCAGTCATGCGAAGGTGATCGAGGAACCCTACCTTTCTCAGGTTGCTGCCACTCATCAGGATGGGTGGACCACCGGATCCCGCGGATGGAACTACACGTTTGATCACGAATTCACCCGTCGTCAGGTCATGAGAAGCCAAGGGACCGTGCTCTCCGCCAGACAGCTTCCGAAGGCAAAGGTTCCGGGAAAGTACTTCGGTATTGCACGTTGTTTCCGGTATGATCAGGTGGACGCCACTCACGGAGCTGACTTCTATCAGACCGAAGGTATCGTCCTGGGAGATGATGTGAATCTGAAGAACCTGCTTGGTCTTCTTAAACTCTTTGCCGAAGAGGTCGCAGGCGCCCAGGAGGTCAGGTACGTACCCGGTTATTTCCCGTTCACCGAACCTTCGATCGAGGTGCATATCAAACACCCGGTGCTCGGGTGGTTCGAACTCGGAGGGTCGGGAATATTTCGTCCCGAAGTGACCAAGGCCCTCGGTATCGATGTGCCGGTTCTTGCATGGGGGCTCGGTATCGACAGGATGGCCCTGATGCATCTGGGAATCAACGATCTACGCGAATTGTTCACTCCCGATATCGAACATGTGAGACTCAGGAGAAGTAAATAAGATGCCGAAAATTGAAGTACATGAAACATTATTTGAATCACTGCTCACACAGCACTATACAGATGACGCCCTGGAAGGGATCTTTCCTGTCGCCAAGGCGGAGCTTGATGGTCACGATACTGATGAGCGTCTCTACAAGATCGAGTTGAACGACACGAACCGACCTGACCTCTGGTCGGCAGCAGGGGTGGCCCGGGCTCTCAATACGTATGAGAGCGGCGCTCTTTGTACCTATGATTTCTTCTCCGATGAGAAGGTGCGGCGCGATAGCGGCGACAGGCGTCTCATCGTGGATGCTTCGGTCGAACCTGTTCGTCCCTATTCGATCGGTTTCGCCGTGAACGGGAAGGTGGTAAGTGAGACAATTCTCGAAGCACTGATTCAGTCACAGGAAAAACTGTGCAATAACTTCGGCAGAAAGAGAAAAAGTATCGCGATGGGGGTGTACCGTAGTGACCTCATCAGCTATCCGGTCCACTATCGGGGTGCTGACCCGCAGGTGACGAGGTTTGTTCCTCTGGGTGCCGAAGAGGAGATGAGTCTTGCAGAGATCGTCGAGAAGCATCCGAAGGGACAGGAGTACGGTCATATCGTCTCCTCTTCACCGGTATTTCCTTTTCTTCATGATGACAATGGCGAGGTCTTATCGTTTCCTCCTGTGATCAACTCAGCACACATCGGTGCGGTAGAAGCCGGTGATGAACATCTCTTTTTAGAGTTCAGCGGCCCCGGTCTCGATGACTTGCTGCTTGCAGCATCCATCGTCGCATGCGATTGTGCCGACATGGGATTTACTGTACTGCCGGTCACCTGTTCTCTTCCGTATGATACTCCCTATGGCAGAGAGATAACCGTGCCCTACTACTTCCAGAAACCGCAGACCTGTGAGGTTGCCTACCTCAACAAGACTCTCGGCGAGAATCTGGGTGACCAGGAGATCATCACTGCTCTTGGGCGTATGGGTATCAAGGCAGCAATCTCGGACTCTGTGATCACTGCTGTTCCACCCGAATACCGCAACGATTTCCTTCATGCTGCTGATATCGTGGAGGATGTGATGATAGGTCACGGACTCAGTCGGTTCGCTCCGATCCTTCCCAGTGACTTTACCGCAGGCCGGCTTACCGAAGCTGAGGAACTGTCCCGGAAAGTGAAGGACATCATCATTGGAATGGGCTTTCAGGAGATGATGTACAATTATCTCGGCTCAAGACGTGAATATATCGACAATATGCACGTCAGTGGAGACGAGTATATCCAGATAGCGAATCCCATGAGCGAGAACTATGAATTTGTCCGTCCCTCGATCATTCCCTCTCTCCTTGAGAGCGAGAGCGTGAGCGCTCACGCGGTCTACCCCCACCAGATTTTCGAGGTGGGGAAGGTCGCCTACCTCGAAGAGAGTGACAACTCGGGGACTGTGACGAAGAATCATCTGGGCATTCTTGCCTCAGGACCGGAAGCGGGTTTCAACGATCTCAACAGTTATATCAGCACCCTGCTGTATTTCCTCAATGTGGAGTATGTGATGGCAGAATTGGATGATCCGCGCTTCATTCCCGGAAGGTGCGGGAAACTCGTCAGCGATGGCAGAGAGCTTGGCATCTTCGGGGAGGTTCATCCGCAGGTGCTTGAGAGCTGGAATATTACGATGCCCTGTATCACATGTGAACTCGATATCGATCAGCTGCTGATCTGTCGGGAGCATCTATAGAAACAGTCTGTCAGAGCATTCAACGACGGCCGGGTTTTCCCGGCCGTTCATATTCGTGTTCAGTGATGATATGCACATCAGAGTGATGCAAGGAACTCACTGACCTCTTCGCCGTGTGTCTTCACCTGAACCTTCGGCCACACCTGTATCAGCTTACCTTCGGGGTCAAAGACGAACGTACTGCGAATCACGCCCATGTAGGTATTACCGTACATCTTCTTCTCTCCCCAGGCCCCGAGAGCCTCAAGCAGCTTGTGCTCAGGGTCACTGAGCAGGGTGAAGTTCAGTTGATACTTTGCAATGAATTTCTGGTGGCTATCGGGCGAATCGGGAGAGAGGCCGAGCAGTACGGCATCTCTGCTTTCGATCGCAGGGAGATTGTCACGGAAGCTGCATGCTTCGGTGGTACAGCCGCTCGTGTTGTCTTTCGGGTAGGCGTACAGGACAATATACCTGCCTGCAAAGTCATTGAGGCTTACATCCTCACCTATTTCATTCTGAACAGTCACCTCAGGTGCTGCTGATCCGCGTTCAAGCATGGTAACTCCTTTTTCTGTCATTCTTCACCGAAGAGAGCCTTCAGCTTCTTCAGGGCATCTTCCTTGCTGCTTTGCGCAGATGAAGTCTTTTCTGTCTGGTTGATCATAAAAGAGGGACAGAAGTTCGCACGTTTTTTATCGGTGACCTCTTCTTCCACCGCCTCGCGGCATTGGTGGTAGGCCCCTTCATCATAGAACCTGCAGTTCACACAGCTCTTGAGGCTCTCGCCGCAGGAAGGGCAGACAGTCGCATGGCCGATGGTCATGGAAGAGCTGATCTCGGCGTTGCAATGCACACAGATACTCATGAAGGAATTGTACCAATGCCGAAGCGATTCTGGCAAGAGAAAGTTCTCGCTCTTCTCTAGAAACCGCTGTCTCTTCCTGCTATAATCTGAGTCTATCCGGAGGCTCACATGGCAACTTTGTTTACAAAGATCATCAATCGCGATATCCCGGCTTCCATACTGTATGAGGATGAGCTGTGCATAGCGATCCTCGATATAGCGCCTGTGAATAAAGGGCACGCCCTTGTTATCAGCAGGAATGAGTATCCTACTACGGCGACCTGCCCTGACAATGAGCTTCAACATCTGATGAGTGTTGCTAAGAGACTTGATGAGAAGATGCGTGAAGCATTACAGGCTGATGCCACTAATATCATCATCAACAACGGACCTGCGGCGGGACAGGAAGTTCCCCACCTGCATATCCATATCATCCCCCGATATGACGGTGACAACAAGAAGGTGATTCCGACGAAGGAAGTATACGGGGAGGGTGAACTCGGCGTGTACGCTGAAAAGCTCTCCCTGAGTCTGTAAGCTGGAAGAAACCTCATGCCGAGCAGAATTCTCACAATTATTTATTATCAATAGGATTGAACAAAATTTGATAATGTACTAGAATCCGTCCGGTACGCTTGTTATACGTGTCGTTCCGCATCATTCAGACTGAGACAACTTGCTGGTTAGATGGGTAATGACGCGATACACGGTAATGATGATTACATCTCTACGGGTTCTGTACCTGACGAATGGGGCAGACCACAAAAAGAGATAAAAGAGGAATGAATAATGGCTGATATTAGTAAAATGAGAAACATCGGAATCAGTGCTCATATTGACTCTGGTAAGACGACCCTTTCCGAAAGGATTCTCTTTTATGCAAACAGAATCCATGCGATCCACGAGGTGCGCGGTAAAGATGGCGTCGGTGCGACGATGGACTCTATGGAACTTGAGAAAGAACGTGGGATCACGATTGCTTCAGCAGCAACCAACGTCACCTGGAAAGAGCACCCGATCAACGTTATCGATACTCCGGGACACGTAGACTTCACAATCGAGGTTGAACGCTCTCTGAGAGTTCTTGACGGAGCGGTTCTCGTTCTCTGTTCTGTTGCTGGTGTTCAGAGCCAGTCGATAACTGTTGACCGTCAGATGAAGCGCTACAATGTTCCCAGAATTGCCTTCGTCAACAAGTGTGACCGTACCGGAGCGAACCCCTACCGGGTAAAGAACCAGCTTATCGAAAAGCTTGGTCTTAACGCTGTACTCATCCAGATCCCCATCGGGCTCGAAGATAAACTGCAGGGTGTGGTCGATCTGATCACCATGAAGGCCGTGTACTTCGATGGAGAAAGCGGTGAGAAACTCAGATATGAGGAGATTCCTGCAACCCTGCAGGCTGAAGCCGAAGAGAAGAGAGAGGAGATGCTTGATGCGATCTCGATGTTCTCGGATGAACTGATGGAGGCCATGCTCGAGGATGCAGTGACCGAGGATCTTATCCACGAAGCACTGAGAAAGGGAACCATCGCTCTTGAGCTCGTACCTGTCATGATGGGATCGGCCTACAAGAACAAGGGTATTCAGCCCCTCCTTGATGCAATCATCACCTACCTGCCGAATCCGACGCAGGTCACCAATACAGCACTGGACCTCGATAACGAGGAGACTCCTGTCAAACTTGTCGCAGACGATGGTGCGAAGCCGGTTATCCTTGGCTTTAAACTTGAGGATGGTCAGTACGGACAGCTTACGTACATCAGAATCTATCAGGGTCGGGTGAAGAAGGGCGATGAGCTGATGAACACCAGGACCCAGAAGAAATTCAAGATCGGACGACTGGTCAAGATGCACGCATCGAGTATGGAAGACATCAACGAAGTGGGAGCAGGAGATATCGCAGCACTGTTCGGAATCGACTGTGCAAGTGGTGATACTTTCTGTCACCCTTCTTTGAACTATTCGATGACCTCCATGTTCGTGCCGAACCCGGTTATCTCCCTTGCTGTTAATCCTGTCGACAAGAAGGCCGCTGACAATATGGCTAAGGCTCTCAATAGATTCACTAAGGAAGACCCGACGTTCCGTACCTATGTAGACCCTGAATCCAATCAGACGATCATACAGGGTATGGGCGAGCTTCACCTTGAAGTTTACATCGAGAGAATGCGCAGAGAGTACAAGGCTGAAGTCCTGACCGACAAACCGGAGGTCGCCTATCGTGAAGCCATCAGCCAGCGTGCTGATTTCAACTACACGCATAAGAAGCAGACCGGTGGTTCAGGTCAGTATGCTCGTGTTGCCGGATACATCGAACCGATCCCCGAGGGTGAAGATGCACCAAATTACGAGTTCATCGACAGCATCAAGGGTGGTGTCATCCCGACCGAATATATCCCCTCCTGTGATAAAGGTTTCCAGGCCGCTCTCAAGAAGGGTACACAGCTCGGATTCCCGATCGTCGGCGTCAGGGCGGCTATCAATGACGGAGCGTATCACCCGGTTGACTCTTCTGACCAGGCTTTCCAGACAGCAGCTCTGCAGGCGTTCAGAGAGACCTATGAGAAGGCTAAGCCTGTTATTCTCGAGCCTATCATGAAGGTGAGTGTCGAAGGACCTACTGAGTTCCAGGGAAACATTTTCGGTTCTATCAACCAGAGACGAGGTATCATCATCAGTTCGACCGAGGATGGAGCGAACTGCGCAGTCGATGCCGAAGTGCCTCTTTCTGAGATGTTCGGGTACTCCACAGTGCTTCGCTCCCTCACACAGGGTAAGGCTGAGTACACCATGGAACTCGCAAAATATTCTAAGGTTCCTCAGAGCGTAAGCGAAGAACTCAAGAAGGCGTATCAGGAAAAGAAGAAAGAGCTGTCGAAATAGAGAGATTATCGATACACATGACCGGTCTTCAAGGCCGGTCATTTTTCACGCATTAGAGTGTGTTACCCGTGAGAAAACCGTGATATACTAGGGTAACTTAAACATCTTGGAGGTGTCATATGGAAGTTCAAGAGTTAAACGAGTTAAGCCCGCTCAGGGCATTTGACAAATCGCTGCATGGTGGACTTGGAAAGGGAAACCTTGGAGTCCTGGTAAGCCGGCATGGGGTAGGTAAGACTGCATGTCTGGTACATCTGGCAACAGACAAGCTATTCAGAAATCAGCATATCATCCATGTCTCCTTCTCGGGAAATGTTGATCATGTGATTAGTTGGTATAAGGAAGTGTTTCGGCAGATCTCAGAAAACAGAGATCTTGAAGATGCCACACACATTTACAATGAGATCCTGGCAAACCGTGTAGTCATGAACTTCTCTCAGGAGAATGTATCTGTCGAAAAGGTTCTCAGCTCTCTTGAGACGCTCATTCGTCAGGGTTCTTTCAACGCTGATGCAGTTATGTTTGATGGGTATCATCTTACTACTGCCAGTGAGGAAGACGTCAGGAAGATTAAAGAGTTTGCGATGAACATGAGACTTGAAGTATGGTTCAGTGTCTCACCTGTCAAGATGGATGTAACGTACGATGAATACGGTGTCCCTGAGACAATGCTGAAGTACGAAGAACTCATTGATGTGCTCATCGGTCTCAAGTACAGCGAAGACATGGATAAAGTCGTTATGACTCTCGTCAAGGACGGTGATGATATTACTCCTCACCCGATGCAGGTAAACCTTGATCCCAAGACGATGCTGATCGTCAACTGACACCAACATACAGATCAAGTATCAACGGTTGTTGCCACCTCACACGTGGCGATGACCGTTTTTCTTTGTTAGGAAGCTGTTCCGGTTACTCTCATCTCTTCGATGACAAGAGAGTTCTTTCTGTCAGTCGGTTATCAGCCTCCAGTCCAGATCACCAGGGCAAGGAGGAGAAAGAGGCCTCCCGTTGCAAGTTTTCCCTTCACCACATGGCGGTTGAACCAGGAGGAGATTCTTGTGTGTGAGACCCCGGACAGAGCGACTGTAAACAGAAGGAGAAGGGGAAGTATGAATGCGATGTTGTAGAGGATCAGCCAGAAAAGAGCACCTGTATGGGAGCTGCTTTGGACCATGTAGGCTATCGTAGGAAAGTAGATCTGTCCGGTGCAGGCGAGTTCGAGAAGGGCGATAATGAGGCCTGTGACAAGCAAAGCTGTAAACAGGAGAAGGGGTCCCCGATGCATATCGCTGTTCCGTATAACCCTGTGTATCCGTTTCTTGAGTGAACTGGACAGCTGTAGCCTCATGACCCCTGCTTCTTTGCTCTTCCATATAAGATAGGCATCCCTGAAGCTAAGGATTGAGAGTACGAGTGAGACCGAGGAGAACAGATAGCGAATTACCTGTCGCAGAAGGCTCAGGTCCTGTGCCGCCTCAAAGACCGCAAAGAATCCCAGTCCGATGATCAGGTAGGCTATGAACACACCGGTTATGAAACCGGTTCCTGCGATGACTATTCCCTTGCGGCTTCCTCCTCTCAGTGCGATCCATGAGATGAAGAATATCATTGTAGCGAACGCACACGGGTTCACCCCATCTATGAGACCGGCGAGAAGGACAGGGATGATGGCGATATTGATCTGAGCGTTCTCCTGCCTCCCAAAAAGGATCTCCCTTTTCGGCAGATAATCCCCATGCTCCCCGGCATAGAGCAGTTCCTCAAGGATACCTTCATCGACAGCGCTGTTGCCCTGATA
>JAFGUP010000394.1 GCA_016938475.1 Sphaerochaetaceae bacterium
ACATGAACATGTTCACATCGAAAATATTTTACAATGGAGCGTTCTTATGAGTAACAAAAACATGGTTACTATTGACGGGAATAGTGCGGCAGCGCACGTAGCGTATGCGTTCAGTGACGTAGCTGCGATCTATCCCATCACACCATCCTCTCCAATGGGCGAATATTCCGATTCATGGTCAAGTGTCGGAAGGAAAAACCTGTTCGGGGAGAAAGTAGATATCACTGAGATGCAGTCCGAGGCTGGTGCTGCAGGAGCTGTGCACGGTGCATTGTCTGGTGGTGCTTTGACGACCACTTTCACAGCAAGTCAGGGATTGTTGCTGATGATCCCGAACATGCATAAGATTGCTGGAGAGATGATCCCTACAGTATTCCATGTTTCAGCCCGTTCTCTCGCCGCTCAGTCACTCTCGATCTTCGGTGATCACAGTGACGTAATGTCTTGCCGGAACACGGGGTTTGCAATGACCGCCGCAAACAGCATCCAGGAGACTATGGATATGGCGCTTGTCGCTCATCTTGCCACCCTGAAGTCTCAGGTGCCTTTCCTCTCCTTCTTCGACGGTTTCAGAACCTCTCACGAGGTGAGCAAGGTTGAAGAGATCTCCTATGATGATATGAAGACTCTCATCGAGCCCGAGTACATCGAACGGTTCAGAGAGAGAGCAATGCGACCGGACAAACCTGTTCTCAAAGTTGCCGCTCAGAATGAAGATGTCTACTTCCAGGGAAGGGAGACAGTCAACAAGTACTACGATGCTGTGCCTGAGATCGTTCAGGAGTATATGGACAAGGTTGCCAAGCTGACAGGCAGAGCGTATAAACTCTTTGACTATGTCGGTGCACCGGATGCTGATAGAATCGTCATCGCAATGGGTTCGGCTGTCGATACGTTCGAATGGGTCGCAGACTACCTCAACAAGAGTGGAGAGAAGGTCGGTGTCCTCAAGGTCCGTCTGTATCGTCCGTTCTCTGCAAAGCACTTTGTCGATGCCATCCCTGCTTCAGTCAAGAAGATCGCTGTCCTCGATAGAACCAAAGAACCCGGCTCAGTCGGTGAACCACTCTACCTCGATGTGGTGACCGCACTTTCACAGCAGGGCAGAAGCGATATCGCAGTCATCGGCGGCAGATACGGTCTTTCCAGTAAGGACTTCACCCCCACCCATGCGAAGAGTGTGTTCGACCACATGAACGCCGGTGCCTGGCACAACTTCACAGTCGGTATCATTGACGATGTTACAAACAAGAGTATCCCGCTTTGTGAGAAGCTGGATGTCACTCCTGAAGGTGTCGTGTCCTGTATGTTCTGGGGTCTTGGTTC
>JAFGUP010000395.1 GCA_016938475.1 Sphaerochaetaceae bacterium
CATGTGATATACTTATGTTTAAAGGTATTTACTATAATACATATCGGTCTGTAAAGGAGTAGTTATGCTAAAAAGATTATTGTTGATTGGAATTATTCTAATTGGGTCAAATTTGATTTTTGCAGCAAGTTTTGGTTTGCAAATGGGGTGGAATCTGCATGATCTTACAAGAAATAACATAAGTTATGAACAAGCAGGTAGTTCTCCTGGCTATTATATCGTATCTCCCGTACCTTCGCCTCATTCCAGTTTTGAAACATATGTTGTACGTGTTGACTCTAATGAAGGAATATTTTGGATAAAAGGGATTGGAAAGGATATAGAGACAAATGGTTATGGGTTTGGCATTAAGTCAGAATTTGAAAAATTGAAAGGTCAGCTTTCTAGTGTATACGGAGATATTGAAGTAATTGATTGGCTTATGCCCGGAAGCATTTGGGATGAACCTGATGATTGGATGTATGGATTGAAAACTGGAGACCGGTTTTATTTTGGCCAGTGGGAAGCCCAAAGTGGATTCTCGGAAATCACGATTGGAGCATCTGCAAACAGCGGTTCAAGCGGATATATTTCTGTTGAATATTATGGGTTGAACTATGATCAATTAGATGAGAAAGCTGATCGCGCTGAAGGTACAGCATTTTGACTGTCTTGGAGTGAACACTACAGGCTCACGCCCGAAGTGTTCACTTTTGAGGTACCAATCGAGCACTGATTTGGCTATCTCTTCAGTTGCCTTTTCCCTTTGTATGCCGTAGGATATGTGATATGCAGAGTACAGCCCTACCAAAGCAGGATTCCCCAGGGGAAGATGCCGGCGACAGAGAACCGGTATCATTTGAAGAACTCACGGTAAAGTTTCCAGCAGCAGCGAACTATCTGGTCACCATGTTCCTCCTTGAACGGGAACAGGGCATGGTACTCAACTCACAGCTCGCGAAGAAGCTGGAGGTGACCAAGCCTGCGGTGAATCAGGCGATAAAACGCCTCAAGATGCTTGAACTTGCCACGCAGGATGCCTACCGTCAGATACGGCTTACCGATCTGGGGCGGTCGTACGGGAAGAAGGTCCTCATCAAGCACTACCTGTGCGAATACATGCTGATCAAACGAATGAATTATCCCTGGGAGAAGGCCGATGAAGAAGCCCAGAGGCTGCAGCACACGATAAGTGATGAATTCACTGATTATCTATACGATTTCTTCGGGCAACCCGAAGTATGCCCCCATGGAAACCCGTTCCCCGGCTCTCCGGGTGAGTCCTATATGCTCTCTCTGGCAAGGCTTGACAAAGCCCCTGTCGGCACTCGGCTGAGGCTCCTGAGGATAACGGAAGAAGGTGAGGCGATGGCCGGACTCCTGAGATTCTGCCACATGCACAACCTGTACCCCGGGACGATCATCACCGTCGATCTGATGAAGGCGGATGAGAGCATGGAGGTACTGAACGAGTCGTACCGTATCACCATCCCCTTCTCCATCGCTAAATATATCTGCTACGAGGAGATAGACTAGAAGAGGGAATGCAGCGCATCCCCTCTTCTCTCCAACGTTCCGATCATTTCTGTTTTTCGAGTGAACACCCCTCGTTCAGAGGACACGCGGAGCATGATGTGCACCGGATGTTCCTCTTCTTGTCGTGAACGATCTTCCACACCGGTATCGCAAGAATACCGGCAATAACTGCAATAACTATCACATTAGCCATATCAGGCCTCCATATGTACGCGCTTGGAAAGAATGACACTCCCCTTCGGTCTGTTGATCAGGTAGATGATGAATCCTGCAAAGACAGATATTGCAATCAGCCCTCCGATGAACCCTCCGCCGAGGGAACCGGTAGTGATAAGGGTCCCCACCTGATAGACGAAGAATGAAAGGACATACCCCGTTGCAAGTTGATAACCGATAGCTCCGAAAAGCCATTTCTTGGATTCAAGTTCAGCATTCATCGCACCTATCGCTGCGAAACAGGGTGGAGTGAACAGATTGAACACAAGGTAACTCAGGGCCGCGACCGAACCGATACCGAACACATTCATCACCTGAGACCCATCTGCCACAAGAGCCAGTTCATCAACCGATATGAAGTTCGTCACTGCAAATGTAACAGCCAGAGTCCCCACGACGTTCTCCTTCGCAATGAAGCCGGTGACTGCCGCAGCTGCAAACTGCCAGATCCCGAACCCCAGAGGGATGAAGATGAAGGCGAGCGGAGAAGCTAGGGTTGCGAGGATACTTGTTTCGGGAGCATTCTCGAGCACGACCGAAAAATCCCAGGTGAAAGTCTGAAGGATATGAACAATCGCATTACATACGAGGATAATCGTTCCCGCCTTCACGATAAAAGCTTTTCCCCGGTGAAGCATACTGACGGTCGCACGCTTGATGGAAGGGATACGGTATTCTGGGAGCTCCATGATAAAATACGACTGTGACGTATCCCCGGTAATCTTCCTGATAATGAGACCGCTTACGATGACGACTGCTATGGCAAGCAGGTACATACTTGTACCGACCCAGGATGCATCAGCAAAGAATATGCCGCTGAACAGTGCTATGATCGGAAGCTTTGCGCCACAGGGCATGAACGGCGAAAGCATCGCAGTCGTCCTGCGCTGCCGTACGTTTCTGATCGTCCGTGTTGCCATGATACCGGGTATCGCGCACCCTGTGGACACGATCATGGGAATAATAGACTTTCCTGAAAGTCCTATCTTCTTGAAGAAACGGTCCATGACGACCGCAACACGTGCCATGTAGCCGACATCTTCAAGAATCGCCAGGGAGAAGAACAGCACCATGATAAGGGGAAGAAATCCGATAAGAGCCCCCACACCTCCTATGATACCATCAAGAAGCAGTGCTGAAAGGACAGGACTGACTGTCTCGGGCAGGAGACCTTCCACCCAGGCATAAAAGGCATCGATCCAGGAGACGAAGATATCCGCAAGGAAGGGGCCGACCCAGGCCTGAGAGATGGAGAAGACAAGGTAGATGATACCGACGAAAATCGGGATACCCAGCCACTTATGTGCAACAACACGGTCTATCGTATCCTGAAGTGTCTGCTTATGACTGCTGACTGCTCTTCGCTCAACACTCGCAACTATTTCATTGACCTTCTCATACCGTTTCTTTTCCAGCTCCACAGCTTCTTGCTTACTATGGGCATCACTGACGTTTACCGACAGGACCTTCTTCTGTTTCGTCCCCTCGACCTGTCGCAGCGCATCCACGAGATCGATAAGGCCGCGACCGACTCCACCACTGGTGGCGACTGTCTCGATGACCGGGCAGGAGAGTCTCTCACTGAGTTGAAAAGCATCAAGTACGATACCTCTTTTCGAAATAAGGTCAGCCTTGTTCAATGCTACGACGACCGGTATTCCCAGCTCCAACAGCTGGGTGGTGAAGAAGAGGGACCGGGACAGGTTTGTCGCATCGACCACGTTCAGAATGACATCAGGATTCTCGGTCTGTACAAATTCACGGGTTATCGATTCTTCTTCAGTATAGGGAGACATCGAGTAGGCGCCGGGGAGATCGACGATCGCCATGTATTCGTTGCGATCGGTGAGAGCTTTCCTGATTCGACCTTCCTTCCTCTCCACCGTTACACCCGGCCAGTTGCCGACATGCTCTATTTTCCCACTGAGTGAGTTGAATAATGTGGTCTTACCACTGTTCGGGTTACCTGCTAAGGCAATCTTCATACTGGCTCTCCTTCCCTGCACCCGTTACACACAAATCGCATGCGCAAGAGCGGAATCGATACTGTATCGGGCATCCTTTACCGTTATGATCATATTATTCTTGAGGCGACTGATAATGGTGACCGGCTCTCCGGGATAACACCCGAGCGTGAACAGGAACTCCTCCATTCCACCCTCTTCTGCGTCAATTTTCGATACCATGTACGTTGAGTTGACTCGTCCTTCAGATAATCTCATACTCATAAGGTCTCCTTTCGTTCGTCCTGATTATAGTTTATCCATATTAACAATACTGTCAATCCCTATACAGAAAAAAAACATTATTTTTATATCGAATGTATCAGTTCATTAACTTAATAGAGTCTAGCGGCTGTATCTGAAGAGGCGCATGATGCTGTATATCTCTGATGAACAGTACAGTACGATTCCTCTGTGTAAGCCGTTCGTGTCAGAGACTTTTCATTCTGTATAAGAATTGGTATATTCACTACACGACACGTAAAGAGAGGAATTACATGAAACTGTCAACCAGAAGCAGATACGGGCTTCGCCTTCTTGTTGAACTTGCTATGGCCCCCCCTGAAACCACGATGTTTCTCGGTGATATAGCGAAACAACAGGATATAAGCGAAAAATACCTGAGCAAACTGGTCATTCCCCTCAGAGGGGCCCGGCTCATCATATCAAGACGCGGGGCAAACGGTGGATATATGCTTGCCAGAGACCCGCGTGAAATCACACTCAAGGAAATAGTGGAGGCCCTCGAAGGAGAGCTGTTTCCCCTTGACTGCGTCAAAGACCCCGAGGTTTGCACACGCACTCCCCAGTGTGCATCACATGATGTGTGGGTAGATCTGAACAGGACGATACGTGAGTACCTTGAAGGGATCTCCCTCGAGAGCATCGTACAGGACTATAAGAAGAAACTCGGAGTTTCAGACCCGTTCGTCTACACGATCTGACCCGATCCTGTCTGGTTGTTCACTACACACTCCCCCCGACTTCATCACGTATC
>JAFGUP010000067.1 GCA_016938475.1 Sphaerochaetaceae bacterium
CAAATGATTATTTCCTCAGTGAGAAAGAAGTATGGTTTAATGAATAGAAAAGTAAGAGGGAGTGAGAGGCTCTAAGGTATAGGCTCTATCCCTGATTTCAAGAAATCAGATTTCTTGAAATCTTAGGAGAAGTGAAGAGGAAGCCGTTAGTTTGACCGCTGACAGAAACTTCCTCTCCACCAAAAACAGTATAGTAACAGTACCATCTAAACAGCTGCAGTTCAAGAGACCACCCATCCATCCTTGAACACAGAGGTATCAGGTTTTTGCAGATCCGTTATGGATCCTCCTGCGAAGTGTGTGGTAGGATGCATGAGAAGTGAAGGTGTGAACAATGAACGGAAGAACAAACGGAGCAGGTCGCGCACTCGCCCTGATCGTGACGGGCTATCTTATCTGGGGCTTGCTTCCACTATACTGGAAACTCCTCAGTGCTGTTCCCTCTCTCGAGGTGCTGGTGCATCGTATTCTCTGGTCTGCTGTGCTCTCATCCTCCTACTTCCTGTTGCGCGGAATCAACCCCCTGAAAGTTCTGAGAGAGATCTTTCGCCTCCACTCTCCGGTGCTGCTGCTCACCAGTGCACTGATCCTTGCCCTCAACTGGCTGTCATATGTCTATGCTATCACCAGCGGCCACCTGCTGCAGGCGAGCATGGGGTATTTTATTGCCCCGATGCTGACAGTTTTCTTCGGTCTCCTGTTCTTCAGAGAACGGATGAATCGTCTCCAGGCTGGAGCAGTGATTCTCAGCGGCCTCGGTGTGCTGTTCACCACCTTACAGGCAGGAAAGGTGCCTTACCTTTCCCTGTTTATCGCGCTCACCTTTTCGCTCTACACGATGTGCAAGAAGAAGATCCACCTTGATGGTCTCAAATCGCTTCTGGCTGACTCCCTGATCCTGCTTCCTGCTGTCCTTGTGTATCTTGCAGTTCTGGATGTTCAGGGGTCAAGTTCCTTCACACTGTCAGACCCCCTGACCGGCGCTCTCCTGATTGCAAGCGGCTTTGCCACTATGATTCCGCTGACTCTCTACATAAACGGTGCAATCAGATTCGAGATGAAGAGTGTCGGCTTCCTTCAGTTCATCACCCCCGTGATGGCGTTCCTCCTCGGTGTGTTCGTCTACAGAGAAACTCTGCTAGTAACGGATATACTCACCTTCTCGTTCATTCTTGCAGGTGCAGGATTGTATATACGGTCAGTGGTTTCTCCTCACCGACTCGCATCTGACCACTGAATGACTTGGTTGGGGCCGGTGGAAACACCTTTCATACCAGGCAGATTGTGATATCATGATAAGCATCTTGCAGAGAGGCAGACAGGATATAGAGGTCTGACTACAGCCTTGATTCCGACTGTGGGTACAGCCACACAAAGAACATGACATGATTCAGGAGGGAGCACGATGGCTACACTTTTGGTGAACGGGACACCGTATCAGTATACCGATATCCACGCCTATGCAGAGTCTCAGGGGATCGATATCTCCAGATTGCCTGTCTCGATCAAGGTGCTCCTGGAAAACCTTCTGAGACATCGGGGTTCCGCAGCTGTAGATGACAGAGACATCCTGGCTCTCGCCTCCTGGAGTCCGGAGGTCTTCTCTGAGGTCGATATCGCCTTCCACCCTGCCCGTGTCGTAATGCAGGATTTAACCGGTGCACCTGCTATTGCAGACCTGGCGGCTATGCGGGATGCACTGTTCGAACGAGGTGGTAATGTCAATGCCGTCAACCCGCTTATCCCGGTCGATCTGGTGGTCGATCACTCGGTCATGGTGGATTTCTGGGGAACCTGTGATGCTTTTGAGAAGAACGTAGAGCTCGAGTTCAGACGTAACGAGGAACGCTACAGACTGTTCAAATGGGCAAGCAGTACCTTCGATTCCTTTACGGTGATCCCTCCGGAGACAGGTATCGTCCATCAGGTGAACCTCGAATACCTTGCTCAGTGTGTGAGAGTGGAACACGAAGAGGGTGTGAACACTGCTTTCTTCGATACCTGTATCGGGACCGACAGTCACACCACGATGATAAACGGCCTTTCGGTGCTCGGCTGGGGTGTAGGAGGTATAGAAGCCGAAGCGGCAATGCTCGGTCAGCCTGTGAGCATGATGATCCCTCGAGTGGTAGGCTTGTATCTCAGCGGGTCGCTCAGTGAGGGGTGTACTGCCACTGATCTGGTTCTGCAGATCACCCATATGCTTAGAAACAAGGGAGTTGTAGGTTCCTTCGTTGAGTTCTTCGGTCCTGCTCTCTCTACGCTTTCAGTAGCACAACGGGCGACGATCGCCAACATGGCCCCTGAATACGGTGCTACCTGCGGTTTCTTCCCCATTGATGAGCACACACTGACTTATCTTCGTCTGACAGGAAGAGACGATGCGCATGTTGCGCTCGTCGAAGCCTACGCGAAGGCACAGGGACTATGGTACAGGGAGGATCAGGCACCTGTTTACTCTGACACTCTCACCCTCGACCTTTCGCAGGTGAGACCCTCCCTTGCCGGTCCGCGTCGTCCCCAGGATCTTCTCAGCGTGCAGGAGGCTCCACAGAACTTCCTCACTTCACTTACCGAAGTGTTTCACGTACCGCCCGAACAGACGGCCATCCGCGTTCCTCTTGAGGGTGTCAACCACGAACTCACTCATGGAGATATCGCCATAGCTGCTATCACGAGCTGTACGAATACCAGCAACCCGGCACTCCTGCTTACGGCAGGCCTTATCGCTCAGCGTGCACACAAGGCGGGACTGAAGGCGAAACCATGGGTGAAGACCTCTTTCGCTCCTGGCTCACAGGTAGTGAGCCGTTACATGAAGGACTCAGGGCTGAACGAAGGTCTTGATGCTCTGGGGTTCCATCTTGTCGGCTACGGGTGTACCACCTGCATCGGCAACTCAGGTCCTCTGGCACCCGCGGTCTCCCAGGCGATCAGGAAGGGCTCACTGGTGACGGTGAACGTTCTTTCGGGGAACAGAAACTTCGAGGGAAGGATCAGCGCAGAGAGCAAGGCAAGTTACCTAGCATCCCCCCCGCTTGTTGTCGCCTATGCGCTTGCAGGAACGATACTGATTGATTTTGACAGTGAACCGCTTGCAAGAGACGAGAGCGGACGGGAAGTGTTCCTGAGCGACCTCTGGCCTTTAAAAGAAGAGGTTGACAGGCTTCTTTCAACATATGTGACCCCCGATGTGTTTTCTGCTGTATATCAGCAGAAATTCACCGGTCCCCGCCAATGGGCAGACCTCTCAGGTACTGCAGGTCAGCGGTACGACTGGCAGAAGGAGAGTACCTATATCGCTCCTCCGCCCTTCTTCGGTGCACAGGATAGAACAGCGGCTTCCGCTGTTATCCGATCGGCTCGCTGTCTCGCCATCTTGAGCGACTCAACCACCACTGACCATATTTCACCTGCCGGTTCGATCGCTGCAGATTCCCCGGCCGGAAGGTATCTTCTCTCCAGAGGAGTTGGCAAGGAGGACTTCAACTCCTATGGTTCAAGAAGGGCAAACCATGAGGTGATGGTTCGCGGCACTTTCGCGAATATCCGAATACGGAACCTCATGACAAGGGATAGGGAAGGGGGTATGAGCATCGGTCCTGATGCACAGGTAATGAGTATTTATGATGCTGCGATGGCCTGGAAGGAGAAGGGTGTGCCTCTGATCATACTTGCCGGAAAAGAGTATGGTACAGGTTCTTCGCGTGACTGGGCTGCAAAAGGGCCTCTCCTTCAGGGGGTAAGAGTTGTTATCGCCGAAAGCTATGAACGGATCCACCGCTCCAACCTGATCGGGATGGGAATTCTTCCTCTGGAGTTCACCGAAGGACAGAATGCACAGCTTCTTAGGCTGGATGGCTCGGAAAGCTATGATCTGTCATCACTTGACGCCATGAGAGTCAATGACGCGATCACTGTAACGGCAAGAAAAGAGGGGAGAGAGATCAGGTTCAACACACTTAGCAGGATCGACACGGCACTTGAACTGGACTATTGGAGGCATGGCGGAATCCTACGCTATGTGCTTGCAGGAATGGTGAACTGACCACTTCACTGCCGGCCGCATGGTAGCAGGAACTCGTGGTCATTCACCTACGGGATTGATGGGTTTTTGTAGTGTGTAGCATTCTATGCTATGTATAGCATTGTGCTTTCATGATATACTCCGTGATTGTTGTAAGGTGATGAACAGGAGAAGACCGATAAATGACCGATGTGCCAGGTGACAGACCCTCTACAGATGTACCCAAAGGTGACGTGATCCAGATTCTTCTGTTCCTTGCGATAGCTGTCTCTATTACACTTCTTTTCTTCAACCTGTTACTGTCTCCCAATCGCGGGCGAGACCATGCTGAATACAGGCTTGCTGAAAACGGCGTCCTTGATCTAACCGGTTGGAATTTTGAAGATCACGGTCCTGTGCCGCTTAACGGGGAGTGGGAATTCTATCCCAATCAGCTCCTTGGTGTTCATGATCAGTTCTCCGACACTCAGTTCACCCATGTTCCAGGAAGGTGGAGCATGGTTGATACAATGAACAATCAAGGATTTGCCACCTATCGTCTGCGTGTGAGAACGGACAGCCATGAGACGCTGTTCGCATTGAGGAACTTCACTGTCTCTACAGCTTTTCGACTGTTCATCAACGGTCAACCGGTGGTGTCTGCCGGCAGAGTCTCAGAAGACGAGCAGGAGGCAGAAAGCGAATTCCATACCCTGCTCACACCACTGCCGAGTCTGATGGGAGAGCGGGAGTACGAGATCGTGCTTCAGGTATCGAACTGGGACTACCGAACCGGTGGGCCATGGAGGCAGTTCTGGTTCGGCCCTTACGAAAACCTGCACCGATGGGTGTGGAGCGCTCATGCAAAGAACATCATGCTCCTGGCGGCACTGTCGATGATGGGGTTGTTCTTCCTTGGTCTCTTCCTGCTCAGGAAACGTGATACTCACTACCTCTTCCTCTCCCTGTTGAGTATTCTCCTTGCACTCAGACCATTATTCTCGATCAACTATCTCATCACCTATATTCTTCCTGGGATACCATTCGACTTGATGATCAGGATCGAGTACCTTGCACTGTTCCTCGCCGTTCAGAGCGCAGCATTCTACTTCTCCAGTATATACAGAGACCTCTTCTGTTCTGTGCAGCTGAAATTCATGAGCATCGTGACTTCCCTGTTCATCCTATTAGTCGTGCTGTTCCCCCCGGTAGTGTTCACCCACTCCATCTACCTCTATTATGTGTTCAGTCTGTACGTCTATGTCTATCTGATAGGTGTTATCGTCCGTGCCTACCGGCTACGGATCACAGGCTCCTCTCTGATGCTCCTCGGAGGACTGATCTTCATCGTGACGATCCTCAATGATTACCTCTTTTTCACCTTCTCCTGGAAGACAGAGTCTTTCGTCGAGGTCGGTATGCTGTTTTTCATCTTTATTCAGGCGTTCGCGCTCTCCCAGAGACTAACTGTTGCCTTCCATCAGGTACAGGACCTTTCGGAGAACCTGAGTGATCTGAATCAGCATCTCGAGGAAGAGGTGGAAAAGAGAGCTGAAGAGCTGAAGTCGGTGTATGATTCGATGAAGAATCTTGAATGGATCCGTGTGGCTGAGGAGGAAAGGAAGCGGGTAGGGCGTGACCTGCACGACAGTCTCGGACAGTCGGTACATGCACTGGAGCTTCTCGGTGCCTCCTTGGGTCAGGTGGAGACTCTGCCACAGGACGTTAAACGGAAGATCGATACGATCTTTGAGCTCAACAAAGATATCAAGAAGAATCTCTACACCATCCTAGGAGAACTCTATCCGGTCGGAATCGGTTCGAGAGGTCTTTTAGCTGCTGTTGAACAGTATGCTGCTGACATGATGGCCTTGCATGATCTGTCCATCGATGTGGTCTGTCCTGTACGTGACATCATGGTGGACGCAGTCCTTGCAGACGATGTGTATCATATCGTTCGTGAAGGAGTCTTGAACGCTATCCGCCATTCGTCAGTCGGATGGATCGAAGTCGCCATCCTTCTGCAGGAGTACCGTCTCACGGTCAGAGTGATCAATGACGGGGTGAAGGACGAAAACGGTGAACCACCTGCCGCACCTGTGATAGGGGGACATGGAACGAGCATTATGACCTACCGGGCTGAAAGCCATGGAGGATCCTTTTCCTATGGATATTCCGGAAAGAACAACTATACGATTGAGGCTATCCTGCCGATACCTGGCAGGACAAGAAAAGAGGTATGAGAGACATGACGACAATTATGATTCTTGATGACCATGAGCTGGTCAGAGACGGTCTGAAGGCAGTTTTAGAGGTCCAAGAGGATCTCAGAGTGATCGGAGATGCCGGTTCTCCCGAGGATCTGAAGACACTTTTACGTAGTTATCAGCCTATGGTACTGATCGTCGATATGGTGATAGATGGTATCCTTATGGGATATGATATCATCGAGTATGTAGCCAAACGGTACCCAGAAATAAAGATACTCGCTATCACGATGCTGTGGGAGAAGGAGTATGCTGAACGGGCGTTCGAACTTGGGGCATTGGGATTTCTTCCAAAGAAGGATGCCTCCTCCGCTCTGATCAATGCTGTTCGCACAGTGGCTTCCGGGGAGCGGTATGTGTCTCAGAACTTTTCATCGCTGATTGATCACTCCTCATCATTCTTTGAAGATGTTTCGAGCCTCACTAGACGTGAGAAAGAGATTTTCTCTATGATAGGAAAGGGAAAAACGAACAAGGAGATAGCTGATGCCTACCAGATCAGAGGTTCTACGGTAAGTTCTCACCTCGAAAACATCAAGCGGAAGATGAGGGTTGCGAATCTCAAGGAACTGACACAGAAGGCTGTCTCATATCTGATGAAATATGGATCTGACTAGGCTTTAACAATGAAGGATACTGCAATGACTGACTCAACCATTCCACAGCACATCATGAGCCAGATTGAGACTGACCAGCAGAACGAGATCACTGCCGCAGCAGTGTATACCCGTGCCGCCCGGATCATGAAAGATCAGCAGAATGCTCAGATACTTCGACGTATCGCAAGTGAGGAGCTTTCTCACTACAAAAGACTCGAGAAGATCACAGGCAAGGTGAAAAAGGCGCAGAAAGGTAAGGTGATATTCTTCATGTTCATCGTCCGCCTGTTCGGAATGACCTTCGGTCTCAAGTTGCTTGAAAGAGATGAGGACAAGGCCGTCAACATAGATTACAAGGGCCTTGAGAAGTATATCCCCGGAATCAGCGAGATCACCGATCAGGAGGAGGCACATGAACATGAACTGCTTGCCATGATCAATGAGCAGCGGCTTGAATACATCGGCTCTGTAGTCCTAGGACTCAACGATGCACTCGTCGAACTCACCGGTGCTCTGGCAGGTCTTTCCTTTGCTTTTCAGAATACAAGAATCATCGCCTTTTCAGGCCTTATCACCGGCATTGCCGCCTCCTTCTCGATGGCTGCGAGCGAGTATCTCTCTGCCAAGGCCGACGGGGAGGAGGAACCCCTCACATCCTCAGTCTATACCGGTATCGCATATATCATCACCGTCTTACTGCTGATCATTCCTTACCTGATCTTCAGTCATTACCTTGTATGCCTGATCAGTACTCTGATCATTTCGGTGCTGATCATAGCTTCCTTCAACTACTATATCTCAGTTGCGAAAGACCTTGAGTTCAAGAAAAGGTTTCTGGAGATGAGTGGTATCAGTCTCGGGGTCGCATTGCTTTCATTCGGTATTGGCGTGGTAGTACGTCAGGTATTCGGTATCGAACTGTGAGCACACTGCCGTTGTGATACCAAAGATCGAGCGAACGGTCAAAGCAGGTGAATTTTCCCCTCACACACCAGATGTGCTGACTGAAAACCGACCGCTTGAGAAGCTACGGCATTCTCCAGCCTGTCATCAATGAACAGGACTGAACTTCCCTCGGTACCGAGTAGGTTGCGGGCATGCATGTAGATGCCCTGGTGAGGTTTGTTGATCCCGATTCGTCCCGAATACACCCGGTAAGGACATAAATCAGCCAGAGGAGTTGACTCTATGAGGATTTCTGCAGCTTCCACAGCAATGTTTGAGATGATGATGAGGGTGATTCCTTTCGCTTTCACCTGCGTCATCCACCTTATCATCGGTTCTCTCAGGTGTGAATAGCTGGTGGTGTCAAGGGCAAAAAGGTTCGTGTAGTCAACAGTATCGGCTACGGGGGAGTCGCACGCTTCAAGAACGAGGTGCATGTATGAGGTGAAATCCCGTTCACCTGAATCATAGGCGGGACGCAGGGTCCAGTAAGGATTCACGAACGATCGGAGATCGACCTGGCAGACAGCTGCCAGGGTCGACAGACCCTGTTCTTCAATCATATCAGCTATCACCCCACCGTAATCAAGTGC
>JAFGUP010000068.1 GCA_016938475.1 Sphaerochaetaceae bacterium
CGTCTCATGACCGTGTCGAGGCAGGCGCCATTCACCGCGCTAACAAAGGGGTCCTTTTCATTGACGAGATCAATACGATGACCCCCCACTCCCAGCAGAATCTGCTGACCGCGCTACAGGAGGGTGAATTCTCTATCACCGGTCAGAGTGAACGCTCAAGCGGTGCGATGGTACGAACAGAGCCAGTTCCATGCCGCTTTGTAATGATTGCTGCCGGAAATCAGGACGCTGTCCAGAATATGCACCCTGCTCTGAGGTCACGTATCCGTGGTTATGGGTATGAGGTGTATATGCAGGAGAAGATGCCTGATACCGAGGAAAACCAGAAAAAGTTCATCCGTTTTGTCGCTCAGGAAGTGAGAAACGACGGTAAGATTCCTCACTTTGATCGGGGCGCCATTGATGAAGTGCTACGTGAGGCACGCCGGCGTGCAAATCGCAAGGGCTACATAACTCTCAAACTGCGTGATATGGGCGGTCTTGTCCGTGTTGCCGGAGATCTTGCCCGTGAGGACGGATCTGAATTCACCACAGCAGAGCATGTTATCACCGCAAAAGCAATGGCGAAATCGGTCGAAGGTCAGGCTGTGGACGAGTACATTAAAGAGATCAAGCAGTATGACCTCGTCGTAACGGAAGGCGAACAGGTCGGGCGTGTCAACGGTCTCGCTGTTGTCGGCGAGGATGCAGGGAATGTGCTGCCTATTGTCGCAGAAGTGACTCACACTCAGTCAAAGATGGGTGGTCAGGTCATCGCAACTGGTCTGCTACAGGAAATTGCGCAGGAATCTATCCAGAATATCAGTGCAATTGTGAAGAATTATACCGGCAAAGAGATCCGGGATATGGATATTCATATTCAGTTCCTCAATACTCATGGTGTGGAGGGAGACTCAGCGTCAGTCACTGTTGCAACGGCAGTTATCAGTGCGATTGAAAAAATTCCGGTGCGTCAGGATACGGCGATGACCGGTTCACTCTCTGTCCGTGGAGAGGTGCTCCCCATCGGTGGAGTGACCTACAAGATTGAAGCAGCAGCAAAGGCAGGTATTAAACGGGTTATTATCCCCCGCTCGAATCTGGATGATGTGCTTATAGAAGATCGTTTCAAGTCAATGGTAGAGATAATTCCGGTTGATTCGGTCGAAGATGTGCTGGAGAATGCCTTTGCCAAAGAACAGGCAGCAGAGTATATCCAGAGTATCCGTGATTCTTCCGAGTCCCGGAAGACGACAAAAATATTTGAGACGGTATTCAAACCTGCTGTCGGAGTCTGAAGCGCAATGGCCGAACCGCGCTACTACGATATTCGCCGGAGCAGCGGCGTTGCCGGATCAATTGATATCGACAACAGCACTGTTGAATCAGCAGGAAACACTTTTTTTGATGTCGCTGTGATTCGGGCTCTTGGCCCAAAAGGATGGGGCATTGTAACGGTTGATAATTTCGGGGCAAAATCAAACCGTGAAGTGGGTGATCTCATTACGGAAGCCTCAAATCTTGCATTAGTCACTGAAGAAGCGGTGGTTCTTGCTGATGCGCCCTCAGGTCTGTTGCCAACACCGGTTTATGCTGAAGATCCGAGAAACGTCTCTATGGAAGAGAAATGTTCTCTTCTTGCAGAGATTGAATCGGCAGCAAAGGTGCCGGGAGTTACGAACACCCGTGCAAGATATTCGGAAACAGCTACAACCGTGACCTTCACCGATTCATCTGATAATTCTTTCACCTATGAGATGGTCCGTTCCGGTTTCTCTGTTCTCGCCGTTGCTGCAAAGAACGGCATGATGCAGATGGGGCGTGAGAGTGATCATACTGTCACCGGTCTGAATCTGCGTGGACAGCAGGAAAAAGGTCGTGCTGCAGGAGAACGGGCAGTTTCTCTCCTTGATGCAAAAGCTCCCAAAGGGGGACGGATGTCTGCTGTACTGGATCAGGAACTCGGCGGCGTTTTTGCCCATGAGGCAGTC
>JAFGUP010000069.1 GCA_016938475.1 Sphaerochaetaceae bacterium
AGTGGAGGTCGGCTGAATTCATATAGACAACCTTCCCGTTGAAGTGATCCACCGAGCTGAACAGGGAGCCATCGACGTTCTTTATAAGATCGGAGAGTGCGATTATCTTTCTGTCAGGTGCGAACTCGATAAGATCTGCCAGAGTTTGTTTCACACAGTAATCGCCTGCCAGACCGCTCACGTACACATCTTTCCCCCGAATCTTCTCAATGTTCCTTCCATCAGCGAAGGCACTGAACTGATCCTTTGCGATATCCTGTCCTTTGAGCAGGAGGAGATCACCGGGAGCAACTGCAAGCTCGGCCCCGTGTGTGCCCGCTATACAGTGAGGAGGAAAGGTCGTGAATGATATATGGTGTTTCGGGTGATGGTCTGCAGTAAGGATCACCTGGTCAAACAGGTACCGTACAGACTCGATATCCTGCACGTATCCACTGTCAGCACCGGGGACCGCAAGCGAACCCCCTTCAAGAAAATCGTACTGGAGATCCACGATGATCAGAGTCCTTGGAGTTCTCATACACACAGTATCTCAGAGCGGAGAGCAGAAAGCAAGATCGCTCAATTCGTTTCAGGTTCTCTTATGATCCTTTTTTCAGAGTAGGAGGAGTCTGTAATCATTCCGGGAAGTACTCCCCCTTGCTGTGAACGTACAAGAACGTGTATTCTTAGGCCCAAAAGAACGACACAGGAGTTCAGAACCTACATGAAGCTGCATATTATCCGTCACGCTGAAAGTGAAGCCAATAAAGAACAGGTCATTGCCGGACAGCTTGACTATCCGCTGACTGATACGGGAAAACACGATGCCGCTGCGATTGCTCGAGAGTATCTCAAGCACTACAGACCGGAACGTGTCTATGCCTCCCATCTGTCTCGAGCATTACAGACGGCCTCCCCGTTCGCCGAACATCTCGGGCTGACACCTATCCAGGACTCCCGAATTGCTGAGCATCATGTGGGAGTCTTTCAGGGCATCAGCTATGAAAAAGCCAAAGCACTGTTCACCTCCGACCAGCACAGCAGGAACGTATGGAAATGGAGGCCTGAAGGCGGAGAATCGTATGAAGAGGTAGCCCGGCGACTGGGTGATTTCTTCTCGTCGCTATTGTGTAATACCGGACCATGTCTGATCGTCACCCACGGTTCGGCTATGCGTGTCATGAGAGGACTTCTCGAGCACACACTCCCTTCGTATCCTGAACGGGTACCGGTGAACGGAGAGGTATGGGAACTCGAGTTCACAGAGATGGGAAAGCCGCATCAGATCCACTCACTCTTTTTTAACGGACTGTCCTACCGTTCACACAGCATCTGAACAATGCAGGTGTAAACAGGAGTGCAGAGAGAAACACAGTAAAGAAATATTTAGAGGACAACCACTTTCATCATATTGGTATTCCCTTCCACTCCGACCGGCACACCTGCAGAGATGACGATTGCTTCTCCCGGTTTTCCGAAGCTGTGTGCCCGAATATAGTTGGGAGCAAACTCAAGAATCTCATCGATCGACGAAAGTTCATCGATGAAGACCGGAGTAACCCCCCAGGACAAAGCTAGCCGAGAAACAGTTCCCTTGACAGGAGAGAAGGCGATAATGGGCGTCTCAGGGCGGAACTTCGCTATGTGTCGTGCCGTTGACCCCGAGGAAGTGAAACATGCGATCTTACAGGCCTTGATTGAGAAGGCGAGTTCGCGTGTTGCCAGCCCCACAGCATCTGTAATGCTGCGTTTCTGACGAAGTTTGAGGTGTCCCTTATTGACTCCCTGGTTGAGGACGAGTGTCCTGAATTCCTTGCTGCTTTCGGTGTGGGTGACGATCCTGTTCATCGTCTGCACTGCCTGAAGAGGGAATCTGCCAGCTGCAGTCTCACCGCTGAGCATCACAGCGCTCGTTCCATCGAGAACGGCATTGGCAACATCGTTCGTCTCAGCCCGAGTAGGTCGGGGATTGGTGATCATCGACTCAAGCATCTGGGTCGCTGTTATCACCGGAATACCCGAGGTGTGACAGGCTCTGATGATGTCTTTCTGAGCAAGTGGGACTTCTTCAGGGTACATCTCTACCCCCAGATCACCCCGTGCCACCATGATAGCTCCCGATTCCTTGATGATATCATCTATATCATCAACGGCTTCGGGTTTTTCGATCTTGCTGATAATCGGAATCTCCCTTCCATACCGGCTGAGCATCAGCTGACGCAGAGCATGAACATCCCGGGAACTCCTTACAAAGGAAAGTGCAACGAAATCCAGGTTGTTTTCAAAGGCGAAAGAGAGGTCTTTCTCATCCTTTGCTGTGAAGGAGGAGAGGTGCTGAAGAGGAACTCCGGGAAGATTCACACCCTTTCTGGGTTTGATGGTTCCTCCTTCGACTACGGTGCATGTGATATCGGTGCCCTGTACCTGATCGACTCTCAGAGCGATAAGGCCGTCATCTATCAGGATTCTTGATCCGACACTGATCTCGCTGTGCAGGAAGGGATAATCTATACTGACTCTCTGAGGGGTACCCTCACAGATATCGGTAGTCAGGACGATGCGGAAACCATTTTCCACTTCAAAAGGCTCGGCCATCTGCCCCAGCCTGATCTTGGGACCCTGGAGATCCTGAAAGATCGCCACAGGAATTCCCAGTTCTTCGGAGGCCTGCCGGGCTCTATCGACTCTCACCTGCTGTTCATCTTTGGTGCCGTGTGAAAAATTGAGGCGAATGACGCGAGCACCTGCGGCTATGATCGATCGTATCGACTCATATTCTTCTGATGCCGGTCCTATGGTAGCCACTATCTTGGTATAGTTGTTGAGTTTCTGCATGGAAATCCTCCGTTCGCGCTCATCATAATAGAGGTGCACACCTGCGTCAATCGTCCTGTACCATTGACTGTGTTCCTTACAGATTTTTCATCTGAGCGGAAATGGCAGTCAATCAGCAGGCCACAGATCGATTGACCGCAGCATGGGTTTCCCTATCCTACGAAAAATCGAGTGGCTCATGCACTCTTCCACTTGAATAGATTCCTTCGATCAGTTTGACCGTCTCTCTGCCATCTTCACCCGATACAAGAGGCTTTGTCCCCTGGACGATAGCATTCATGAAGTCCTCTATCTGTCGACTGAAGAAATAGGTGCCGGCATCTATGGTGCTGAAGAAGGCTCTGTCCTGATCTTCGTAGATCTTGCAGAACGTCTCTTCCCCTTCGATCGACCATATATCATTGATCGGAGGTTCGGGAATCCCTTCCTGACCGGCGACGAACATCATCCCCTTATCTGTCTGAACGCCCACAGAGGCTCCGCTTGAACCATGCACATGCACCTTGGCATAGATACCCGGTTTCTGGGAATTGCTTACCAGGATGCTTGCGATTGCACCGCTTTCAAAACGGACCGTCGCAACAGCTGTATCCTCGACTTCAATATAGGGATGGTTGATATTATCCCACTCTCCATATATCCTGGCCACAGGTCCCAGGTACCAGTGAAGCAGATCAAGCTGGTGGGGAGCCTGGTTGATAAGAATCCCTCCCCCTTCTGTGTCCCACTTCCCTCTCCAGGGATCACTCGTATAGTACTCTTCATCTCTCCAGCCGAGAATCGTCACCTGACCGATCATGGCCTTTCCCAGCTTTCCGCTGTCAATGGCCTCCCGGATCCTCATGCTTGAAGGGAACCAGCGTCGCTGACTCACCACCGAGAGAACCTTCCCGGCACGCTCTGCTGCACCGATCATCTCATTGCACTGCTGAACGTTCATCGCCATCGGCTTCTCAACGAGTACATGGCAACCGGCATCGAAGGCTTCAAGAGCATGCTGCTGGTGGAGAGGATGGGGAGTGACGATAATGACAGCATCAACATGATCATAGTTTACCATGTCCAGCACACTCTCCCGGCTGGATATCTGATACTCTCGGGCAAAGGCATCCCTTTTCTCGGCGTTCCTGCCGCAGACACTTACCAGTTCAGCTCCTATCGCACCACCTAATGCCTGAGCATGCACATGGGCGACTTTTCCATAACCTATCAGGCCAAATCTGATTTTTTCCATCGCTTCAAGCCTCCTGTGGTGTGAGTACCACCTTGAGTACATTCTGCCGTTTGTGGTAGAGGATGTCAAACCAGGAAGGACCGTTCTCAAGGGAATCGGTTACACTCACCAGAGAGAGCACATCAAGAGTCTTGTTCTGCATCATGGAAAGAACCGCAGGGTACTCGCCGCTGATGGCGCACGAGCCGTACAGGGTGATCTCACGGGTGACGACGCTCTGAAGGGGCAGCTCTATGGTAGGTGAGATATTTCCAACCAAGGTGAGAGAACCTCCCTTCTTCACCACTCTCAAGGCTCCTTTGATTGAGCTGGTCACTCCGACTGCTTCAAAGACACGGTCAACGCCCGAGATGCCGTAGGTCTCATTGATTCTATTCTGATACCCCTCTTCGTTGGGGTCGAACGAAGCATCAGCCCCGAAGGCAAGTGCGCTTTCTCTTCGAGAGGGGTCAGGTTCGATGGCAATGACAGGGCCGCTGGTCATCGTACGGGCAATCTGTATGATCAGAAGACCAATCAGACCGCTGCCTACCACAGCTATACTCTCGTTGAGATGGATCGGTGTGATATTCACAGCATGCGCTGCTACCGAAGCAGGTTCAGTGAGGGCTGCTTCCACGAAGGAGACTCCCTCAGGAATCTTGTAGATGATACGTTCGGGCACAACGATGTACTCGGCGAATGTTCCATCCATCCGGTACTCATCACAGGAGACACCGACTACCCGTCTAAAGTCGCAGAGGTTCACCCGGCCGCTTTTGCAGTACGTACAGGTGCCGCAGCTTATAGTGGAATCGAAGGTGACCCGGTCTCCTGTTCTGACACTCTCGACGCTTTCGCCTGCGGCAACTACAATACCGCTGGCTTCATGACCCATGATCACAGGCGGCTGCCGCCTTCCGGTGGATCCATCGTAGCCGTGAATGTCCGAACCGCAGATGGCTGAGGCTTTGATGCTGATCAGGACATCATCCGGGTTTCTGATTTCAGGCTTCTTCACATCGGTATAGACCATATGCATATACGAGTCCAGAACAAGAGCTTTCATAGAGACACCTACCTTTGTATTCGTGCCGAGCCACCCTGAGCGAAGGCTTCGACCTGCTCGAGAGTGGCCATCGTGGTATCTCCCGGAAAAGTGGTGAGGAGGGCACCATGCGCCCAGCCGAGATTGAGAGCTTCCTGAGGCGAGAGATCACTGAGGATACCGTGAATGAGACCGGCGGCGAAGCCGTCCCCTCCCCCGACCCTGTCGTGCACATCAAGGCTTGCTGTCGGTGCCTGGTACCCCTTCCCACCGATATAGAGGATCGCTGACCAGTCATGACGGTTGGTCGATTTGACCTCTCTCATTGTCGTGGCTACCGCCTTGATATGAGGGAACCGCTGTTTGACTGTCTCCATCATGGAAAAGAACACAGTGGGATCGAGTTTGCTCTGCTTCTCTACTGTCGGCCCCTGCAGACCGAGCCCCATCTGCAGGTCTTCTTCGTTACCCACAAGTACATCGACATGATCAACGATACTCGAAAGGACCCGCTGTGCCGTCTCTACCGGGTCATTCCCCTCTGCTCCGGCTGCTGCCCAGAGTTTAGCACGGTAGTTGAGATCGAAGGAGGTGATAGCACCGGCTTTCTTCGCCGCTTTGAAGGCTTCTATTACCAGTTCGGGCGTTGTCGGCGACAGCGCACTGAAGATACCCCCGCTGTGAAACCAGCGTATCCCGCTGGAGAAGATCGCATCCCAGTCGAAGGATCCCGGAGCAAGGCGGGCTGCCGCCTCATTTGCTCTGTTGTAGAACACTACAGGAGCTCTCACACCTTTTCCCTGGTCACTCCATACCTGTGCCAGGTTGGGTCCGAATACCCCGTCGTGACTGAATCTTTTGTAGAAACCCTCGACTCCCATCTTTCTTACCTCGGCTTCTACCTTGAGACCGACCGGGTAATCGACCATGGCACTGACGATACCGCACCGCTTCCTGAAGGCACGCGACAGGTTGGCAGCGACGTTGAACTCTCCGCCCGATACATGTATATCGTAGGTGTCAGCATACTCAAACGGAACAATACCCGGATCGAGTCGCGTCACTAGAGCCCCGAGAGCCATAAAATCATATTCTCCGTTCTGTGCCGGCTTACCGTTAATATCTGTTAGAGTTCCCATTTTCTTCCCCTTCTATTTGTATCGTTACCTTGTAATTATATGTACTTCCATTACCATCTGTATAGTGGAATTCATAGTCTCCGTTTCGCAATTGTGTTTCTCATTCTCTCGAGTCTTGAGACTCCTCGCTCCTCACACTCCTCCAGGAGTGCAAGGTACAGGACATCATTGAGGGCCATCTGTGCGATTCGGGTGCTGAAGGCTTCATTGACGATGTCATTGTTCTGGGAGTGCACGACAAGGGTACGTTTTGCATGTGCTGCGAGTGTACTACGGCTGTTGCTTGTGATGGCGATTACAGGGCAGGAAACCTCATCAAGGGTTTCACGGATGTCGAGCGCATCAGTGTTCACCCCCGAGTGGCTGAAGATCAGAGCGATATCCTTCTCCCCTGCCTGACTCGCACTCATCAGCTGCATGTGGAAATCCTCTGCAAGGTGCACTTTCAATCCGAGCCTGATGAACTTGTGAAACGCATCAAGTGCAACCACATAGGAACCGCCAAGGCCGAACAGATATATAGACTCGGCTGCCATCATCATCTTGGCCACCTGCCTGACCTGCTCTTCACGTATCATGTTCCCTGTTTTTGTGAGGGTGTTGATCGCTGAAGAGAATACAAGATCCACCAGGTTATCATTCAGGCCAATGGGGTTCTCATAGACACGGTTACGATTCTCGACAATCTCTGTCGCAAGAGAGATCCTGAACTGCTGATACCCTCGAAACCCGATCTTTCTTACAAAACGCACAAGCGTCGATTCACTTGTTCCGATCCTGTCAGCGAGCTGATCGATCGTCGTATGAACAACGGTCTCTGAGTCTGAAAGAATATAATCAGCGATCTTTTTCTGTGATGGGCTCAAAGTCGCATACGAAGAGCGAATGCTGTTGAGACAATGTTTCTGTTCCCGATAATCACTCATGAGTCCACTCCTGACACCCTTTACTATAGATGAAAATAATATTCATGTAAATGAAAAATATCTATCATTTTTGTTTGACTTTCTAGAATTTCTCATTGATACTCTAAAGTGGAATCTATAACTAATAAAGGAGTGTTATATGAAGAAAATTGGATTATTTGTGCTCATTGTAGCAATTTCCTTCTCTCTTTTTGCTCAGGGAGGAGCAGAAGAGAAACAGGAAGAGATAAGAGTCTTACTTGCAAACCATCCGTACGGAGAATTGCTTAAGGAAGCAATCCCGGAGTTTGAAGCAGAAACCGGCATCAAGGTGAACGTGGAAAGCCTTCAGGAAAGTCAGCTGACTCAGAAACTTACCACAGAGTTCGCTACCGGCTCTTCGACTGTAGACGTGTTCATGACCCGCCCTCTTCAGGAAGGTCTGCTGTTCACCAAGAATGGCTGGTATGCACCACTCGACTCGTATGATT
Organism: Sphaerochaetaceae bacterium; assembly: GCA_016938475.1. Lineage (GTDB taxonomy): Bacteria > Spirochaetota > Spirochaetia > Sphaerochaetales > Sphaerochaetaceae > SABI01. The sequence continues at coordinate 7,614 of JAFGUP010000069.1, forward strand.
TCTCAGACTACCCTGATCCTGCAGTAGACATCGGGAAGAAAGACGGCGTCGCCTACATCGTCCCCCTGGTAACCGAGTGGCAGGTCATGTACTACCGCAAGGATCTGTTCAAAGCTGCTGGAATTTCAGTCCCGACGAACTTCGAGGAACTTGAGGCTGCCGCAAAAGCATTGAACAAAGACGGGATCGCAGGTTTCGGTTCTCGAGGAAAGGGCGCAGCTTCGGTCACTCAGATCTCAAGCTATATCTACAATTTCGGAGGACGCTACCTCGAAGACAATGTCGCAGTATTTGACTCACCTGAAGCACTCGAAGGCATCCGCTACTACGGTCGCCTTCTTGGGAATTACGGCCCACAGGGTGTAGTCTCCATGAGCTGGGAAAATCTGATGCCGGTATTCCAGGCAGGGAAGCTCGCCATATGGACTGATGCTTCTGTCTTCTACGGACAGGTGGTTGATCCTTCTAAGACTCAGATTCCGGCTGAAGACGTCGGTGTTGCGCAACTCCCAAGGGGCCCGAAGGAGGACTCGCCGTTCATCGTAGCATCATGGGGCATGTCTATGAGCAACAAATCAAAAAACAGCGATGCAGCAAAGCAGTTTCTTGACTGGGCAACGAGCAAAGAACTCGCAATCGAAGCTATGAAGAGAAATATCACGATGGCGAGAGACTCAGCCTGGCTTGACGAGGAAGTACGTGCCATGATGAACCCGGGTCTCATCGAGACACAGGCTCATGCAGCTCTCAATGGATTTCCTTTCGACCGCCCGTTCATGAGTGCTGTCGGACAGGCTCGTGACCTGATCGGTGAAGTGGTGATCGAATCGATCAATACGAAGGGAACAAGCTCGAAGCTTGCTTCACTCGCAGCCGAGAAAACACAAGCGGTCAACGACCTACTCAAAGCCGACGGAGAATACGGCGGCAACTAATCTATTCTATGCTATACTTTCAGGAGGGGACGGTGTTATCGTCCCCTCCTGACATGCATAGGCACGATCAACGTGTGACGAGGAGGTCATGAATGATAAAAAGTTCTTTCTTCGAAAGGAACCTAAAGTATCTGTTCCCTCTACCTGCGCTCATCTTTGTCATAGCGCTTATGGTATTCCCTGTCCTCTATACCCTCTTTATCAGCTTCTCTGACTGGACACTTACTTCAGGCAGACCTCTGGTGTTTGCCGGCCTCTCTTCATACATGAAGATTCTCAGCGAACCCAGATTCTTAGATGCTGTGGGAAGAACTTTCTACTTCACCATCGGAGCAGTTCTGGCAGAGGCAGTGCTCGGTCTCACCATTGCAGTAATACTCAATCGCGAATTCAGAGGTAAGAACCCTCTCAAGTTCATCCTGCTTCTTCCTCTTGTTGCAACCCCTGTAGCAGTTGGTATCGTATTCAACCTGTTTTACGATCCTACTATCGGATTTCTCAACTATGTACTGTCCCTGTTCGGCCTTCCCCAGAGCGGATGGGTGACCGACAGCACCTCGGTACTTCCATCCCTGATGCTCGTTGATATCTGGCAGTGGACTCCGATGATAGCTCTGATAGTCCTGGCTGGGCTTGCCGGCCTTTCAAGTGAACCGTATGAATCAGCTAAGGTCGACGGAGCGACTCCAGTGCAGATATTCTTCAGAATCACACTACCCATGATAACACCCACAATTCTCACTGCGATCATACTCCGTGCCGTCGATGCACTGAAAACGTACGATATCATCTATGCGATGACCGGTGGCGGACCAGGCTATTCGTCTGAGACTCTCAATATTCTTGCCTACAAATACAGTTTCGAGTACTTCAACCTCGGACAGGCATCGAGCATTCTTGTTTTTCTCTTCTTCCTCGTCCTGCTGTTTTCCCTGGGAGTGATGAAACTGAGAAAACGGTTTGAGATGTAAAAGGAGAACTCAATGAAACAATCATTACGCTTCAGAATTCTATTTCCGATCATTGTGCTGCTCATCATCATCCCGATGCTCTTCCCATTTCTGTGGATGCTGATGTCCGCCTTCAAAACACAGGTCGATATCATCAGCTGGCCACCGAAATTTATTTTCAGTCCGACCATGGTGAACTTCTACAAAGTATTCAACGAACAGAACTTCCTCCTCTACCTTAAAAACTCTATGATAGTCGGGGTCGGTGCGGTCAGCTTCTCTCTTCTGCTCGGTCTTCCAGCGGCCTACTCCATCGCCCGATTCCATCAGAAGAAATTGTCTGTCATGATCCTTGTAGCACGACTGATGCCGGGCATTTCGTTCCTGATGCCGTGGTACATCGTGTTCAGCCGCCTTGGTCTGATGGACTCCTACACAGCTCTCATTCTTTCACATATCCTCATTGCCCTGCCGGTCGTGGTATGGATCATGAGCAGCTATTTTGAAACGGTTCCGCGTGAGATGGAAGAATCAGCCATGGTTGATGGTGCTACGATGCAACATGCGTTTGTCTCGATCATCATACCACTCAGTGTTCCCGGTATCGTCACAAGTGTGACCCTTTCGTTCATCTTCAGCTGGAACAACTTCATGTTCAGCCAGGTTCTTTCAATGGAAAAAACAAGGACACTTCCAATTGCCGTCTACAACTTCATGAGCTATGCAGAGGTCGATTGGGGTGGAGTGATGGCCGCGGCAGTGGCTATCATGACTCCGGCGATCATCCTTACAATGATCTTCCAGAAGTATGTCGTCAAGGGACTCACTATGGGTGCAGTGAAAGGCTAGTGGCGATGCTACATACAGCATTCAGCATTAATGGAAAGACCACAATCAGGAATGGAAGAGGATGTTCTTCTGTGCTTGTTTCCTGTATGGTATTTCAATTCTATCCTTCACAACACCACACTCCTTGCAGCAGGTAGATTGCCTTGCAGAGGAACATCACATTGTACGAAAGGATACACTGAATCCACCGGCCCTTCTTCAACCATTCAGTGTGTGAACATCTAAACACTATACAGTAGAATGAATTCTCCTGAAGAGTCCAACATTTCTTCTACAAGGCTACTGGTTTTTCAGGACCTTTTAACCCATCGCTTCCAGAACGGAAAGTTCATCAGGATCGTAATGACAGTCAGAATGAGCAATGTTATGGTGATAGGTCTGCCGAAAAGGGCACGGAGCATATTATCTTCCGATACGGCTAGAGAGACTGCTCTTCTGAAATTATCGTCCATCATCTTCCCGAGTACCAGAGCAAGGGTGAGAGGAGCGACCGAGTAGCCGTGTCGTCTCATGAAATACCCTGCAACGCCGAAAAGCATCATGAGCAGCACATCAAACATTCTCGTATTGTAGGCATAGGCTCCGATGATACACAGGACGGTGACTGCAGGCAGGAGGATGTTTTTGGGTACCGAGATAACCTTTGCCATATGAGGGGCAACAAACAGTCCAATGAGCAGCAATGCTACAGCCCCGATAAAACCTCCGGCGAGAATGACCGAGAAAAGCTCAGGCTGTGTCTGGATGAACATCGGACCTGGCTGAAGACCGTGAACATAGAAGACACTGAGGATGATTGCCGTCACCGCATCTCCCGGTACAGCAAGGGTAAGCATAGGGATCAATGCTCCTCCGATACAGGCATTGTTACTGGCCTCGCTGGCTACAATACCTTCTTCCGCACCCTCTCCAAAAGGAACTGAAGGGCTCTTCACAATCCGCTTCGCTTCAGAGTAAGCCAGAAAGGAAGCAACCGGTCCACCGGCCCCGGGGAGGGCACCGACAAGCGTCCCGATCGTACTGTAGTACAAGGAATGGAGAAAATGCCTGCTCAGTTCCTGAAACTTGATACTGACCTTCTTTACATTCGAGATCTGTGCATGCACATCTCCCTCCCTGATCACTGTGAGAACCTCAGAGAAACCAAAGAGTCCGACAAGTGCCGGTACGATTGGAATTCCCGATTGAAGGTTCCAGATACCCATCGTCAGACGGGGAGTACCAAGGACAGAATCGAGTCCTATCATGGAAAGGAACAGCCCTGCCAGAACACTCACCATACCTTTGGTGAAGGACTCACCTGTGAGGGAGCCGACAGCGGATAGGCCGAACGCTGCAAGGAGAAAATAGTCCATCGGCTGGAACTTGATAGCCAGAACGCTGATCGGTTTGCCCAGAAGGAACAACATCACAAGACCGAAAACTGATCCGACAAATGAGTAGACTGTTGCGAACTTCAACGCCCTGTGAGCCTCTCCCTTCTTTGCCATCGGATGTCCGTCAAAGGTTGTGACAACCGAAGAGGGTGCACCCGGGATATTGATGAGGATAGCCGAAAGAGCACCACTATATACACCCACGACATAGAGTCCCATGATAAGACCCAGAGCATCACTGGTAGCCCATGTGTAGGTTATGGAGACAAGGATAGCGGTCGCCATCGTGACTGAAAGCCCCGGTATCGACCCGACAAACAGTCCTGAGAGCGAGCCCATCAGCACAAAGAGGATGAATCGAAAATCCCCCATATATTGTGCAATATGTGTGAAATCCATTACAGGACCCCCTGAGGCAGACGTACGTGAAGAAGGAGCTGGAAGACAACATGGGTCAGGTAGGTAAAAGCTCCTGAGAACAGAAAAGCCTTCCACCAGGGTCTTACTCCCAGATAGAGGAAAAACAGCATAAGCATCAAAGTGTTGGTCACGAGAAATCCTAAAAACGGAAGCAGAATATAGTAGATGACAACCAGAGCCGTGAACCCGATGACTTTTTTCGGCATCCCTGCCGACGCTGCACCTGATACACCGATTTCTTCACCTTTCTTCTTCCCCTGAATCAGCATGGCAATAGCTACAAGAATCAGGGACAAGGCGATAAATAGCGGAAACAGATAAGGGGATAGCTTCCAGGGTACATCTTCCTGGTAATGCGAATACAGTGAGTACACGAACAGGGACACACCCAGTGTCCCGAATACCAGTGATTCTCCTGCATGGACATTACCACGCAGGAGAGAGATAGGAGATTTCACGGTTATTCAGCGAGACGCTTGATACCGAACTCAGCCGGATCGTGTTTCGTCGCTCCTGCATCATAGAGCAGGTAGGTGACAATGGATTTCCAGTCATCGTAGAAGGCAGTGATATCATCAACCTCGGGATACTTCTTATACAGTTCTTCAAGGTTCTTCTCTTCAACGAAGGCTAACCAGTCAGGATCCTGAACAGCCTTGAGAGAAGCCTCTCTGAGCACCTTCACCACTGCTGCATCCACTTCCTTATCAACTACGAGTGAGAGCGGAGTAAAGGGAATGGAAAGGTATTCGGTGAACCCGGGATCCACATCGGCCAGTGTCGGGACTTCGGGATAACCGGGAAGTCTGTCAAGAGCTGAGATACCGATAAGTCTGAGGTCTCCGCTTTCCAGGTACTTACCGATCGTCGAGAAGTTCGAGTTGGTGAAATCGACCTGATCACCAAGGACAGCGATGATACAATCACCCCCGCCTGCATAGGCCGTCAGAGCCATATCATACCCCTGTTCTTCGAAGATCAATGCCTGAACATGACCTGACCCGCCTGGTCCGGTATATGACATCTTCACTTTCCCGGGGTTCCTCTTCATCTCATCAAGAAGGTCCTCGAGATCCTGATACTTGCTGTCGCCTTTCACGACGATCACCTTCGGGTCATTCACGACCGCCATGATAGGCGTGAAGTCATCATAACTCATGTCGCTGATACCCATCACCTGCTGGGTACCAAGTGAATCGGCGGTGTAATGGACCGTGTATCCATCAGGCTTGGCATCAAGAACAGCCTTTGCTCCGACTGACCCGGAGGCTCCAGACACATTCTGTACCGTAACCGGCACTCCAAGCTGTTTCTGGAGCGCAACAGCGAACTTACGCCCTGTTACATCGGTGGTTCCACCTGCACCGTAGGGAACGACCATCGTAATTGCTCCTTTCGGGTAATCTGCGCTCGATGTCTCTCCCTGACCTGTCGCTGACAGATTGAACATCATCATGATGATAAGGATAACGAGTATTGTTTTTTTCACATGCTCCTCCAAGTTAGGTTGCCTATAGGATAGAATCTTTCAGGCTTCTGTATATTTATACGGTGATATTGGCGATTTTTCAAGGATACTTTCGATAATTATACAACAAAAAAACCATCATAGACACAGCCAGTGTTTCTCCCGGTGTATGAGGCATAGAGAAGGTCGCAGAGAAAGGCATCGGAGTCCTGGAAAGGTCCGTTCTCCTGTAGAATCCAGTCACTCTCACGAGCTCAGACAGACTTTAGGTGTATAGTATTTCAGTAAAGTAAAATGTCCCGTAGTCATACACATTCATTTCATATCACGTATTTTTAC
>JAFGUP010000070.1 GCA_016938475.1 Sphaerochaetaceae bacterium
AATCGGTCTGTCGGAATACGAACTACTGGAAACCGGAAAAGATAGAAGATTAAAAGACCCACCCTGCTCCTCAAAAGGTAAAGCATAGATACCATATCATGGGATGTTGGAGTTAGTCAATATCTTGCCATATCAGGAAAAAATTCGTATAGTCACGGAATGAATATTTTAGGGTTGATTCTGTCGTATGTATATGTAGCAGTGTTGCTGGTGATCGGTTTCTCCATGGCGAAGAGGGAATTTATCCCCTCGGAGGTGGTCAGAAAGTTTATCCACATTATGGTATCGAACTGGTGGTTCCTCCTTCTTTTCTTCTTCGACTCCTTCGCCTGGGCGATTGCAGGACCTATATCGTTCACTATCATGAACGGGGCAGCTGTGGTGACCGGGGTGGCAAAACAGCTCGGAGAGAGGACGGTGAGGAGAAATCTCGGTCTCGTCTACTTCCCGATCTCTCTGGGTGTGGTCGTCTATCTTGTGTATCACGGTCATCTTCCCATGTGGGCTGCTACCATCGGTATTTTCACGATGGGCTACGGCGATGGGCTTGCCGCCCTTATCGGGCGTCTATATGGCAAGAGAAAGCTTATCATGGGTAAAAGCCTTCTCGGTTCGAGTGTCATGTTCATCACCACCTTTATCGTCATACTTCTCGTGAGTGCCGGCTTCTCCATAGCTCCACTGGCTTCTGTGAGTTTCCTTACCATGGCAATCGCTCTGGCATTCCTTGTGACGATTGTAGAACTTCTCACCCCCGCGAGCCTCGACAACCTCACAGTTCCAATCATTGCCAGCTATCTTGCCTATCTGTTACTGGGGAGTCTATGAAAACGGTTCTCATCGCCTTCGCTCTGAATCTCCTTGTCATGGTGCCGGTGAAGTTCATGCGGCTTCTTACCCTGTCCGGTCTGATAAGTGCCGTGCTCGTGGGAGTCATCATCTACACCTTTACCGGGCTGGAAGGATGGCTGATCCTGATGTTCTTCTTCGTCTCGGCGAATGTGATAGGAAAAATCGCCAAGAGGATCTATCCTCTCGATCTCAGTGATATTCATAAGAAGGGTGGTACACGTGACTGGGCACAGGTAGTTGCCAACGGCGGGATTGCGGCTGTGTCTGCGCTCCTGTTCGGTCTTGCCGGCACTCCGTATGCCCTTGTGATGTTCGGCTCGGCCCTTGCCGCGAGCACAGCAGATACCTGGGCAAGTGAAGCCGGGATCCTCTCATCGAAGGATCCGGTCTCGATCATCACCTTCAGGCGGGTCAGACCCGGCATGAGTGGAGGGGTTTCAATACTGGGATCGCTCTCGTCAATGCTTGGAAGTATCCTCGTTGCCCTTCTGTGGTATATCTCGTATGCCGTCCCCTCAGACAACACGTACATTCTCCTGGCCTCTGTTGTTGCTGTCAGCGGCATCATCGGCTCTCTTGCCGATTCAATTCTCGGTGCTACCCTTCAGGGTCACTACTGGGATCCGCATAAGCAGATGATCACTGAAAAGGAGCGGGATAAGGACGGGAACAAGCTGGAATTGTGTCGCGGGATCAGATGGATAGACAATGATGTAGTCAATCTGGTCAGTAACGTCATCAGTGTACTTCTTGGTGCAAGTTTCTCCATCATCCTTCTCTAGGTCTATCAATAGAGGTCCTATTTCGCTATAGTGTCGAAAAGTCAAAAATGTTGAGGAGGCCTATCCCCACTATGAACAAGTGTATTCTTATTCCGGATTCCTTCAAAGGAACGATGAGCTCGTCGGAAATCTGCGCGATGATGAAAGATGCGATCCATACGTACTACCCAGATGCGGATGTCGTATCTATCCCGGTCGCTGACGGTGGCGAAGGAACGGTAGATTCTTTTCTTGAGGCGCTCGGAGGAGAGAAGATCACCCTTGAGGTGACCGGGCCTCACTTCGAAAAGATCGACAGTTTCTATGGCATCCTTCCGGACGGCACTGCCGTTGTAGAGATGGCCGCGGCTGCAGGGCTTCCTCAGGTCGGGGACTACCTCCATCCGGAAAAGGCAACCACGTTCGGGGTAGGAGAACTGATCCTCGATGCGGCGAAACGCGGCTGTAAGAAGATCGTAGTCGGTCTGGGAGGCTCTGCCACCAATGACGGTGCTACCGGAGCTGCGGCCGCAGTGGGTATCACCTTCACCGATGCCGAAGGCAAGAGTTTCGTTCCGCAGGGTGAGACACTCGACAGGATCGTATCCATCGATATCTCGACACGGGACAAGGCTCTCGACGGAGTGGAGATCATCACGATGTGTGACATCGACAACCCTCTGTGCGGCCCTCACGGCGCTGCCCATGTCTTCGGTCCCCAGAAGGGAGCGGACGAGAAGATGGTGGAGTTCCTCGATGTACAGCTCGGCAGGATGTCAGATGCCATCAAAAAGAATCTTTCCATCGATATTTCAGAGCTTCCGGGTTCGGGAGCTGCAGGCGGTATGGGAGGGGGCATGGTTGCCTTCTTCGGCGCGGCACTCGAGATGGGTATTGAGGTCGTTCTCGATACCGTACGGTTCGATGAGCAGTGTGAGGACACCGATATGGTGTTCACCGGCGAAGGAAAGATCGACTTCCAGAGCCTCAGGGGAAAAGTCGTCATCGGTATCGCACGCCGTACCAAGAAGAAGAACGTTCCTCTTGTCGCCATCGTCGGTGACATCGGAGACAACCTCGAGGCAGCTTATGAAGAGGGAGTCAGTGCGATCTTCAGCATCAACCGGGTCGCACAGGAGTTCCGGGTTCTCAAGAAGAGAGCAAAGAGCGATATGGTTCTGACGATGGACAACCTTATTCGCTTTGTACAGCGTCTGGGGTATTGATTGAAGCCTTCCTGAGCACGAACTTGTCTGCTAGGACGTTGTCCTTCAGGATAGCGGAGTGGGGACATGCTGTGATGCAGTCCCCGCACCGTATGCAGGCTGCACTGTTCGGTTGCTGGTAGACCGGGATGTCGAGCTTGCAGGTCCGCTGGCAGATACCGCACGAGGTGCACTTCTGCTCATCCACTTTGAACCTGAACAGGGCGATGCGGTTGAACAGCCCGTAGATAGCTCCGAGGGGGCAGAAGTAGCGGCAGAACGGTCTGTATATGATGACCGAACTGACGATCACGACCCCGAGGATCAGGTTCTTCCATGCGAACAGCCATCCTACCGCCTCTCTGAGGCCTTCATTCTGAATCATGAGAAGGAGGCCCGAGACGGTACCTGAGGGACAGATATATTCACAGTAGGCAGGAGAACCCTGACCGAGGAAATCAACAACGAAGAGCGGAAGGATGATCACAAAGAGTGCCAGGATCACGTACCGCAGTTTCTCAGCAATCTTCTCCCCTGTTCCTCTGGGGATGCGGATCTTCTTCACGCCGGGTATCTTGTACAGCAGGTCCTGAAACAGGCCGAAGGGACAGAGCCAGCCGCAGGTGTAACGGCCGCTGGTGATGCCCACCGTGGCCAGGAAGCCTCCCACATAGTAGGAGACCGAGGTTCCTCTCGAACCGAGTACCGCCTGAAGGGAGCCGACCGGACAGGAGCCGAGAGCTCCCGGGCATGCATAGCAGTTGAGCCCGGGAACACAGAACGCTTTGGTTCCTCCCTGATAGATCTTTCCCTGGATGAATCCTATGAGATATGCATTCTGCAGCACTGATGTGATAATCTGGATGAGTGTGCGTTGCCTGTCATGGTGTTTCATCTTTTCCTTGAACTTACCCAAGACCGATACACTCCATGCAGATCACCGTACTCTTCTGCAGTACGGTGAGGTGTTCCTTATCTACCACGCCATAGGCGATGGCTCCGAGGGCTATAATGAGGATTATGAGAGATAGAATGAGATGTTTTCCCTTCCTAGTTCTCATATTCTGCGAACACTCCTTCGATCACCTCGATCCACGCTTCCTTCGAACGGCTTCCCGTGACTTCCTTGCCGATCAGTCTGCCCTGCGAATCGACGAAGAACGTGGTCGGTACGACCTGTATGTTTGACAGGTAGGCCTCGTTCAGTTCCAGTGAAATCGGAAGCATATGCTGGTAATCGGCTTTCGTGTAATCGACGATGGCACGTGCCATACCGATTTGTTCCTTGAATTTTTCCTCATCCTGGTGATACCCGTCGATCACGATCCCGGTGATCTGAAAGCCCTTATCTGCATATTCGCGGTGGAGCTCTCCGAGGTCGGGCATCTCTCTGATACAGGGGGAGCAGTAGGTTCCCCATACATTGATCATCGTGATATCAGCCTGTGAGAATAGATTCTGATCTATCAGATCTCCGTAGATGCTGTAGGTCATGAACTGCACTGACCCGTCGGCACTCTCGGCCTTCGGCGCTGCAGGGGTTGCGGGTGAACTCTGAGGGGACTCCAGTTCTCCCTCGAGCAGCGGATCGTTTTCGGTTATAGCAGGGGTCTTTTCCTCCTTGCTTCCCCCTGCGCTCAGCGGCAGGGTGAACAGGAGAAGCAAAAGAAGAAGCGATAGAACGATATGTGAAAATGACGAATGTTTCATGGTATGATTCCTTTTTTCACATGAGTATACCATGAAATACGGTTTCATCAAGGTGACTAGATCACACTTATGCATGGTGAACATACTGATACGCTGCAGAGTGGCTACAAGCTCACCGCATAAGAGGGGGAGAACGGTCAGGTGTTTGTAGGTCTTTGTAACGGAAAAAAGAGTCTAGACTTCACCATGAACTCAGACAAAAGCCTTCTTCTGAAGTTCCTTCACGCTGAAGACCTCCAGTTTTATCTTGATGGCGTTTTCGACTATCGTGTGAGAGAAGGGGAACATTCAGGAGGCAGATGCACCTCCCGACTGGCACTGTACGTTATAAGCACATCGTCATATATACAGGCAAGTAGTAGACATTGTCTTGTATGACGAGATCTTTGGTGTGCAGTACATAACTCTGGCCGATCTTTGATCTGAACTTGCTTTTAAATTTATGTAATGAAGTTGTAGAATACCTCTTCCCTGATTTTACTTCTATAGGGGAAATCTTTGAAGGCTTGTTTGGATCAATGATTAAGAAATCTATTTCCATCGTATTCTGACTATTGTTATTATCTTTTCTGGAGTAGAAATACAGTTTTTTCCCTTTTGCTTGTAATATTTGAGCAACGATATTTTCAAAAATCATTCCATGATTCGTTTCCAATCTATCTGCCACGATCTTTTCAGCGATATCCCGATGTATTTCATCGGTCATATCGTAGGCATGACTGATAAGAAGTCCAGTATCAACCATGTACAATTTTACTGTAAATCTGTCTTTATATAGGGATAATCCTACTTGGGGATCCTCTGCGTTGGAGCAGATATTGACTACCATTGCATCATCGAGCCACATAAAAGCATCTTCGTACTCTCTTAGACGCGCATTCTTAGAAATCGCAGAAAGGTTAAATCTCTTTTCGTGTTTTGATAGTTGAGCTGGAATTTCATCATAGATGTTTGCTACTTTAGATTCATAACCTTTTGCATATTTTGTGATATCGTTTCTATATAATTGTAAAATATCTCGTTTGATTCTATCAACCTTTGCATAATCTTTCGAATGAATGAACTCAAGTACTGCCTGAGGCATTCCTCCCACCAGTATGTATTGTCTGAATAGCTTCATGATGTGTGCATGAAGCGGGCCCAACGGTTTCAATTGTTCATAGTGATCTTTTATTACTTTAATAGTTGATTCTTGTCCCAATGCAATGCAGAATTCCTCAAAATCCAGAGGATACATCGAAACAGCTCTCTCCTCTGAAGGAATGAGAATGTCTTTTACATGTTGCTTAATTGAGAGAAGCGAACCGGTTTCGATGTAGTCATACCGATTATCTTTTACTAAATGTTTAATGAGTTGTCGTGCCTGTGGGAAAAACTGGACCTCATCAAAGATGATTAATGTATCTCTGTGGTGAAGCTCAATTCGGGATAACGCTGTGAGAAAAAAGAAGAAATCATCCAGATTGGATGCATACTGAATGAAGATCGATTTCATCTCATCAGATGCAACACTGAAATCAATTAACATGTATGACGTGTATTCTTTTTTCCCAAACTCTTCTGCAATGGTAGTTTTCCCGACGCGTCTAGCACCCTCAATTAACAGCGCTGTTTTTCCTTGTTCTTCTTTCCACAGAAGCAGATCCTTATATATGTTTCGCTTTAATACCATTATCGGCTCCTTACAGTACCAGTATACACGGAAATGATAATAAAAAAAGCGTAAATATCACGTTTTTGTAGTTTATAAATAGCAGATTATCACGTTTTTACGTTTATGAAAACAAACCGTGTATCTGTCAAGAAAAATAGACACGAAAAGTAATTGATTGCATTCCTTGTGTCTGAAAGTAGCCATGT
>JAFGUP010000071.1 GCA_016938475.1 Sphaerochaetaceae bacterium
ACGTCGTCATAAGCGATATTGCAGCCTCGTACGCTGTGGAGACCTCACGGGATAAGCCATCATTCTTTCCTCGTTTACCCGCCTGATGTACGCCCAAAGGTCATATTGTCTTTTGGACTTCTCTGTATCATTACCAGCTTATCTCGCTTACTATCAGGTTTCTGTTCGTCGGGCCACGATTTCGCTATTGCTTCCTCTCTCCCACACCTCGCGATGTGAAACTTGCAAGTCGCTATCGGGTTCGTCGACAATTACGCCCCTTGGGACTTTCACCCAAGAATGATGACATGCCCGTCATACAAGACAACACCCGCTCAACAAGAGCGGGTGCGCTGCATAACGTATATTTCCAGGAAAAAGATTGCCTCTTCTGTGTACCCTTTACAAAGCTTCAACAAGTGCTACTATCGTGCCTTCGAACTGTCCTGTTCCTGCTGTCGTTTCGGGAAGACCGAACGTCTGGTTCAATGCACCGGCAACAGTTGCTTCAAGAGCAAGAGTCTGCCATCTCAGACCATTTCCTGTGGTCTGGAGAACCACTCCGCTGATAGATCCGGGATCAGTAGTTGTAGCTACAGTAGCTGATCCGATAGTGCCGGAACCAGCTACGGTTATCGTGGAATTACCACTCGAACTTGTATAGCCGAGAGCATAGGGTACGTAATAGGTTGTCGCACCTAAGGTAAGTGACAGAGGAGTTACCGTGAAGGTCACGTCCATCTGAGTGTTACCGGTGGTATAGAGGTTGTAGTACCCAATCGACTGAGCACCAGTTCCTTCCAGGTTGATACCGCTTACCGTATAATCCCCTTCCAGAGCACCGGAGATCTCATCTCTCACATCATTCGCCGTAGTATTGTCAGCTTCAGTGAATCCATGGTAGAGCTTTCCTGCCTGAGCTGCATTGAGCGTCAGTGTCGTGTCTCCCTGACCTGTAGCAGCAAAGAGTGTTATGGCCAGTAATGTGATAATCAGAATAGAAATAATCTTTTTCATATAACTTCTCCTTTCCAGAAGGGTCTTCCAGTTGTGTCTTAACAATACCAAAAAACCACACTTATGTCAACACAATATATATAAAAATTCAATACAGATTATCTTAAAAAGAAATGTACATATAATTTAATGCATTATAATAAAATATTTACTTCTCTAAAAAATAATCTTCTGTCAACTTTAGGATATTCATAGTGTTTTCTGTCTTAAAACTCATCATGCACAACAGAAATGAGAGCGATTTGCGCACATCTACATCATCTCTTCTGACACACATAAACAGGTTCTAGCATAAGTTGCTAGAGGATTAGGACCCTGACGATGAAATCCACACTCAAAGGTCTGTGTGGCACACATCTACTGGTAATTCATGACATTGAGGACACAACAACTTGATAATCACTGCCCTCTCTGTATATAGTGACCTGTATGGAAGACCCATTATCGTATAAACGTACCGCATGGAGGACTCAATGATCCTCCACCTCTCAGTAATTCTCCTTCTGATCATTCTGTCAGCATTCTTCAGTTCTTCGGAAACAGCCTTCACATCACTCAGTTTCCTTCAGATACGATCGCTTGAAACCGACAACAGGAGAAGCAGCCGTCTGGCCTCACGACTGGCCAAATCACCCGACACCCTGCTCACAACGATCCTCATCGGAAATAACATTGTCAATCTCACCGCCTCTGCACTCACCACAACCTTCGCATTGAAGATAGGCGGCTCCTATGCTGTCAGTTACGGCACCGGGATCCTGACCCTTCTTATCCTGATCTTCGGAGAAATTGTTCCAAAGCAACTTGCCATTACGCACAACATGGCCTTCGCCCGTTTCTCTTCCGGTATCATCAAGATGATGTCGGTGCTTCTGTATCCTCTGATCGCAGTCATCCGGTTCGTCAGTAACACGATCACCCGGCTGTTCAATCGGGAATCGGAAGGTTCCATGTCTCTGGATGCTCTGATGCATGTTGTGGATGTTGCGGAAAACGAAGGAATAGTCGATGAGTATGAGACATCCCTTGTTCAACGAGTACTCCACTTCAGTGAGGCACCGGTTAAATCGGTGATGACCCACCGTACCGACCTGTTCAGCCTCTCTCAGACCCTCACCCTCGGTGAAGCCTTCAGCTCGATCGTGAACAGTAAGTTCTCCCGTATCCCGCTGTACGGGGAGAGTCCCGAGGACATCGTGGGAGTGGTTCTCATTAGAGACCTTCTCCTTGCAGAAGTAGAGGGAAAAACCGAGAGCTGCCTGGATGAGTATATGATCAAGCCTGTCTTCGTCCCCGAGAACCGCAAGGTCGATGATATGCTGTTCCAGTTCCAGCAGAACAAACAGCAAATCGCCATCGTCCTTGACGAGTATGGTGGTCTCAGCGGTATCGTCACCCTGGAAGATATCATCGAACAGCTGTTCGGTGAGATCTATGACGAACATGAGGTCGGCCATATCCTGAGAATTCAGAAGGAGGAGCATGAGAACTCCTACCTTATCATGGCGGACACCTCTCTTCAGGAGATCAGTGATGAACTGGATCTGCATCTGGACAACATGCAGGAGTTGAACAAGACCCTTGCAGCCTACCTGATCGAGACGCTGGGAACGATTCCCGTTGCAGGGGAGATCCTCGGAGTCGACTATGGAAAGTACGAAATTCTCGAGATGAACAAGAACAGAATAGAGCGGGTCAGACTCGTCCTCACGAACGGGGATGAGGATCAGTGAAGAGCTGAACTTTATTGACACCTTTGGCACGCAAGGGTATGATTCGCGCATGAGTAGCTATCCTTTTGAACAGATTGAATTGAAATGGCAGAAATACTGGGAGGACAACGAGTCCTTCCGCGTCACGGAAGACCCGAAGGTCCCCGAAGACAAGAGGCTGTACGTCCTTGATATGTTCCCCTATCCCTCCGGAGCCGGGTTGCATGTGGGTCATCCCGAAGGGTATACAGCTACCGATATATATTGCCGCTACAAACGGATGAACGGATACAACGTTCTGCATCCGATGGGGTTCGATTCCTTCGGCCTTCCCGCCGAAAACTACGCGATCAAGACCGGAACACACCCGAAGGTTACCACCGAAGCAAACATCGAGAACTTCCGCAAGCAGATCAAGCGTCTGGGGTTCAGCTACGACTGGTCACGGGAGATCTCCACGCACACCAGTGAATACTATCGGTGGACACAGTGGATCTTCCTCAAACTCTATGAAAAGAATCTTGCCTATGAATCGGAAACACCGATCAACTGGTGCCCTTCCTGCCATACAGGCCTTGCCAATGAGGAAGTGAAGGACGGTAAGTGCGAACGGTGCAGTACGACAGTCACGAGAAAGAACATCAGGCAGTGGATTCTCAAGATCACAGAATATGCCGACCGCCTCCTTGACGACCTCGAGGAACTCGACTGGTCTGAATCGATCAAAGCCATGCAGAGAAACTGGATCGGCAAGAGTCATGGCGCTTCAGTGCGTTTCCCGATCGAGAACAGTGATGAGGTCCTTGAAGTATTCACAACCAGAAGCGACACCCTGTTCGGTGCGACCTACATGGTTATCGCACCCGAACACCCCTTTGTCCATGCTCTCACCACCAGAGAGTGCAGTGAGGCGGTTCATGAATACGTATCTCAAGCTGCACAGAAATCGGACCTTGAAAGAACCGACCTCGCAAAGGACAAGAGCGGAGTGTTCAGTGGTTCATACGCGATCAATCCTCTGAACGGCACGAAAATTCCTATCTGGATAGCCGACTACGTCCTTGCCTCCTACGGTACCGGGGCCATCATGGCTGTTCCTGCACACGATCAGCGTGACTGGGAATTCGCCGTGAAGTTCGACCTGCCCATCATAGAAGTGCTCAAGAGTGACCAGGGTGTGAAGGTGTCAGCTTTCACCGGGGATGGGATTCACATCAACAGTGACTTCCTTAACGGCCTGGATAAGCAGGAAGCCATCGATACGATGAATGAGTACCTCAAAGAGAAGAACATCGGGGAACCCACTGTCAGTTATAAACTGAGGGACTGGGTCTTCAGCCGACAGCGCTACTGGGGAGAACCGATCCCCCTCGTCCACTGTGACTCCTGCGGTATCGTCCCCCTCAGGGAAGAGGACCTACCCCTCACACTCCCCGAGGTTGAATCGTATGCCCCCTCAGGAACCGGAGAATCCCCCCTTTCGACCATCGAAAGCTGGGTTGAAACGACCTGTCCGGCATGTGGAGGGAAAGCACACCGGGAGACCAACACGATGCCTCAGTGGGCAGGCTCCTGCTGGTACTTCCTGCGCTACCTCGACCCGAAGAACACAGAAGCGCTTGCAGCGAAAGAGGCGATGAAGTACTGGATGCCGGTAGACCTCTACGTGGGAGGGGCAGAGCATGCGGTACTCCACCTCCTGTATGCCCGTTTCTGGCATAAGGTTCTGTACGACCTGGGTATCGTGGACACGAAAGAGCCGTTCCAGCGCCTGGTCAATCAGGGAATGATTACCTCCTTCGCGTTCCAGAAAAAGGACAAGACCCTCGTATCGGTCGAGGATGCCGAAGAAACCGGTGTCGACACCTTTGCGGAAAAAGGAACCGGAGAACCGCTCGAGCGCGTGATCGCCAAGATGTCAAAATCACTGAAGAACGTCATCAATCCTGATGAGATCATTGACGAATTCGGTGCAGATTCGATGAGAATGTATGAAATGTTCATGGGACCTCTGCAGGTATCGAAACCGTGGTCAACATCGGGCCTTTCAGGTGTCTATCGTTTCCTTGACAGAGTATGGCGCCTTTCACAGAAGGGAATCAGTGAAGAGAAGGCAGACGAGGATAGTATCAAACTTCTTCATAAGACGATAAAGAAAGTGGGTGAAGACACTGACAGCCTCGACTTCAATACGGCCATCAGCCAGATGATGATATTTACCAATGAACTGTATAAGAAAGAGACCCTCCCCCGCGAGGTATGGGAACCGTTCATACTTCTCCTCTCCCCCTACACTCCTCACCTGAGTGAAGAACTCTGGGCGATGGCGGGTCATGCCCCCTCCGTCTCGCTTCAGCCGTGGCCGCAGTATATCCCAGAGCTCACGGTGGATGATACGTTGGAGATCGTCGTTCAGGTCAACGGAAAAGTAAGAGCCAGATTCGATGCTGCCAAAGGGACAGACAAGGAGCTCCTTCTTTCACGGGCCCTGGAACAGGAGAGAATCAGTGAGCTCACTGAAGGGAAACAGATCGTCAAGACGATCGTCATTCCCGACAAGATCGTCAATATCGTAGTGAAGGGATAATCTGAAAAAAAGAACCTGCAGGACCGCCGCCAGGCGGTCCTTTCCTTTTATCACAACAACTATAGAAAACATAACTATATAGATCAGAATATCTGTCGTTGCATCTTGAATATTTTTCTCTTCCTCTCTACACTTCGGCGTATGAAGAACCTTCCGCCGGTAGTGATTCTTGCGTTCCTGTTCCTTGTATCAGGAGCCCTTGAGCTAGCGGCCGATACGCCACAGTACACCTCCCCCGATCCCGCAGAAAAACTTTTCATCTCCCATGATGTATATGAGGTCACAGTGAATACAGGTGAACTGCACATAGGTGAACGGGAAGGGAGGGAAGAACGCGCACCCCGAGAGAATGAAGAGATCAATGATGCAGAGGTTATGGTGATGCAGAGCCTGCCGATGTATGCACGGCTTCTTCCTTCCTGCCGGGTTCTCCCCTTTGTAACCACTGTTCACAGGTCCTTCCCCTTCAATAAAGCTCCCCCCTGCCCTATCAGCTGATATACCTTCATCCCCGTCGGGGGATGTTATCACATAGTAAAGCAAGGGAAAAACCATGAATCATACACCACAACACATGACGGACAGTCCTTCTCAGGACACCGTTACCCTCACAGAAACTTCAACAATGAGAGAACTCTATCATCTCCTTGAAACAGAGACCCTTCCTGAATATATCGCACTTCAGATGAACGGGCACTCAGCCTCTACCTATATAGACAGGGAGGAAGTAAGAGAATTCATTACCCCGTACATCCTTTTAATCGATACACAGATGAAGGCACAGTTCCTGGACCGGCTCGGACAGCTTTCCATCACACCCTTCATACGAGAGGAGAACACTCTCTCGCATGAGATACAGACCGAATCTGAGGACATGGAGACCCTGATCGCATCCTCCTTCTAGAAGAGGGGTGATGCAGGTCATGACATTCGACCATCTACCATTTGGAGGCGAACAATGCAGTTTCGTAGATACGTTACGGAAGAGAGTATTTTTCTGAATAGGAATTTCGATTCTGTTCAGGATGTACTGGCATTCCTGGCCTTGCAGTTCTCAAAGAGCTCAGGCCTCACACAACAGCAAGCACTTTCTCTCCTTGAAGAGAGAGAGCAACTCAGCTCGACATGGCTTGGCAACCACACGATGATGCCCCACAACCACTCCCCTCTCGTGAAGGGACTCTCGATCATATTCATCCGTTGTGCCGCTCCGCTCATCCTGGAAACAGGAAAAGAGGTGAAGTATATCTTTTCAATCCTCACCAGCGGAAACGAACAGGACGTCTACCTGAGAGTCATTCAGGGAATCGGAAGGCTCATTAGAACCCGGACAGATGAACTTGACAGGTGCAGCACACCTCTCGAAATGCTCAACCTTATCGGTGAGAGTTCAGCGGATATGGCAAGTCCTCTGACCGCGGGTGATCTTGCCCGGTACTGGCCGCGTGCCAGGGATACAGATACCCTCTCGGTCGCTGTCGATCAGATGAAGCGGCATAGGATCTACTTTCTTCCGGTCTACCATGAGGGCTCAGGCAGGATATGCGGGGTTCTGGACCTTGTCGACCTGCTGAAAGCAGGATTTCCCGATTATGTGTTCCACCTCCACAACCTGTCTATGCTGAAGGATTTCCAGCCGGTCAAATACTTCTGGAAGAACGAAGGAGAGGCACAGATCAGTGAGTATCTGAGGGATCACAGACCTTACGTTATTCGCGATACGGTCAGTTATCCCGAGATATTCTTCATGATGATCCGCGGGAACAGACGTCACCTTCTGGTAGTCGATGAACACGATGAAATGGTCGGAATTATCGACCCGAACGAAATCATCAACAAGATGCTGAGGCCATGATGATGAATATACATATGATAATCGCCGTACTCGTGTTCATCATCGTCTATGCCCTTCTTATCATGGAAAAGATGAATAAAGCGATAGCAGTACTCCTTGGAGCTTCACTGTATCTGGTATTTCACTTCATCCCCTTTCATGATGCGGTTGAACATATCGATATGAATGTCATCTTCCTGCTGATCGGCATGATGATGATTGTCAAAGTGACAGAACAGAGCGGAGTGTTCGAATATGTGGCAGTGAAGGGAGCCAAGATAGTCAAAGCGGACCCTATTGCCTTTCTTGCCCTTCTGTTCGGGATCACAGCGATCTTTTCGGCGCTGCTGGATAACGTGACCACGATCCTGCTGATAACGCCGGTCACCCTGCTTCTCACTACGCAGATGGAGATCAATGCTCTCCCATTTGTCATCACAGAGATCATCGCATCGAACGTCGGAGGGACAGCGACACTGATCGGGGACCCTCCGAACATCATGATCGGATCTGCGGCAGGTCTCAGTTTCATGGATTTTCTCATCAACCTCGCCCCTATCATCGGAGTTATATCTTTGGTGATCATGGGACTGCTCATCCTCCTGTTCAAGAAACAGCTGGTAGTGTCCGAGTTGAACAGAAAACGGATCCTTGCGATGGATGAAACTCTCCTGATCACCAACGGAACACTCATGAAGAAATCTCTCACCGTACTGGGACTCGTCATTCTGGGTTTCCTTTTTCACGGTCTGCTCGAAACCGAACCGAGTGTGATAGCTCTGGCAGGAGCAAGCGTTCTTATCCTGTGGACAAAGGAAGATCTGGAGAAGATTCTCAAGGAGGTGGAGTGGGATACGATACTCTTCTTCGTCGGGCTGTTCATCATGGTGGGCGTTCTCGATTATGTGGGAGTCATCGACCGTCTTGCTGATGCAATGAAGGAGCTTACAGAAGGGGACCTGAAGAAGACCAGTGCGGCACTACTGTTCACCAGTGGAATCTTCAGCGGAATTCTCGACAATATTCCCCTTGTCGCCACCTTCATCCCGGTCGTGAAGATCATGGGCAGTGAGGTCTCGACCCACGCGATAGAACCACTGTGGTGGTCACTCGCTCTCGGCTCGTGTCTCGGCGGAAACGGCACTCTGGTGGGAGCGAGTGCGAACGTGATTATGTTCGGCTTCGCAAAGAAGAACAATGTGAAACTCACCTTCTCAAGTTATCTTGCCTACGGAATTCCCATCACACTGACGACTCTTGTCATTGCCTACGGATATGTGATGCTGAGGTACTATTGATTCATGTGAACCGTGCAAGGCCTCCCAGACTGGTCTCCCTGTAGAGAGAGGGGAGTGCCTGCCCGGTTTCCAGCATCACCTCGGTCACCGTGTCGAAGGAGACTTTGTGCCGCCCATCCGAAAGGAGTGCGAATGAAGCATGATCAAGGGAACGCATCGTCGCGAGTGCGTTGCGTTCGATACAGGGGATCTGCACAAGACCCATCATCGGGTCACAGGTAAGACCCAGATGGTGTTCAAGGCCCATCTCCGCCGCATACTCTATCTGGTGAATACTTCCACCAAGCAGCTGAGCAACCGCGGCCGACGCCATGGCACAGGCCACCCCTATTTCACCCTGACAGCCCACCTCGGCACCGCTGATCGATCCGTTATGCTTGGCAAGGTTTCCGATAAGACCGGCAGTAAGAAGCGCTCTGTAGACCTTCATCTCCGAGAGGTGATACTGGTTCTTGATATACAGCAGAACTCCCGGAAGAACTCCGCAGCTTCCACAGGTAGGAGCTGTGACGATCTTCCCCCCTGAAGCATTCTCTTCGGAAACAGCAAGAGCATAACTGAGTGCACGCGCCGGTGTTCCCAGAACTCCACCCATATCATTCGCCTGAGCAAAGTACTGACTTGCCTTACGTGGAAGTTTCAGCCCACCGGGAAGGACTCCTTCCTCCTCAAGACCCCGGTGGATGGCCTCGACCATGACAGACCAGATCTCTTTCATGTAATCAAGAATCTCTTCCCCCTCATACTTCACAACGAACTCCCACAGTCTGATTCCTTCCTTGCTGCAGTACCGGAGGATATTGTCCATTCGTGTCAGGTACTGGGGGTAGATGGAATCCTTTCTGTCATCCCTGTCGGATTCACTGAGAACCTTTCCACCCCCTACACTGTAGTAGGTCTCCCTGCCGATCTCCTGCTCCTGTTCATCGAAGGCGATGAGCGTGAGAGCGTTGGGGTGAAAGGGAAGACTCTCTTCGGGAAACCAGAGAATCGTGACAGGTTTGCCGAGGGAATTGAAAACATCCCTGATAGCTGTATCGGTAAGGTGCCCCTTTCCTGTTGCTGCAAGAGAGCCGTAGAGCTTCGCCTGGAACGAGGCTGTATCAGGGTAGAGAGCATGAAAGGTGTTACTTGCATAGCGGGGACCCATCGTGTGTGAAGAAGATGGTCCGTGTCCAATACGGTAAAGCTCTCTGATTGATTCCATAGCCTGAGTGTAACGACTTTTCCCTGTTAAGGGAAGGAGAGTGCTGATCGATACATCGCATGATACTCAGCCTGGGTGATCGTGAATATGATATCAGCCGGGCGTACAACGCAGGTGGGAACCTTCTGTTCATCCTCGCTGATGATGATATCAAGGACGAGTTTGAGGTCATGATTCATAAAGGTGTGAATTCCTGCGGTGAGGGGCGGAAGCTGAACAGGCTGGTAGTCTCCTTTGTAGAACGAAACACCCCGGTACCCGTCTTGATGATACCGTCCGGGGGGAATGGACTCAAGCGTGTGAACGTAGCGAATGGAAGCAGAGAGTCCATCACCGTCATACAAACCCGTGACAAGGTCCTGCAGCAGTGAGGGGTAGTGGATATCATCCACCCTCTTCACATCCTCAGCGATCGCACGATAGGAGAGGTTCTGTATCAGCGGTGACCAGTCCCTGTTTATGCGCTGAAGATACGAACAGAGAAGACCTTCTTCGCTGTTCAATTCGATCGTACGCCCCTGTTCATCACCGTCGAGACCTCCGCCCAGCGGAGAAAGCTCACCCAGCGGATATGCGGTGAACAGGATAGTACGTCGTGAAGGTACAAGGAACTTCACTTCCCGCTCTCCCACAGAGAGGGGAACATTCACGAGAGTATCACCTGAGGTATAGGTGAGCGTATACCACAGCAGTCTGCCACTCACCGTCTCCCAGGTATGTTCATCCGAAAGACTGACCGTGACCAACCTGTCTGAACTGCAGGTAGTGAGCAGGGAGAGAGACAGAAGGAGAATAAGAAAGAACAGCCGTCCCATACATATACTACGGAAGGCTGTTCGTTTCTCCTTCATCTATATGATAAAGAGTGAAGATTCACATGAAAATCATCTACGCAGGTATCACCTGCTACTGTCAGGTATCACCCTTGTAGGTCCCGAGAATCCTGAAGCTGTCTGTGTGTTCAATGATCTCCTGAGAGGCACGATGAAGCTTTTCCATATCTATCAGCTCTGATTCAACGAAGAACGAATATTCCCATGGCTTACCCGGTATGGGGCGTGATTCAAGCTTCTTCATGTTCAGTCCGTAGTCACTGAGGGTCTTAAGGACATCGAACAGGGAGCCGGGACGGTCATGAACGCTGAACACCATAGCAACACGGTCGGCAGTGATGGAACTTCTGAACTCCTGTGCATCTTCTTCACGGGTAAGCACGTAAAATCGGGTATAGTTCCTGCTGTTCGTTTCGATACCATCTCTCAGAATCTTCACGCCGCTGCGCTTTGCTGCATTCTCGCTGGCAATGGCAACACAGGAAGGGTCTCCTATCTCAACGATATGGGTCACGGAACCTGCTGTATCGAAAAATGGCACCGCTTCAGCAAAAGGAATCTCCTTCGTGAGGAACTCACTGCACTGTGCGATCCCCTGCGGATGACTGAACACCCGCTTCACTCCTTCGAGTGTGGCATCCTGCAGACCGATAAGATTATGCCTGATCCTGATCTGTCGCTCACCGACAACCGTAAGGTCCGGGTAGACATTCAGCAGGTCAAGCACCTCGTTCACAGTCCCTCCCAGGGTATTCTCGACCGGAAGGACTGCATAGCGGGCCTTTCGCGTCATGACCGCTTCGAAAGCATCTTTGAACAGGTGGCAGGCAAGAGTCTTCACCTCGGCATCAAATACATGCTGCACAGCCTGTTCGCTGTACGCTCCTCTCTCCCCCTGGAAAGCAACCACAAGTTCATCACTCTGAACTGACACAGGTACAGCACTGTCCGGGGAAATGATTCGTGTTCTGGGTGTACGCACGAGAGATTTGCCGACAACGGGACACAGCGCCTCAACATCCTTCATCAGTTTGTCGAACTGCTGTGGATAGAGAGACTGCGGCCCATCGGAAAAAGCCTTGTCAGGATCATTGTGCACCTCGACAACGAAACCGCTGGCCCCTGCCGCTATGATACTCAGAGACATCGGAGCAACCATATCCCGAAGGCCTGTCGCATGGGAAGGATCGGCGATAACTGGCAGGTGAGTCAGCTTCTGAACAACAGGAATAGCACTTATATCGAGCGTGTTTCGGGTGGCACTCTCATAGGTCCTGATCCCCCGTTCACAGAGAATGACCTGATCGGTACCGCTCGCCATGAGATACTCACTGGCCATCAGCCACTCT
Source organism: Sphaerochaetaceae bacterium (assembly GCA_016938475.1). Classification (GTDB taxonomy): domain Bacteria; phylum Spirochaetota; class Spirochaetia; order Sphaerochaetales; family Sphaerochaetaceae; genus SABI01. The sequence continues at coordinate 11,817 of JAFGUP010000071.1, forward strand.
TCGATAGTAGCTGAAAGACCTCGTTTGAGAAGGACAGGCATGCCAGTCTTTCCCACAGCCTTCAGCAGTTCGAAGTTCTGCATGTTACGTGCTCCAATCTGGAACATATCTATGTACCCTGCCATCATATCAACATCACCGGGACTCACAATCTCAGTCGCGATCGGCATATCATACGCATCTCCCGCTTCCCGAAGGTACTTGAGTCCCTCTTCTCCGAGACCCTGGAACGAGTAAGGAGATGTTCTGGGCTTGAAAGCGCCGCCACGCAGTATCACAGCTCCGCTTTCACGGACCTTCCTGGCGACCTCCATGATCTGTTCACGGCTCTCCACAGCGCAGGGACCTGCTATGACAGCAATCCTGTTGCCGCCGATCTTCACATTCCCGACCTGAACAATAGTGTCGCTCTTCTTCAGTTCACGGCTTGCAAGCTTATACGGCTTGCTGATAGGAATGACTTCAAGTACACCATCAAGCAGGAGAACTTCTCTCGGATCTATCCGTCTCTCTCCGACGGCTCCCAGAACGGTCTCTTCCTGACCGACTATCTCCTTCACTTTGAACGAATGCCCCTTGAGAAATTCTTTTATCGCATGCTTTTGCGTTTCTGTTATCTGTTTTTTCAATACGACTATCATATGGATTGAAACCTAAATCTTTTACCCTGTTGTGTCAAGCTGAATCAGCCGTTTTAACGACCCGGATCACCCTGTCTCCCCTCCCCATTGAATAGCTGTGTAGACAGTGGTATACCTTTCAACATGAACACACCTGATGCCTACTGGGATACCATTTTCAAGAAGATCCGACAAAACCTCTCGAAAACCTCAACAGGATTCCCCTCCGTCTCGCAGGTTGCATACGAAAAGCATGACCCCTTCCGTGTCCTGATCGCGACACTCATCAGCCTGAGGACACGCGATGAGGTAACCCTCACAGCCAGTTCACGTCTCTTCAGTGAAGCCGATACGCCTCAGTCCATGCTGGACCTCGATGAACAGAAGATAGCCGAGCTGATCTATCCTGCCGGATTTTATCGGACAAAGGCAAAGAACATCAGAAAGATCTCACAGCTTCTTATGACAGATCATGGAGGGAAAGTACCTGCTGATCAGGAAGCTCTCCTTGCCCTACCTGGTGTCGGAATCAAGACAGCGAACCTCACCCTGAATCTCGGATTTAACATCGATGCGATCTGTGTTGACACTCACGTACACCGGATAAGCAACAGGATGGGATGGATACAGACAAAGACTCCGGAAGAATCGGAGAAAGCACTTCAGCTGGTTATGCCTCGACGTCACTGGATCCCGCTTAATGAAGCACTGGTACTGTTCGGTCAACAGACCTGCACACCTCTTTCACCGAAGTGCTCTGTGTGCCCGCTGCAAGAGAGCTGTCCCAAAACGGAAGTCACGAAGAGAAGGTAGCCGAGGCGACTTTTCTGACAGCATGGGCCTTCCCCTGCGTATAGAAATGGACTCCCGGTACTCCGTTTTTCAGCAGATCCTCAACCTGGTGGATACAGAAATCGACTCCGATCTCTCTGATATCGGCAGGACTTGAAGCCTGCTCAACAGAGCAGACAAGTGAGTTGGGAATATCGACAGCAAAGGTCTGAGGGAGGAGTTCAAGATCCCGTTTTCGCTGCAGTGGCTTGATACCGGGAATGATCGGCACCTCGATGCCATGAGAGCGACATGTGTCGATGAAACGGTAGAAGGCGTCGTTGTCGAAGAACAGCTGCGTGACAATATAATCGGCTCCCGCATCCACCTTACGTTTCAGCATCTCGATATCCTTCTCCATATTAGGAGCTTCGATATGTTTTTCAGGGTACCCTGCGACCCCTACACAGAAGGAGATGCCGGTCCCGTTATCATAGAGATGATCAAGGTATTCACCCCGTTTGAGAGCCTCTATCTGGGCAACGAGAGCATCAGTGTGCTCATAACCTCCCGGAGTTTTCACGTACCGCTTCTCCCCGCTCACGGGATCCCCTCTGAGAGCAAGGACGTTCTCTATCCCGAGAAAGTTCAGCTCCACCAGTTGATCCTCCAGCTGATCCTTCGTGTTACCGCCGCAGATCAGATGGGGCACCACGGGAATGCCGTAGGTGTGTTCGATAGCTGCAGAAAGACCGACAGTTCCCGGGCGACGGCGCATCATCCTCCGTTCGATAGAACCATCCGGATGGTCGATATAGACCACCTCCTGCTGGTGGGTCGTGATATTGATGTAACCTGGTTCAAACGGGAGAAGAGAGTTTATCGTCTCATACACATCCTGTATCGTATGCCCCTTCAACGGAGGAATGATCTCAAAGGTGAACAGAGGTTTCCCCGACTGTTTCAATACATCCAACACTCTCATATCGTCTCCTTTGGCGATTCACTATACAAATCGACCGGCATCATGTCCAGAACCTCGGTGCGTGAACGTCCAGTAAGCTGTGCGTAGTGCACAAGCTGCTGTTCACTGATCCCGTGAAGGGTGAAGTACCCTGCATCCTGACCTCCCAGATAGAACCCCGATACGGTGCTGAGCGGTTTCATTGCCATTGATTCGGTGAGGGTGATGCCACAGGAACCTGTCACCTCAAGGAGATCGAAAACCTGCTGTTTCATTGTATGATCCGGGGTCACCGGATACCCTATCCCGGGACGTACCGTCTTCACCTTCCACAGAGGTTGCACGATACGCTGTTCTGTATACTCACTGAACGCCTCGGCGAGACGGTTCGAGAAAGTTGCGAGCAGAAGGGCCGAATAGTCATCTCCCGCATCTTTGTACTTCTGCTCAAGAGGTTCGATGGCCAGTCCTGCAGAGAGGACAAACATACCAAGGGTATCGATCTCACTGTCGTGAATAAAATCCCCCATCGAGAGGAATCGCCCCTGCCGGTCGGGCATCTGTGACCTCAGGAAGGTAAAGGAGGTCTCTATCGCACCTGTGGTAATCCGGATGCGTCCCTGAGGATCCTTTGTAACTGGGAACAGTCCGTACACTCCCCTGATAGATGCATTGAGCGCTTCAAGCACCTCGGGAATCTCGAGTAGTGCAGACAGATCCTTTTTCAGCGTGTTAGCTTCTTCGCTCTCGGGAGAGACAAGCCATGCCTTGAAGAAGTTTGGGTAGGTAACGTATGGAAGAAGATCCTCAAGTCGAACCCAGTCGATCACATGTGTATAAGGAAGGGTACTGAACAGAGTGGGCTCCTGTTTGTGAAATCGGTGTCTGACGGCCTCACTGTAGGGAGAAAGAAGGAACTGGCTGCGCTTTGAATCTTCCCGGATCTCCCGGTAGCGACGGTCAGTCGTCTCGATGAACGATTCTGCCTGGCTCGAAAGAAGGGTCAGCGCACTCGAAACCGCCTGAGTCGCATCACGGCCATGGAAGACTCGTGCCGGATAGGAGGGTGCGATACGGATTGCCGTGTGTCGCTCGCTCGTCGTCGCACCGCCGATCAGTATCGGTATATCCATCCCCTCCTGTTTGAACAGGGAGCACACCTGCTCCATCTCCTTAAGAGATGGGGTAATCAGACCGCTGAGGGCGACGAGGTCGGCTGCATGGGTGCGAGCAGCATCAAGAATCTGTCGGGCAGGAACCATCACACCCAGATCTATCACTTTGAAGTTGTTGCATTCCAGGACAAGAATGACGATGTTCTTGCCGATATCATGCACATCTCCCTTGACCGTCGCAAAAACGACCGTTCCGGCAGTGGATCCCTGTGCGGATTTCGCCTCCGTCAGTCGCGGCTGAAGAATAGCAACAGCCATCTTCATCACCCGGGCAGAGCGAACGACCTGAGGTAGGAACATCCGTCCTTCTTGGAACAGAGCACCGACGACCTTCATGCCATCCATCAGAGGGCCCTCTATGATCTCAACCGCCTCCAGATCAGAGAGAGCTGAAAGGTCCTGTTCAAGGTAGGTGTCGACTCCCTTCTTCAAAGCCCAGATGAGACGCTCACCACCGGCGGGAGGAAGGTGTTCGTCAACGATCTTCTCCTTCCGTACCAGCTCCCGGTCCTGCACATTGATTGCATGTTCGATAAGCGCCTCGGTGTTTACACCCTCTATTGCCGAACGGACGATCGCATAGGTCTCCTGATCAAGGAGAGAACCGTCACTCTGCGTCTCGGGGTTGATGATCGCCATCGACAGTCCCCTCTGTCTCGCCATATCAAGGAATACGGCATGCATCGCTTCCCGGATGAAGTTATTTCCTCTGAAACTGAAACTGAGATTGCTCACACCTCCACTGACCTTCACCCCGGGCAGGTGTTCTGTGATCCAGGCCACGGCCTCTATGAAATCCTTCCCGTACGAATCGTGTTCTTCGATCCCTGTGGCGATGGTGAGGACGTTCGGATCGAAGACGATACTCGTTGGTGCTATACCCTGATCGGTCAGCAGCGTATATGATCTCTGTGCGATCTCTATCTTCTTTTCGAAGGTTGCAGCCTGACCGTGTTCATCGAATAGCATGACAACCATGGCAGCTCCCATCGAATCGATGAACCGTGCCTTGCTGATGAACAGCTCTTCCCCGTCTTTCAGCGATATCGAATTGACGATCGCCCTTCCCTGTATCTCTTTGAGAGCGGTGACTATCGTAGGCCAGTCGGAGGAATCGATCATGAAGGGGATACGCGCGATGTCCGGGTCACTGAGCGCATGACGAAGAAGTGTCCGCATCTCGCTGACCGAATCGATCAGAGCGTCGTCAAGGCAGATATCGATGACCTTTGAGCCCATCTCGATCTGTGAGCGCAGCACTGAGAGTGCTTGTGTGTATCGATGCTCTCTGATCAGCCTGGCGAACTTTCTCGAACCTGCCACATTGCTCCTCTCACCTACCACGATGAAGGAATCAGGGTCCTCAAGCGGCTCTAGCCCACTGAGTGAAAAGCTTCTCTCCTTCGGTACTCTCGAAGGTGCGGGGTACTGAGAGAGTGAGTCCCTGAGGGCACGGATATGAACAGGCGTAGTCCCGCAGCACCCCCCCACGATGTGAAGCAGCCCCTGTTTGAGAGGTTCCGACATCAGAGATACGAACTCGCTGGCACTCTGCTCATAATCCCCGTCAAGATTGGGAAATCCGGCATTCGGGTGGGCACTAAGGGGAAAGGGGGACACTGCAGCGACCCGGTCGATCAGTGGAAGCATCTCTCTGATACCGGTCGAACAGTTGAGACCGAGAGAGAACAGAGGGTAATAACTCATCGAAGAGACAAAGGCCTCCACTGTCTGTCCGCTCAGAGTCCTGTTCGAGTTGTCACTGAAAGTGACCGAGACCATGACCGGAAGTTCCTTACCCTGCTTTTTCATCTCGGTGTAAACGGCTGTGAGGGCAGCTTTCACAACGAGGGTATCAAAGGCAGTTTCGATGAGAAACAGGTCCACGTTCCCATCCAGAAGCCCTCGTGCCTGCTCGCTGAAAATCTCGACAAACTCATCGAAGGATGCATCACGACGTGTGAGATCCTCTGCTGAGGCAGAGAAGCTCGCTGCCTTACCCGTCGGTCCGATAGAGCCAGCCACGAAGGCGTACCGGGTCTCCTCTTCTGCCTCTATTTCTTCCACAGCGGCACGGGCCAGCTCTGCAGCGGCGAGATTGAGATCATAGGAGAGATGATCGAGACCGTACTCAGCAAGAGAGAATCTATTCGCACCGAAGGTGTCTGTTGAGATGAGATCTGCTCCGGCCTTCAAATACTCGAGATGAATGTCATAAATGGCGTCGGGACGGGTGAACAGGAGGATCTCGGAACAACCGAGGGCAGGCGGCCTCTGTTCATATGAATAATCATCCTCACTCAGGTGCAGACCCTGTATGGCAGTTCCCATCGCGCCATCAAGGATCAGCACCGTATTCCCCATCTTCTGTCTCAGAAATTCTTCTCGTGTCATCGCCATTACCACCACATCCTCACCGGTCTTCAAGTGGAAGACAGTGTACTTGAAAGGAGGGAACCTCTCAAGCCTCACACGCCGGTATAAACCCTGTAATAGTGGAAAGCAGGTGTCTGATAAGGATGTGAGTCCTTCAGAGCTGTCACTACGTCATCAATGTTTTCTTCGGGAACGACCATCTCGACTCTCATCTCCCGAACCCGTTCAAGAACACCGGAAGTACCGATGAACGGTCGGGCAGATTCAAGGGGAAGGAACTGGCCGAGACCTACACTTTCAAAAGAGCAATGCGAATACCCGCCGAAAGCCCCGCCTCCGGCAGCGAACACCTGATTCTTAACCGCTTCAAGATGCGTAAGAGGAACAAAGAACACCAACACATACATATGGCAGCCTCCTGAAAGGATTATCGCACTGAAATTGTGAAACGACAACGAAAGCACCTCTTGAAACTCAGACTCTTGATCCTTTATTCTTGAAACACTCATGAAGATAGCTTTGATCGTCTTTCTTGGGAACAAGGGAGCTTCCTATTCACATACACGCCACAATGCAGGCTGGCTTCTGTACGAGGATCGTTTCAACGAGTCCTCCGAAACTCTGCGTCAGAAGTTCCATGGCCTGCACGGCTCTATGATCTGTGCCGGAAAGACCATACGCACGCTCTTCCCTCATACCTATATGAATGAAAGTGGCAGGAGTGTCAGTGCGATGCTGTCGTACTTTTCTATAACCAGTGAAGAGACTCTTATCGTGCATGATGATATAGAACTTCCCTTCGGAGCTCTTACCCTTCAGAAGGGGGGGTCTGCCTCAGGTCATAACGGGTTACGAAGTATCTTCCGGCTATGCGGAACCACTGATTTCCTTAGACTGCGCATCGGAGTAGGACGGGGAAAGGGTACGGATGTCGCATCGTATGTGCTCTCAAGATTCTCGATCGAAGAAGAACCTTTGCTGCCTGATCTCTTCAAACAGGGAGAGCTCATCATACGGGACACTCTTCTTGGAACAATACAGGAAAAAAAACTCCCTTTTTCGAAGAGAGTACTTTAATATGGAAGTAACAGGAATACTCGACACTGTCGTGGAGATAGTACAGCTTCAACCTGATCATGACCGCACAGAAACGATCAGCTCACGAACAAGGAGTTCTACATGGAGTTACGGGATTTACGCATCGCAGACCAGACACGAAAAGGCATCGACTATGAAACGGCCTTGTGCATCACCGATTTCGATATAGAAAAACTCTACCGAGATGCAAAAGATTTCGTCTATATCTACAACAACAGGCACAAAGACGATCCCCCGGAAACACTCCTGTCAGCGGCGAAGGTCCATGCCTTCGGTGTCCTCCACCTCCTGTATCAGGTTGTCGCCACCACCTACGACGAAGCTCAGGGAGGCACCTTCTTTCAGTCGCTGAAACAGGAAGCTGCCCAATCAGAATCAACGATGGAGATGCTCAGATTCTATGACCGACAGTTCCCGTCAAAGCTGCCTGATGAGCAGAAACATATCAGCAACCCCTCTGCTGAAGATGCCAGGGGTCTGTTCCTTCACCGGGTCTTTCTTGAAAACCCTGCACTCAACACCTCTGCCGCACCCCTTATTTCACCTGCAGGGCTGACCTTCCCCTCCAGTCTCAAAGGTTTTACCCAGCTGGCGCAGACCCATTCCTTTCGTAGCGGCATCGTTGAAGGTACTCGGGAAGATCTTTTCACGTTCCTTACCACACCGGCTAAGGAACATCCTGAATCTCTCACTGAACAGATCTCTTTCATCATGGTGCATTGGGGTACTCTCATTCCGCAGGAACTGAAGAAGGGTCTCCTGCATGTCCTGGATGTCATCAGAGAGGAGGAGAAGGTCCGTTTCGGTGGTGGTCCGGGACCGGCAGTGGTACAGAACTACCAATTCCTTGAGCACGAGTATGAAGCATTCAGCAGTGATTGGGACTGGATGCCGAATGTCGTGATGATGGCAAAGAGCACCCTCGTCTGGCTTGATCAGCTCTCACGCGCATATGGACGTCCCATCGACACTCTCGACAAGATTCCCGACAGGGAGCTTGATCTGCTCAGCGAAAGAGGTTTCAATGCACTGTGGCTGATCGGCATCTGGGAAAGAAGTGAGGCAAGCAAGAAGATCAAGCACTACTGCGGGAATCCTGAGGCAGAGGCGAGTGCCTACAGTCTTAAAAGCTACAATATAGACCAGAAGATCGGAGGCTGGCAGGCCTATCACAACCTCAACGAACGGTGCCACGATCGCCATATCAGACTGGCTAGTGATATGGTTCCAAACCACACCGGACTTGACAGTGAATGGGCTCTGTACCATCCCGAGTATTTCGTCCGCTCTCCCTATTCTCCATTCCCCTCCTACTCGTTCAACGGAGCCGACCTATCGCCGGATGACAGGATCGAAGTGAAGATCGACGATCATTACTATGACCGGACCGATGCTGCAGTCGCCTATAGACGGGTCAACAGGGAAACCAATGAGACTACGTATATCTTCCATGGAAACGACGGAACTTCAATGCCCTGGAATGATACTGCACAGCTTGATTTTCTCAATCCGAATACACGTGAAGCTGTCATTCAGCAGATTCTCCATGTTGCACGAAACTTTCATATCATCCGTTTCGATGCTGCCATGACACTCGCCAAACGCCACATCCAGAGACTCTGGTACCCGCGTCCGGGTTCAGGAGGTGATATCCCCGGCAGGGCAGGGTACGCTCTCAGTGACGAAGAGTTCAACAACGCCATCCCGATAGAGTTCTGGAGAGAGGTCGTTGACCGTATTACACTTGAAGTGCCCGACACACTCCTGCTTGCAGAGGCCTTCTGGATGATGGAAGGATACTTCGTGAGAACCCTTGGAATGCACAGAGTCTACAACAGTGCGTTCATGAATATGCTGAAGAATCAGGCGAACAAGGAGTATCGTGACACTATCAAGAACACTCTTTCGTTCGACCCCGAAGTATTGAAACGGTTCGTCAACTTCATGAACAACCCCGATGAGGATACGGCGATAGCCCAGTTCGGGGATGGGGACAAGTATTTCGGAGTGGCGACACTGCTATCCACGATGCCCGGTCTTCCCATGTACGGTCACGGACAGCTCGAAGGCTTCCATGAGAAGTACGGTATGGAATATTCGAAAGCATATTGGAATGAGTTCCCCAACGAACACTTGATTCGTGAGCATGAGCGGAGGATCTTCCCCTTACTGCGCCTTCGGTACCTCTTCAGCGGCTCTGAACACTTCGAGATATTCGATGCAATCGACAATGGTCATGTCAGTGAATCGATCTTCGCCTATGTGAACGGAGTCAAGGAGATCAAGGCTCTTGTACTGTACAACAATCAGTACGAACATGCCGGAGGGAAGATCTACCAGAGTTCACCGAAACTGGAAAGAAAGGATGAAGGAGAAAGGGAGCTGAGAACCGTCAGTTTTGCACAAGCCCTCGGTCTCACCTTCGCCGATGACACCTACGTCCTCTATGAGAGCTTTCCCGGAAATATGAGCTATATAGCCCGCTCGAAGGACCTGTACGACCACGGCTTCTGGGTCTCGCTCAATGGATACGAAACACAGGTCCTCCTTCACATCAGAGAAGTAAGAGATCTTGACGGTTCGTATGCACAGCTGCTGGCCCATCTTGACGGAAAGGGAACACGATCCCTTGAGCGTGATATCGCATGGATTCGGATGAGGAAACTGCACCATTCCCTTGAGAACTTCGCAAAAGAGGAGATGCTCGAATATATCAGGCAGACTGCCGCACAGAAGGAGATGGGAAGCAGAGATATTCGCAAGTATGTCCTGCTCATAGGTGAATCGTATGCCCGTTTCGCAACGACCTACGAACAGATGAGCGAGAGGTCAAAGGAAAAGATCCCTTCTCTCGTCAGAGAGATGCAGCCAAGAGATATGCTGTTGACGATTCAGAATCTTACAGCCTGTTATAGCGAGGAAACTGATCATCCGTTCCTTCCTGTCGGTGGTGTTCTGCTCAGCGAACTACCCATGCTCATCAATGCGAGCCTCATCATGTCTCTGTTCATTGACAGAGAGAGCGGTTATGAACACGCGATCGATATAGCTGACTCTCTCGTTCTCGAACGGCTGTTCGCACCACTTTCAACTATGCTCGGGATTGATGTGGATTATCGTCTTCGGAATCTGCTGCTGCTGGCAACCGCTCTGGTCACTATTCCCCGTTCACTTAGGAACCATCTGGAACAGGAAGAACCTGATGCCTGCAGAATGTTATCTGACCTTCTGGCAGATGAGGGTTTCAGGACGCTTATCCATCAGAACGAACATCAGGGAGTCACCTATTATCGCAAGGAATCATTCCAGGAGATGGTGTATCTGATCACGCTGGGTGTAGCAATGGAGAAAGGCGATTATTACAACAGAAAGATGACGAAAGCAGCTCAGGCATGGCTACGGGCCGATGCCCTGTCCGAGTATCGGATAGAGAGGCTGCTGGAAGGCATTCAGTGAAGTTTGATTGACTTCTTAGAAGCTATAAGATAGGGTTATGACATGAAAACTTGGATGCTGTACATTGGAGCAGTTCTGCTCGGCCTAGCCTCTTCACTTCTCCTTCAGACATGGGATTGGTATCAACCGATTCTTCAACTTCTCGTTCCCCTGATGAGAGAGATATCACTGTTCATACTCTTCCCCGTAGTCCTCACGCTCTACAGTGCAGGGAGTGCCTCACTCCTGAGGCATCGGAACGCCTCGATCCTGTATGTATCGACAGTGTTCTGGGCTCTTTCAACGACGCTGATACTCACCTTTGCTGCAAGTTATGCCCTATATTTCATCCCTGAGGGATTTCTGGCATTGCCTGCAGCGGCCTCCTCCGGGGGAGTTCAGATCCAGATTCCGACCTATGAGTCAATAAAGAACCTGATAGTAAGCGACAATGCATTTTCCCAGCTGACAGTCACTTCGACCCATCTTCTTCCTATGATAGTCGTCTCGATTATTGTCGGGTACTCGATAAAACCCAACTATGAGGCGATACGACCAGCGTATGTGGTAGCAAACTCCTTTGCTGAGGCGATATTGCGGCTTTCCAAGGTGACTACCCTCCTGTTCGCTCTCCCTGTGTTTGTACTCAGTGCACACTTTTTCAGTTCAGTACAGCTGATGGCTCTGATTGTTGAAGCGGCGGTGCTGACGGGACTGTATGGACTCATCACGATCCTGATGCTGTTCGCTCTTCTTCCTCTCATCTGGGGCCTGTATACCGGGTTCCACCGGGGCAACCCCTACCGTGTCATCTTCCGCGGTTTTTCAGCCCTGATATCCAGCTTCTTCTTCCAGAGCACCATTGAATCCACGATGGCTCTCGTTGCCCTTTCTCAGCAGAACAACCGGGTCAAGAAACGGGTAGCCGGTACAGCCATTCCACTTTACTCGATCTTCGGCAAAGGTGGGAGCGCTCTATTGGCTTCGGTGACAGTCCTCATCATTCTGACGGGTTCCAGCATGGAATTGAACGTCCTGTTAATAGCGCTCATCGCTCTCTTCTCAGCCTTCGTGTCTCTGGCAAGTTCCTTCGCGATTAAAACGGAGGTGGTGTTCATCATGCTTACTGCCTACATGGGTATCGGTAACAGTGAGCTCTCAGTACCATCGGCGATCATCATCCTTCTTCCTCTCATTCAGGGTCTTGCCTCTCTTATAAACGCTGCAATCGCGCTCCTCGGAGCTGCATACACTTCACGGATCATAAGTACAGATGATATACCTGAGCATGCTCAGACCCTGTAAGAACGGATGAAACGGATACGACGAACAGCGAGGATCTCCTACCTTCTTCTGTGCATTGCCCTGTGCCTGATACATATCTATTTGATGTTCAGGATCACGTATCCGATTCCGGCTGAGCTGGAATCGGCAGCCCTTCTTTCCAGCATCAACCCCCTGTATGTCACTGCTTCATTCCTGTTCATCATTGCCAGCGGTATCGGATTTTTCGGAATACTGCGCCTGCGCCCAACCTCAAGAAACGAGGTGGAGAAGACCGTACTTCCCCTCACCTACACACTATTTCTCTTTTTCACTCTTCCGATCATCTCTTCCTCCCTGTTCCTTGAGACAACATATCTGAATCTTGAGAAGTCCTATATAGCCATCCTGTTCATGGCATTCAGCTTCTTCCTTGTAACGGGAGTGTTTCAGATGGGAATGAACAGTTCCCGTGTCAACCGGTTTTACCCGTTCATCCCTCTCCTTTCGTTCTGGGTAGCTTCCCTGATCCCGCCGTATACTCAGGTGACCGGTAAAGGACTCATCACGAGCAGGCTGCCGTCAATGATCCTTCTGATCACTCTCACACTCTCTTTCGTCACCATCCTCACCTACTGGGGACACTTCCTGCAGAGCAGGACACGACAGACCCTGGTCAAGGCAATAAGGACCACATTAGTGCTCAGTGGGACATGTGTGTTTGTATTCGGTATGAACAGCTCTCTATCGCTGGCTGGAGCAGTGCTGTATATAAGTGGGACCTCCCTCGGTCTCTACCGCGGAAGGTCCAATCTTCTGTGACTGTCTGTTCTGACTATGTAAGATTCACAATGCTCTGATCGTAATCTTCGGGAGGATCGAACCCGAGAAAGTTCATTATGGTCGCAGGTATCGATGAGATGCCGAGTCCTTCTTTCAGCTTTGTCTCATACTCACCGCTGTACTCACTGTCGTAAATAATGAAAGGTACAGGGTTAAGGGAGTGAGAGGTCTTTGCTTTGGGAGAACCGTTTTCTTTGTACTGCACTTCACCCTTCTTGTTGTGTTCAAACATATCGTCGGCATTACCATGATCCGCAGTGAGAAGGAGGACACCGCCGACCTCATCTATCACCTTCTTGAGTCTGGCAAGCTGAAGGTCCATGGCTTCCATGGAGCAGATCACTGCCTGATAGATCCCGGTATGTCCGACCATATCACCGTTGGGATAGTTGAGCTTGATCAGGTCATATTCTCCACTTCTGATGGCTTTGATCACAGCATCGGTGATCTCTGCAGTCTTCATCCATGGGCGCTGTTCGAATGGAACGATATCGGAAGGAATCTCGACATAGGTCTCGAGGGACGAATCAAACATTCCGCTCCTGTTACCGTTGAAGAAATAGGTAACATGCCCGAACTTCTGTGTCTCGCTGATCGAAAACTGTTTGACTCCGCTCGCACACAGGTATTCTGCCATTGTCCTGTCGATCTGAGGGGGAGAGACCAGATACTGTGAAGGCACGTGAAGATCTCCATCATACTCCATCATACCTGCGTATTCGACGTCGGGAACACGTTTTCTATCAAATTCAGTAAGTTCTTTAGCCTCGAAGGCCTTGGTGATCTCAAGAGCCCTGTCACCTCTGAAGTTGAACAGGATTACACTGTCATGATCAACGATCGGTCCGACAGGTTCTTCTCCATCAGCGACGACAAAGGGAGGAAGATCCTGATCGATAGCACCACTCTCCTTTCTCAGGGTCTCGATTGCCTCATGTGCTGAAGGGAACTTCCGCTGCTCGGCAAGAACATGGGTCTTCCATCCCTCTTCCACCATCGACCAGTTCGCGTTATACCGGTCCATTGTGATGGCCATTCTTCCGCCGCCACTGGCAATTTTTGCATCGAACGTATCATCGTTAAGAGATACGAGGAACTCTTCGAACGGATCAAAATACTCAAGAGCGCTCACTTCCCCGACATCACGACCATCAAGAAGGGCATGAATTCTCACCTTCCTGACACCCATCTCCTTAGCCTTGGAAACCATCTTCCTCAGGTTGTCGACATGCGAATGCACATTCCCGTCACTTAACAAACCTATAAAATGCAGAGAAGAATCATGACTTTTCACGTTATCAACGAGACGGTTCCAGGTATCACCTTCAAACATCGCACCGCTTTTTATGCTCTGGCTGACGAGCTTCGCACCCTGTGCAAACACTCGCCCGCACCCTATGGCATTGTGGCCGACTTCGCTGTTTCCCATATCATCATCACTGGGAAGACCGACTGCTTCCCCATGTGCCTTGAGAGAAGTCCAGGGAGAGGATGCGTAGAAGGCATCGAGAGCTTCGGTATGGGCCTGCCTGACGGCATCTCCTTCACTGTAGGTTCCAAAGCCCACTCCGTCCATGATCACAAGAACCACCGGGCCTTTTCTTGAAATCGTACTATTTTTCTTCAATGGTTGTACCATGCTGAAACTCCTTATTGGTGTAATTTCTCTCAATATACTCAATTATCTACCGATGGGTAAAGTGACTTCACTTCTTCAGGGGCAAAGTGGCCTGTTTCAACCACTGTTCATCCGGCTCCTCAAGCGAACGGGAGAGCTCATCATAAACCCACTGATGATAGGCATCGAGCATTGCGACCTCTTCATCTGTAAGAAGCGACAGATCAATCAGTCGTCTCTCGAAAGGACAGAGGGTGAGCACTTCGAAGGTATAGAACGGACCGAATTCACTCACTCCCTCTTCAAACACACTCACCAGGTTCTCCAGACGTATGCCGTAGGACCCTCTGCGGTACAGGCCCGGCTCATTGCTGAGCACGTTACCCGGCTCAAGCGGAAGGTCAATCGGATGTGGGCTGATTCGCATCGGACCCTCATGCACACCGAGACAGAAGCCTACTCCATGACCGGTACCATGCGTATAGGCATACCCGCGGTTCCAGAGGAACTGCCGTGCAAGAACATCAAGCTGATACCCCTTCGTCCCCCTGGGAAAGCGTGCTCTCGAAAGCGCGAGATTCCCTTTGAGGACAAGTGTGTAATCCCGTTTCATCTCATCGCTTGCCTCTCCGAACAGAAGCGTTCGCGTTACATCTGTCGTACCGGTAAGATACTGACCTCCGGTATCGAGTACGAGAAGAGAGTTTTCGATGAGTTTCGCGGAACTCTCTTCGCTGGCGCTGTAGTGTTCCATGGCACCATGAGCGGCAAAGCCCGCGATCGGTGAAAAGGAGGGGAACAGGTACTCGTCACTCTCCTTCCTGAAAGATTCGAGCCGATCAGCGATCGAAATCTCATCAAGAGGTTCCTGATTGTTATCAAGCGAAGACAGGAGGCGAACAAGCGCAATCCCGTCCAGATAATGAGCTCTACGAAACCCTTCTATCTCTGTGGCATTCTTTCGGGCCTTCAGGAAGGTGGAAATCTGTATCTTCTGCTCAAGCACCTTTGCTTCCTCCTGGAGGCGCGCAAAGAGCTCTTGAGTTGTTTGGGATGTGGAAACGACTACCACAGGACTCGGTGCAATGAGATCGGAGAGCTCCTTATAAAACGATTCGTAGGAGAAAAGATCGATGTCTCTGGAAACGAGGGTGTACAGATCTTCATCAAACCGTTCACGGTCGGTGAACAGCACCACGCGCGCTTCTGTGATGACAAGATACGCATAGAACACTGGAGTATAGGGAAGGTCTCTTCCCCTGAGGTTGAGAACCCATGCTATATCATCGAGGGTGGAAATCACTATTGATGAGGCCTTGAGTTTCTTAATGGCACTTCTCAGCTGTGCCAGTTTCTCACCTCGGCTTCTGCCTGCAATCTCGTCAGGAAGTTCTTTGAGCATAGAAAACGGCCTGTCGGGGCGATCCGGCCACAGCTCATCAAAGATATCGGAGATGATAGTCAGAGCCGTTCTACTCCCTGCGAGATTCTTCTTGAGTGTACGATAGTCATCCACACTGATGGTACTGCCGTCCACAGCAAGGGTGGTAAGCTGCTGTTCTCCCACCCACTCGAAAGGGTCGAGTACTCCTTCTACACCAAGCAGATGAAGTGTCACGGAGGTTCCCTTCGTCTGCACCTCTCCCTGAATATAATACCGTGAATCAACCCACAGATGACACGCATCGGTTGTGACTATAACTGTTCCCGCCGAGCCGGTGAATCCCGTTATCCACTGCCGTATCCGGTAGCGTTCGGGTACATACTCACCCAGATGTACATCAGTGCCGCTTATATACAGGGAGGAAAGTCCCTGCTCTTTAAGATACGACTGCAGGGCAGCTATTCGCTCATCAACGTGTATCATCTTGTTTTCTTCCTTCTCTTCTTACGGTTTTGAGCTGCAGAGCGTGCAGCTGCTGCAGCTAGTGCTGCCTGTGCAGCCTTTTCCTGTTTCCTGACTGCAAGATACCGGCTGAAGAACAGGAGCCCTACCCCGGCTGTCACCATCAGAAAACTGAGGAGCTGCCCCATTGAAATGTTCAGCAGTGAGGTGAAAAGCATCGTGGGTCCATCACCTATGATATACCCGAGCTGACGGTCGGGTTCTCTCAGATATTCGATACAGAAGCGTGCTGTCCCATACCCGATCAGGTACCAGGCAACAGACTGACCTTCTCTGTTCCGTCTAGGCTGAATGATAAAGTACAGAAACAGGAACAGTACGACACCTTCGAACAGAGCCTCATAGAGCTGAGAGGGGTGTCGGGGTAGATTGATCAGCGCTCCAGAGGAGTATTCCAGCCCTATGGAAGTGGCTATCTCACGAACCCATGTTTCATTCTCGGGGAACCGTTGTGCCAGTGGAAAGGTGATTGCCCATGGAAGGGTGGAGACCTTTCCCCACAGCTCTCCGTTGATGAAGTTGCCCAGACGGCCGAACGTATAGCCCAGGGGAATTGCAGTTACAAGAATGTCTCCGAGGTGAAGGAAGTTGAACCGATACCTCTTGGCGAACAGGGCTACAGCCAGGACTACGCCAACAAGCCCGCCATGATAACTCATCCCCGGAAGTCCGATGAACTGGCCATTCCTGAACGGCCAGAAAATCAGATGGGGATTCATCCAGTAAAAGAAAGACCCTTCATACAGAAGGGTTGAGAACAGACGCGCTCCGAGAATCAACCCCGTGATCGCATAGAGAAAGAGGGTCAGTGTATCATCATTGCTGATTGAAATCTTTCCTTTTTTTCTCTGAAGCATAACGAGAAGGTAGGTGATTGCAAATGCGACCAGGTACATCAGGGAGTACCATCTGATAGGGAGAGAGGGAAATACGGTAGGTGATATCCACGAAGGAAAAGCTATGTAGGTTGCCATGAACGAAGTGTAGTAAGAGATGAGTCAGTGGTCAACCATATTCATGGTAGTCTTTTCCCTTCTTTTTTTTTATACTTGAAAGTATGAAAAAGCTAATGATCCTATGGTGTATTATTCTCGTTCTTGTACCGCAGGCCCTCTTCTCCGGGGGCTCGGAGGAACAGGTCATTGAAGCACTGTTCTCATCGCAGACGTTTGAGGATCAGACAGGTGATCAGATCTCGCAGAACATGCAGAAACTGGAACTCCTGTACAGGATTGTCGATAGAGATTTCCTGTTTGATATAGATCACAAGAACGTCTATGAGGAGATGGCGAAAGGACTCTTTGAGGGACTGAAGGACGAGTACTCTGCCTTTATTATCAGTAAGGAAAGTTCAGACTTCTCGGAAGAGACGACAGGTAGGTACAGCGGTATAGGCTCGTATATATCGAAGAACTACCTTGAGTATCGTGATTTTACCCGTCCGGAAACCTACATGATCAACATCACAAGCGTGTTTCCCGGCAGCCCGGCAGAACAGGCAGGCCTCCTTTCTGGTGACCTCATCAGTCACATAGACGGGGAGCCTGTGGATGACCTCGAGGCTGAGGAAGCTTCAGCAAGGCTGAAGGGGGAACCGGGAACGACTGTCACGCTGACCATCGTTCGGGGCAAGGTGAGTTTTGATGTGGATGTCGTACGTCAGACCGTTCAGGTCCCAACAGTCTCTAGCGATCTGATAGAAGAGGATATCGGGTATCTGCAGATCACGCAGTTCACCGATTCGACAGCACGGCAGGTATATGATGAGTTTATCAGAATGAACCTCGAATCCCTTTCCTCTCTCATTATCGACTTGAGAAACAATCCGGGAGGCATAGTGGATTCGACACTCAGAATTGCCGACATGATTCTCGATGATGGTAAGATTGTTCAGATACATGCAAAAGACGAAACGAAACAGAGAGTGTATGTGGCAAGTGAAGATCTTGTTGTTCCTAAGGACCTCCAGATAGTAATGCTTGTGAACGGGGGGAGCGCCAGCAGCTCTGAAATCCTTGCCGGAGCACTCAGGGATAATGACCGGGCGACACTGATCGGCACAACAACCTACGGGAAGGGACTCATCCAGGTCGTCTCCCCCTTCGGTGACGGCTATTATACCCTCACCTGGAGCCAGTATCAGACTCCCGATGGTAATGATATTCACGAAATCGGGATACCGGTAGATATCGAGATAGAAGGTACAATGGTTGAAGAAGATCAGATGGAAGCCTATCTTGAATTCATCAGCACCGATCTGACCAGCTCCTTTGTGGAAAAACACCCTGAGGGGACTCAGGAAGATTACGGACTATATCTCGACCAGGTTGTTCCGAAGGAGACCGGTATCAGTGAAGAGGTCTTCCGTCTTGTACTCAGACGGGAATACCTGAAGAACATCCCCTTCGATGACAGACCAGTTGCTGATGTGGAGTTTGATGCCGTACTGAAACGGGCTGTTGATTATATCAGGAACGGGCTGTGAGGATATTCCTGCTTCCACCCTCGTATGAGGGTGAACAGATAGTGCAGATTGCCGGAAAGGAGTATCACTACCTCATCAACGTTCTTCGCCTCAAAGAGGGCATGAAGCTGACAGGAAGGGACGGTCAAGGGATCTATTACACCCTCACCGTCTCCTCTATCGGCCCATCGAAGGTACTGCTGACGGCTGAAGTGCAGCGTGAAGGAGCACGTGAGACCATTGATGTCTTCAGTGCCTTCAGAGGCCCTTTCCCGTCTGTGCACCTCTATCAGTGCGTGGGAAAAGGCAAGAAGCTGGAACAGATCATTCGTCAGTGTACGGAACTGGGTATCGCGAGTATCACTCCGGTCATGAGCCGGTACACTCTCAGTGATGTCACGA
The DNA here is from genome assembly GCA_016938475.1 of Sphaerochaetaceae bacterium. Classification (GTDB taxonomy): domain Bacteria; phylum Spirochaetota; class Spirochaetia; order Sphaerochaetales; family Sphaerochaetaceae; genus SABI01. Next base: position 30,752 of record JAFGUP010000071.1, read on the forward strand.
AGAACTGGAATGTGAAGAGCCAACGCTACAGGAAAGTGGCAGAGCAGGCAATTCAACAGAGCGCATCTCCAGTCATGACACAGATTGAGGAGCCAGTGCGTATACAGGATATCGCCTGTCGGGTGGCCGACCTCTCCCGTCTGTTTGTGCTGCATCAGTCCCTTGAGAGTTCACGTACCACCATCTTCTCCCATACCAGAGACCTTATCGAAAAGGACCCGACCTCTCCAATCAGTCTTCTGGTAGGACCGGAGGGAGGTTTCAGTGATGAGGAAGTGTCGGCTCTTATTGACAGCGGTGCAAGGGGCGTTCTTCTGCAGACAAATATCCTGAGAACGGAAACAGCTGCGGTTACAGCATCTGCAATTATTATACAATTTGCAATTGACATGCTCTCTCACACCTGAGAGATTGCTTACACAACACAGCCGTTTTATAGTGCCAATCCTCTATGCAATCCTATCAAGGAGTGAATCATGGCTGTTTATCTGTTTACCAAGAATACCGTACTGCTTCATGAGGTTCAGAGCCATCTTACCAACCATGTCATACGGGTCTCACGCGAATCGACGATCAGGAAGGTCTGTTCCACGATCATCAGAGACCCACATGCCATTCTCATCATAGATGAGTCGTATCATACTCAGGGACTGTTCCCTCTTCTCGAGTACATCCTCTCGTGCAACCTTCCCGGTCCGAGAATTCTCATACCAGCGCGCAAGGGCTTGCAGAGCAGTTACGCATCGGACGGGACTACCGCCATTCTCTATCGACCTTTCACAGGCAGGCAGTTTTCCCGGTGTCTGCTTTCTCTCCTCCCTCTCAGTGTAGTCAGGGAATATGTGAAGGAGGATCTCATCGAGGTCCCTGAACTGTACTCCAGAGAGGGAACTGACAATCTCATCGGCACCTCTGCCGGTATTCGAGAAATCAGGGACATGATACATACGATAGCTGATCGGTATCGTGCTGTCCATATTACCGGAGAGACAGGGACAGGCAAGGAAGTAGTGGCAGATACCATCATATCTCAGAGCCCAGAGTCGTCCGTCATCGAAAAGGTGAACTGCTCCACCATCCCTGTGAGCCTTGCTGATTCATTTCTCTTTGGGGCACGCAAAGGAGCTTATACAGACTCGAAAGAGGATCGTCCGGGGTGCATCGAACGTGCCCATGGGGGAATTCTCTTCCTTGACGAGATCGAAGATCTACCCTATGAGATCCAGGGAAAACTTCTGAGAGTGATCGAGAGTGGAGAATTCCTTCCTGTCGGCTCAGATCATCTCCTGCACAGCCGGTTTCAACTGATCAGCGCAAGCAATATAGACATCGAAGGCCTCATCCGTCACAGATCTTTCAGACTCGATCTGTACCACCGTATCACACCGATTATCATCCGTATCCCTCCCTTGAGGGAGAGAATTGAGGATATCCCCCTTCTGGTTGATCATTTCCTGCACAGAGAACATGAGAAAAGACAGGTAACGGAGGACTCTCTGGAAAGACTGATGGAATATACGTGGCCAGGCAACATACGCCAGCTGTACAATGTCCTCGAACAACTCAGACTGTTCACACCTCCCTCCTCACCCCTCTCTCTCGACGCACTCCCCACCTCCCAGATATTCAGATAATACACACATGGGAGGTCTACAGTCTGCCTCCTTATATCGATAATGACTCCCACGTGATTCTCTGGCAAAGCGAGAGTAATGGAAGCACTCGTACAGGCTAAATACATATACATGGCCGTATGCATTGTTTCCATTACCCCTCAGGTTGCAACCCTATGAACGTCTCCTGTGCAACATCTAAAGCGAAGAATGGAGAAGGTTGCACGTATAATGGTACGTGAGTGATCCTTTGAATCATACGGACTATAATCTTTTACAGTATCTGTATCCCGATACCTCAGCTGGCTCAGGCCACCATTGATGCAATTGCGTGCGAATATCCACATACACTACGAATCACATCACACACTCCATGGGAAAATATTCATGTGAGATATGATCAGGACTTTTCCTCTCCGGGTTAGTGTATTCAGATAAAGAAGTACAAGTTCTCTTGACAAACCATGAGATCCTTTGTATGTTAGTGAACGTTAACATAGATTGAGGAGCATGATGAAAGACTATACAGAGCGGCAGAGACAGATCATAGATACATCACTCACCCTCTCATCTCAGGGAGGAATGAATACCCTGACGATCAGGAATATCGCCAGGGACCTCGGCGTCACCGAACCAGCCATCTACCGGCACTTTGACTCGAAACACGAGATCCTTGTTGCGATGCTCGATGTCCTGCAGTCGACAATCTCTCCCCACTTCATGCTGCTCAACAGGAAAGAGGTATCGACCGAATCCTTCTTCATCCCGTTCTTCACTGCTCTGTTCACGACGATCGAGGAGAACCCGGCTTTCGCCCTGTTCATCTTCAGTGAGGAGGTCTTCCACTCGGATGCGACTCTGCGGCCTCACTTGAGTGAACTGCTCGAGAAGATCCTGAAGAATCTTGAGACGCTCTGTGCAGGATTACAGAGTTCGACGCATATCTCAGACAGCTTAACGGCTTCAGATATTGCCTTTATCATCCTTTCCACCGTCCGTCTGACAGTCACCAGATGGAATGTCGCACAGGAGAAGTATTCCCTTGTCTCACAGGTGGAGCAGCTCAACCGCCTATTATGTACCGTACTGTTCAACCGGTAGGTATATTTTTTTCACCAAAGATGTTAGTTATCGTTAACTATATAAGGAGTGTATAGAGAATGAAAAGAATCACACAACGGCCATTGCCGGTGCTGCTCGCTATTCTGCTGATCAGCATTCTGTTCGTCCTGCAGATCGCTGACAATGCACAGCTGGAAACCGACCTTGATGAGTACATGCCATCAGAGCATCCGGCCTTTGTCGCAAGTGACGCAGCAAGTGAAGAGTTCGGGATCACCGACTCGATCATGATCGCCATCGAGCATCCCGAGAGCATCTATAATGTGGGCACCTTCGATAAGATACGGGAGCTCTCTGAACAGCTCCCCGAAGTATTCGAGGAACTGCTTGATGAAGATATCACCAGCCTGTATCACGCTGACAATATCACCGGCAGTGAATGGGGTCTTGAAGTGGGTCCGTTCTTTGAAGAGACCCCGGAAAGTCAGGAAGAGTTCGATCTCCTGAGAGAACAGGTTGCCTCCAATGAGATGGTGTACGGAAGCGTGGTCAGTCTCGATGAGACCAGTACCATCATCGTATTCCCCCTCGATGAGGAAGCCGATACGAAAACGCTCGAGAAGGAACTCACCGAGTACATCTCCCGGTATGAAGGCCCCGAGAACATCTATGTTGCGGGAAGACCTATCGTCGAGGGCGCTCTGGCTTCCCTCGGGCCTGCCGATATGGCACGTATGTTCCCCATCGTCATGATCACCATGATCATTCTGCTGTACATCCTTCTCAGAAGCATACGCCACACGATCCTGAACATGGTGATCGTCCTTCTAGGAACCATCGCAGCCTTCGGGACCATGGCCATGTTCAAGATACCGGTCTATTCCGTTGACACGATGATCCCGGTGATGCTGATAGCGATCGGAGTCGCCTACGGGATCCACATGCACAACACCATCATGTATCTGGTCAGGAAGAACTCTCTGATCACAAAAGACCAGTTGATCAATGAGACACTCTCACAGATGACCCGACCGGTTGTCATGGCGGCTATCACCACTGCGATCGGCTTCTCCGCTCTCATGACCTCGCAGGTTCTCCCCGTGCGGTATTTCGGACTGTTCTCATCCATCGGAGTCCTCAGCGAGATGCTGTTCGCCTTACTTCTCTTCCCCCTCTCCATCCGGCTCCTCGGTGTACCGAAGACGGGCAGGAAACGGGAGGATGAAGACCTTGAGCTGCCTGTGCAGGGGAAGATCAAGGATCATCGATGGACCGTATATATCATGAACAAGGGGAAGTTGATCACCCTGATCGCCGTCATCGTTGCCGTCCTTGGCGGAGTCGGTGCCACGAAGATCTGGATCGACACCAGCTTCCTTGCCAACTTCGAAGAGGATCATCCTATCAGTGTCACAGACAGGTTCGTGAATGAAACCTTTGCAGGAACGAGCTCGATAAACATCATCCTGTCCGGTGAACAGCCCGATACGTTCAAGACCCCCGAAGCTCTCTCACTCATGGCTGAGATGCAGGACGCATTCGTAGAGGATCCGATGATCGGAGGCGCTTTCAGCCTCACTGACTTCATCAAGAGGATGAACTTCGTTCTCAATGAAGAACAGGATGAGTATTTCTCCATCCCTGACAACCAGGAACTCATTGCCCAGTACCTGCTTCTGTACGATATGAGTGGAGACCCCGAGACGATCGCGAAAGTCGTGGACTATGACTATCAGAAGACGAATATGACGCTGCAGCTGAAGAGTGATTCATCGAGTCTGATCGAGAAGATCATCGCTCAGGTCGCGACCTATGAAGAAGACTTCGGGGACCTGGGTATCACCATCACCTACGCAGGAAGTGGCTACACCTCCTTCATCTTCGCAGACCTCCTGATGGAAGGACAGGTTCTCTCCCTCGGTATCTCCTTCCTGATAGTTGCCGTACTGCTCACTCTCGTGTTCAAGAGTATGTTCATCGGAATAGCCGGGACGACACCCATCGCCATCACTGCAACGGTCAACTTCGGTGTGATGGGCCTCCTGGGGATCCCTCTCAGCTCCGCGACAGCTCTCATCTCATCGATCGCGATCGGGATCGGAGTGGACTATGCCATCCACCTCATCGAACACTACATGAACCGGAGGAACGAAGGGTTCTCCATCAGCGAGACCGTGAACGAGACGATATCGCACACAGGGAAAGCGATCATCTTCAATGCCATAGCCGTTATGGGAGGATTCATCGTTCTGACCTTCAGCGTCTTCCCGCCGAACAGACAGGTGGGCTCACTCATCGCCCTCAATATGGTGCTCAGTGCACTCGGGACCCTCTCAGTCCTTCTCGTGACACTCGTGCATCTCGACAAAAAACACAGGCTGCCCATCAAGACCGCAGCTGCCAATAAGGAGTAACACCATGAAAGCAAAAAGAATCATAGGGGGACTTATCCTCCTCATCGCAACCACATCATTGTACGCTGTTCCCATCACAGGTGAGCAGATCATGCAGAACGTATATGACCGGGACACCGGCAACAACATGCAGGCCAACCTCAGGATGGAGATCATGAACTCGAGGGGACAGGTCAGAGAGCGGGACATCATCCAGGTGAGTCAGGAGGATCAGGACGGTATCGAGAAGAAACTGATGTTCTTCCTCTCGCCGGCCGATGTGAAAGACACCGGATTCCTGAGCATCAGCTATCCGGATGACAGAGATGACGACCAGTGGATCTATCTGCCGGCGCTCAGAAGAGTGAAAAGGATCGCAGCGAAGAACCAGAACGACTCGTTCATGGGCAGCGACTTCACCTACGATGATATGGGGACAAGGAACCCCAACAAGGACGTTCATACCCTTCTCGGGACAACAATGATCGATGGACAGGAATGCTATATCGTCGAGAGTATCCCGAAGGTGTCGAACAAGGAGTTCGACAGGACTGTCACCTACATCGTGAAGGACCAATGGTACGGACTGAACAAGGAGTATCACTACAAGGGTGAAATGGTGAGAGAGCTGACCATCAACAGTCTCGAGTCGATCAACGGCATCTACGTCATCAACGACATGGTGATGGAGAACCATGACAAGGGAACTCAGACACGTATCACCATGAGTGATGTGAGTTTTGACAACGACCTCGACTCGGGCATATTCACCGACCGACAGCTGAAAATGGGACCGAGATTCTAAGGAGAACACAACAATGACCACAAAGAACAGAAAACGAACAATACTATCAGTACTGCTGACTCTTGCAGTGACCGTCATCACTCTGCCGGCATCAGATATATCATTCACGGGATTGTCACAGACGAGACTTGCACTCGCTTTTGAAGATGCGGCTATCCCCTATTATGAGCAGAAGCTCGATATGCACATCGACATCTACAAACATATGAGTCACCTGTTCATCCAGCCGTACCTTTCGGTCGATCAGGATGAGGATATCGAGTTCGCCATGAGAGAACTCTATGCCGATTTCTATCTTGATGCGATGGATATCAGAGTGGGCAAACAGATCATCGCGACGGGACAGGCTGACGGACTGTACCTGACCAATATGATAAGCCCCCTCAATATGAGCGATTTTCTGCTCAGTGAGACCCATGAACTGCAGATGGGAGTTCCTGCGGTGAAAGCGAGCTACTACTACGATGCCTTCACCTTCACAGCGCTGTGGATCTCTCATTTCGTACCCGCAGAGACCTTCTCCAGTGATTCCTACTGGTTCAACAGCCCGACGTTCCTGAGTGGAGGCTCGGTGAATATGGCAGATCCCGAAACTCCGGAACTCTCCATCGAAAACAGCGAGGTCTTCGGTAAGGCAAGTTACTTCGGCGCCCTTGCTACCGTTGAAGTGCTCGGCGGCTACACCTGGACCGACACACCCTATGCCTTCTCCATCGATACCGGCACCGGCACCATCACTACCGAGTACGGTCGATACGGTGTCCTCGGGGCAGCCGTATCGGCTCCTGTCTCCTCTGCGGTACTGAGAACCGAGATCCTCGCATCATTCGACAAGCCTTTTGCTTCGGTGGTTCCGGGAACGCCTCCTTCTGTCAGTGTCGAAGAACACTCTGTGATCGATGGCATTCTCGGTATCGATATCGATCTGGCAGGATTCTCCCTCTCAGCTCAGTACCGGGGAACGTACATGACAGATCACAACGAGACACTCATCACTGACGGTAAGCCGGCGAAGGAGTATGCTCAGCTGGCAACGCTCAACATCCAGAAGAGTTTCCTCGATGACACCCTGACAGCCGGTATCTTCACGATCGTCGAATTCGATGAGTTCAACATACTGGTCAGGCCCTCTGTCACCTACATCATCGAAGATGCCGTTGAGATTGAGGCTGAACTCATCCTGTTTGCCGGAGATGACGAGGGAACCTACGGAGTCTACAATGACAGGTCGGTCACATCCCTCTCTCTCAACTATTACTTCTAGCTCCCCCGCACCCGAACCCCCTTCTGCAATCCACTCCTGATTTCATGTTCAGGAGGGATCGGGTGCTTTTCTTCGGATTCGCAATCGGTACATCCTGCTTATCCGAACCGTTTTTTTCTCCTGCACCCCCTTTCCTTCCTGCCATTCACTCCTGATAGTGGAAGGGAAGTGCGGGTGCTTTTCCTCAGACGACAGAGCATTCCAGAAGGTCAGGGAACGCCTCTCACACTGTGGGGAACCGGGACGAATTTCCCTACCTTCATATTCTACTCATACAAAATTTGCACTCTTTTAACATTCATTCTCACAAGAGAGAATGAATTGTTATTCTGCACCCGTGAGAGGAAACTCGTGTGAAAAAATTCCTTAAATTGAGAGAATTCCTTCTGCAGGAAGCCCTTGAGTAACCTGTGGATAACTTGTGGAATACCTGTACCGGTCTCACCCCCCTGCCACTACCTAAAAACCCAATAATTCTTATATAGAAATTTAGTAAAAATATGATTCTCTAGAATTTTCTATATCTTTCTATAGCAATGTTTTATATAGCCATAAAAAAACTTCCACCGTGGAAGCGTACGAAGTTATGCTACTCCAAAGCTAATCAGGACGAATCTCGCATGAGAACAACCTTGTGGATAACTTGTGTATATGAATTGGATAACTCGCACAGAAAAAAGAATAAATCCTTGCTGAGGCAACCATTTATCCTCCTTGAAGCTCCTGCTGACGGAACCTTGAATCTTCCGTCTGATACTTGTTACAGCAGTGTCACAATTATAGGTCCACTGTACCTGCAACATTTTTATTGACATACTTATTATAAGATATATAATAAGTCTTATAAGTTTAAACCATACGAGGCAAAGTATATGATCAATGTCGGATTTGCATTCAATTTCAATGTTCAACGATGTGAAGTGGAAGTAGGTGACGAGAAGCAGATTCTCGATAGAGGATACCATCAGCTTCTGGACCTTTTCATCACACATAAACTCAAGGCGAACCTGTTTCTCTCCGGTTTCACCACAACCCTCCTTCAGGAGATGGATCCGTCACTCATCACACGTATCAAGGATCGAGTCGGCAAAGAGTTCCACCTTGGAACCTATACCTACACGCATCCGATTCCCCAGCTCCTTACCTCGGAGGAGTTCGAGCGGCAGATGGCAAGAGGCCTTGAGATTGACCGGGAAGTTTTGGATTCACAGACAAAAGGCTTCCTTCCACCGGAGTTTGCCTTCACCACGGAGATGGGAAATATCCTTCATGATCAGGGAGTACAATGGATTATAGCACTCTCTTCACAGATCAAAAAGGGCCTCGATATCACAGGAATCGATCAGGATCCGTACATTCCCTGTAAGACCGACCTCGGTCAGGGCCGGACACTCATCGCTGTTCCCGCGATGTACCAGCTTCCCGATACACCTGCCCGGTTCTTTAAACTCATGATGAAGGGGAAACTGGACGTGGATACGGTCATCGATGGTATACGGAAGTTCCATGAACTGCACCCAGATACCTTGCTGCTGTTCAAGAGAGATGCCGAGACGATTTTCATCGACTATCTGAACAGCGGGTTTGAAAAGACCTACGAGGTCATGGATGAGTTTCTAACGAAGCTCAAGGCACTTGATTTCGTGAATCCAGTCTGGATAGAAGATATCCTGAGCCAGCAGCGTGAGTACACCACCATCACACTGCCCGACTATCTTGGAAATACAACTCTCGAAACCTTCACAGAAGGTGATGCTGCTCCGATCTGGGACACCACCCGCCACGTGCGGGAAACAATCGCGAAAGCACAGCAGGAAGGAAAGGATCAGGATCTTATTGATCAGGCCTGGGAACACCTCATGCTCTCACACAACTCGGACGGGAGGATCGGGTACTGGTTTAGTGAATGGAATCCGGGTGAACATACGGTCGCACCTTCACGCAGACGCTTTGTCGAGGAGCATCTTCAGGCCGCTCTCGAGCTCCTTGAGTAGGTAGATGATAGATGGCATACATCGTCTTCGATCCTGACATGAGCATTGTCCCGGCAATCTCTTCTCGTTCGTTACTCATCCAGGGGGGAGATCCCTGCCCCCTTTGGGAACGAATCCTGTCAGTTCTCGAATCCCGTTTTCCCCCTGACAGCATGTTCGTGTTCTCACGATTAAGAGCTCTTCTTGACGAACAGGAGGTACATACGGATCAGGAGATGTACACTCACTGCGAACGGATGCAATACAGGCTTCAAGGGACCGATGGAGTCAGGGGTGTCGTGCGATACGGAACAGACAGCCCTGATCCGGTACGATTTTTCATGAAGGAGAGAGTACTTACCGGAGACTTCTGTTTTCACTACACAAGAGGGTTCCTGAACATGCTGCAGGAGGAAGGTGGAGCTGCTGTAAAAGAAGTAGCCTTCGGCGAGGACGGTAGAGACTATCACCGGGGAGGAGAACTGAAAAACATGATCCTCCGGGCCCTTGCATCTGAGGGGACCACGGGAATCGACCTGGGAATCGTTCCGACACCATATCTGTCTCAATACAGTCAAGCCCACAGCATTCCTGCGATAATGCTTACCGCAAGTCATAATCCGGAAAGCCACAACGGTATCAAGCTTTTCATTGATGGAAGAAAACTCTACCCTTCAGGTACGCTCGGTGAATACCGTCTTTCGTCAATCATCCTGCGGGCACCGCAGGCAGGTATACAAGAGAACAGTACGCTCCCATCGGTGATTACATCGAAGATTCATAATCAGATCGTTGATGAAATGATATTCGAGTTAAGAATGCTGGATGCTTCGTTTTTCGAAAACACTCCACTCCTTGTCGACTGTGCGAACGGAGCGGCAAGCAGTTACTTCATCGATGCTCTCAAAGGGGCGGGGATTGCTCATCTGCCGCTCTTCTGCCGTCAGGGCAGGTACCTGATCAATGACGGGTGCGGAGTAGCCTCGATCGAAGAGATTCAGCATCAGGAACAGGACATACTTCAGAGCCATCCTACCGTCCAAGCTCTTGTGGATGAAGTCGAACACAGAAAGTCTGTAGAAGGATACGCGATAGTCCTTGACGGGGATGGGGACAGAGCGTTCATCATTCGGTATCGGAAAGGAAGTGTGACTGTCCTGAATGGAGACCACCTGGGATATCTGATTATTCGCTCTCTCAAAGAGAAACACAGGGTCTTTCACACTATCGAAAGTGCCTATGTGATGAAAACGGTACTGCACGCGACAGGCTCAGATGAGCCTGTAGTTACCTGTGTGGGAGATAGATGGCTCGCCCGTGAGATGTTCGACAGGGAAGAAAATGCCGTGGGGTTCGAGTCCTCGGGGCATGTGATGTTCCCACAGGATATCCGAGATACAGAAGGGGCGGGACTCAGGAACTATTCCGGTAACGGGATGAGGACAGCGGTATATGCTCTGAGAGAGCTGATCACCGGAGGGATAGATCTCAATCTGTTCGATACCTATGAATTGCAGAGTACCTATAGGAAAGGAGAGCTGGACAAATTCTTCAGGGAATCGACCCTCTGGAAGAAGATTCGCTCTATCTTCATCGCCAGTTCATCCTGCACAGCACAGGAGTTCGAATTTGCTCACGAGCCAGACCTTCTGTTCTTTTTCCTTGCTAATGGGGAGGAAGAGATCGGATGGTGTTATGTAAGACCCTCCGGCACAGAGTCCAAACTCACACTACGGATCAGTGTCACCTCTCAGTACAGAGCGATTGCTCAGGAAGTCATGCATACAGTCACACAGGAAATGAATACGACATTTCCCTTGTAGGGTAGTAAAAACCGTGTAACGGTTTAAGATATTATTGGAGGTTTATATGAAAAGAAACGCGATTGTGTTGATGGTTTCTCTGTCTCTCATCCTTTTCTCACAGGTACTGTTCGCAGCCGGTCAAGCAGACCAGGCTCAGAAGGGAGATGCCGGTGAAGTGACAGAAATCGTCTACTGGCAGTATTTCTATGAAACGAAATCGAAGCTGATGGATAAGCTCATCGAGATGTTCGAAGCGGAACATCCTGATATCAGGGTTGTCCAGCAGACCTTCCCGTATGAACAGTACAATACCAAGGTAGCATCCTCCGTTCCCTCGGGGACAGGACCGAACGTCATCAATCTCTACTATGGATGGCTCCCTACCTATATTGACTCCGGGTACCTTCAGCCTCTGCCGACCTCGCAGTTCCCTAACGAGAAGATAGAACAGGAATTCTTCCCGCTCGTACGTGCTGCTAAATTCGACGGCTCCTACTACGCCCTGCCGACCGCGGTCCGTTCACTTGCCCTCTTCTGGAACAAGGATCTGTTCAAGGAAGCCGGACTCGACCCGGAACGTCCGCCCAGAACGGTCGAAGAATTGGTAGATTTCGCAGAAATGCTTACGATAACCGACAAGAACGGCAATTACCTGCAAACAGGCCTTACCCTTGAGCTTCGGGCACAGATGCACCACTGGGTACGTGAAGTACTTATCAGACAGATGGGTGGAACTCCCTATTCGGATGACAATAGAAGTGTCACCTACGACAGTCAGGCAGGTTACGACGCATTCACCTTTTTCACAGACCTTCATCTAAAGAACAAGGTAGGAATGCCGAACTTCATGACCGATGATGTCACAGCATTCAAATCAGGTGCCATGGCAATGACCATCGACGGATCGTTCCGTCTCGGGACTCTTGATGGAGTGCAGGGTCTTAACTACGGCGTGACCGAACTGCCGAGTATGAACGGTATCTCATCAAGCTTCGCAAGCTTCTGGGCAAACGGTATCACTAGTTTCACGACCGGCAAAGAACTTGAAGCATCCTTGAAGTTCCTCGAATTCCTCACCTCGGACGAGGTGATGTCGATGTGGCTCGATGCGATAGGCGAACTCCCTGCAAAGCAGGCTCTCGCTCTCACTGATGAGTTCAGGAACAACCCTAAATACGGGCCGTTCATCAGAAGCCTCGAGTATGCACATGCAACGAAATTCATCGATGAAAGCGTCCAAAGAAAAGTCTGGATCGATGCCTATGATCAGGTTGTCTTGAACAATGCATCTATTCGGGATGCTGTGAACGAAGCAGCTGCAACCGAACAGAAGATGCTCGATTCCTACTACAATTCAAAATAAGATTCAGAATGTTGTTCGGGCAGACCGCAAACGGTGCCCGGGCAGCTGTGTTCTTCTCAGAGGGGGGCTCATGAAGCGACCGCAGTCATACACCATTGAACACACGAAAAGGATATGGGCATATACATTCCTTGTTGTACCTGTTCTATTCTATCTCACCATACGATTCTATCCCACTTTTTATGCCTTCTTCCTCTCACTTACCGACTGGGACATTGTGTCGCGGGATAAGAATTTCATAGGGCTGACAAACTATAGAAACCTGTTTCAGGACCCGATCTTCTGGAAAACGCTTTCCAACACAGGCTTCTACGTGTTGTACGGACTTCCGATAAGCCTTCTCTCAGGTTTCATCCTGGCCTATAACATTGACAGGCTGAAAAAGGGAGAAGGAGTGTTCAAAGCGCTCTACTTCCTCCCCTATATCACCTCGATGGTAGCAATTGCATGGGTGTGGAGGTGGCTCTATCAGCCTGCACCGATCGGTGTGTTCAACAAGATTCTCATCTCGATCGGTCTTCCTCAACAGAAGTTTCTCTTCAGTCAGACACAGGCCCTTCCCTCGATCCTTGCACCTACCATCTGGGCCGATGTCGGTTTCCAGCTGATCATCTTCCTTGCCGGCCTGAAAGGGATCAGCAGGCAATACTATGAAGCCGCCGAAATCGATGGTGCTGACAACTGGGATCAGCTTCGGTATATCACCCTTCCCCTTCTCAAGCCCACCATCGTCTTCCTCATCATTACGGGTACGATACGGTACCTCAGGATCTTCACGCAGGTTCTCAACATGTCCTATCAGGGGGAAGGGGGTCCTCTCAACTCAACCAAGCCTCTTGTCCTGTATATCTACCACAGTGCATTCCAGCAGTTCGACATGGGGTATGCCGCCGCAATGACGGTAATCCTGTTCCTGATCATTCTCATGATCACGCTCATTCAGTTAAAGGTGATGAAAAGTGAAGACTAACTACAAACCGATAGATGTACTGCGCCCTGTGATACTGATCATCCTGGGCCTGCTGATGCTATTTCCGTTCGCATGGATGATCGCAACGAGTTTCAAACAGGGAAGAGATGTCTTTTCCCTCTCGATCATTCCCGAGAATCCGACCTTCGCAAATTATCTTAACATCTTTTCCAACAGCAATTTCCCTTTCTGGTTCCTCAACTCTCTTATAGTCGGTCTTGCAGTTACTGCATCCGTACTCTTCTTTGATTCCCTTGTCGGGTTCACCCTGAGCAAATATTCATTCAGAGGGAAAAAAATCATCTTCATCCTTATCCTATCTACCATGATGATACCGACCGAGATGCTCGTAATCCCCTGGTACATCATGTCCAACGAACTCCACTGGGTCGACACCTACTGGGGAGTGATGTTCCCCGGTCTGATGTCCGGTTTCGGAACTTTCCTGATGCGGCAGTTCTTTCAGACCGTTCCCGAAGACCTTCTTGATGCCGGTCGTATAGACGGACTGAACGAGTTCTACCTCTTCTCCAGAATAGCTATTCCTCTGGTCAAGCCGGCTCTCTCAGCTCTGGCGATATTCAGTTTCATCGGAAACTGGAATGCCTTCATGTGGCCACTGATTGTAAGTAATAAAGTGACGATGTATACCCTTCCGGTCGGCTTATCCTTCTTCAACGGGGAGTTTCAGAGTCAGTGGGAGATGGTGATGACAGGAGCTTCGATCGCCACGATCCCGGTCTTCTTTATTTTCATCCTCTTTCAGAGGCAGATTATACAAGGTATCGCCCTTACAGGAGTGAAAGGGTGATAGATTTTTCAAACTCACGCATAATGAGGTACACCTATGATTCAAAACACGCAGGTCTTTGATTTCCATTGCCATTTCCCCGTCGACTCTCCATGGTTTCCCGACTACGCCATGCCGGGCAAAGTGTCTTTCGATGATACGGGGAGCCGTGACCATCACGAACAGTGGAGAAAGGCATTCAATTTTTCCGAACCCGATCAACCGATGGGTGACAGGGAAAGCGCCGATCGTTATATACAGGATATGAATGAAAAGGGAATCGAGAGGATCAACTTCGTTTCCGGTGGAGGAAACAAGCGACTGGCGGACATCGTTGCGATGTATCCACAGCGTTTCACCGGTTTTGCACACCATCACCCGGAGGTTCCCGATGCGGCCGATCAGCTTGAGACAGCACTGAGAGATTATCATCTCAAGGGGTATAAGCTGCTGGGTCCTCTGATCGATACCCATCTCAGTGACCGCTCGTTCTACCCTCTCTGGGAGATCTGCGAAACATACCAGGTCCCTGTCCTCATACATTTCGGCCTCCTCGGCGCTGCCGGAGGAACCCCTCATGGAACGAATATCTCTCCCATGAGTATCGCACAGGCCTCCCGTGATTTCCCGAAACTGAATTTCATAGTCCCCCATTTCGGCTGTACTCACATGCAGGACCTCCTGCAGGTGTGCTGGACACGTCCCAATGTCTATGTCGACACCTCGGGTTCGAATCAGTGGATACGGTGGATGCCCTACCCTCTCACGCTCGAGGATGTCATCCAGAAGTATGTGCAGACGGTCGGTCCGGGCCGCATCATCTTTGCTACCGACAGCAGCTATTTCCCACGTGGATTTGCAAAAATCTACCTTGAAGAACAGCATAAACTGTTCCGATTCGCAGGGCTCGATGATGATGAGATAGACATGGTATTCAACCGCAATGCACGGCATCTGATTGGAGAAGTATGAACGGACTGTCAGGCACCCGAAGGAATCTGATACGTATCGCCCGAGAAGAGATGCAGCTCACGATGGGTTGTACCGATCCTGTTGCAATAGCTTACAGTGCCAATACGGCGATCCATCAGTATTGCGAAAAAAATGGGGTTTCCCACTCCTCAGCCATCGGTTCGATCCAATCGATAGAGTTGGAACTTGACAGGAACCTGTTCAAGAATGCCTCGTATGCCCGTATACCCAACACTGACGGGAAGGGAATCAGCCTTGCACTGTTTCTCGGCATGTCTCTTGAAAGACCCTTCTCCCCTCTGCTCATATTCGACATGGTCACACGATCCCTCGTAGATCAATCTGAAGATCTGGAGCGGATACTTCCTTTGAACATCACCATACGTCATGACAAGGATCATGTGTTCTGTTCCACAAGGCTAACCTTCCGAGACTCGAAAGAGTCCGTTGCATCCCTGGAATATCATCATGATACGATGGTATTCCGGTCCTGCTGTGAGAATACGCTGGAACAGAATACCTATTACCCTGAAAGTGATCAGGAAGAGCCTTTCGAGGAACTTCCGCTTGATGAGGTTCTCTCTCTCATCGATACAATTCCACTTGATCAGATCGAGTTTATCGCTGACGGGTTCGACCATAATATGAGAGCAGTCGGCAGAGGAAACGATGAAATAGCCCTATCGGTGTTTGATCAGTCGTCTCTCATCGGACACGCCAGACGTGATATCGGTCAGGCGACGCTTAACCGGATGAATGGTCTGGATGTGCCGATCATGGCATGTGGAGGTTCAGGGAACCATGGGATTACCTTCTTCATCTCTTTGCAGTATGGCTCAAACCTGTTGTCCGGGAAAACCCCTCACCTGCATCATATAACTCTCCTCGGTCTCTATCTGTTGCATATCATCAAGATACGGACCGGGATCCTGACCCCGATGTGCGGCTGCGCGATCAGCAGTGCAATGGCTGTGGCAGCATCTCTGGTATGGGCACAGACACATGAGGAGAAGAAGGTGATCATCAGCATGAACTATATACTGAACACCCTGGCAGGCCTTGCCTGTGACGGAGCAAAACCCTCGTGCTATCTCAAGAC
>JAFGUP010000072.1 GCA_016938475.1 Sphaerochaetaceae bacterium
AGTATCCTTCCCCAAATAAGGACGGTGAACCGGCACACCTGTCCTCCACCTTCTGCAGGTATCTGTTCATGTCGAACTTCCTCTTCAGACCCCGGTCATTCATGTACCGGATCTGACCGAAGACCTCCCTCTCTCCCCATGGACGGTCGTGCTTGCCGAAACACCAGGCGACTCCGGTGAAGCCGTTCGGGTCACGTCCATCCAACTGATACCGGTTATTCAACTTCAGCGCGCGGTCAAACGCCTCGGCAGGTGTCGGTGACCACTCAAGGATCTTCTTTCCCCAATACATCCTCATATAATTGTGCATGGTTCCTGTCACTCTCAACTCCTTCTGAGCTGCATTCCAGTACACATCATGCGTTCTTCCTGCCTCCAGCTGGGAAAGGGTATACAGGTATTCCCGTGCATCTTCCTGATGAACGGACAGTGTGCGTTTCGCCCACTGCGGGAGGCCTTCAAACGAATCATACAAAGGATTGTAGTAGACATAATTGAATGCAAGATGACGGCGGACTACGAGCTGTTCAAGAAAATCAGGGATAGAGGGGGTGTTAGCTTCCCTCACCTCGCGATAGATCTCTACAGGGGAGATGAATCCATAGTGAAGAAAGAGAGAAAGACCCGAAGAAAAATCACGTGCCGGGTCTCCACTGTAGGCGCTGTAACCGTCAAGCCGATTCTCGATGAAATCCCGAAGCTGCTCTTTTGCCCGGGTATAACCACCTTTTACATGCGTAACACGATCCACTGACAGATCAACAGCAGTGTGAGCGAGAACCAGATCAGCACTCTCCCTCCAGATATCTTCAAGAGAAAGATCGTCAGCATACAAGGGACCACTATACTCCATCTGTGACTGTGCGCCCTCACCAGCGTAATAGCTGATCATCGGCTCAATCTTCTTTCTCAGTGTATAGGCAGAATATTCCTCTTTCTGACTGGCGATTTCCACCGGCACGATGAGATTTGACTCGATTTCATAGAGCGGGACTTCCGTGTGGGAAGCAACAAAGGCTCTCCACTGTCTTTCATGACGGACGTAAGCCTTGTCAGTGATGATACACGCCGCATCCCGACCCATAGCAACAGCCCCTTTTTCAGGGGAGATTCCAGCTATCACCATCCTGATCCCCCTTGCCCTCAACTCTTCATAGAGTTCGAGAACGCCTTCCAGGAGCACATGATAGTGGCGGTACGATGCCTCAGGATACTCATCACTCACGCCAAAGTAGACTACAAGAGGCAGTCGCAGGCGATCAGCTTCCTGAGCTGCGAACACCAGAGCATCATTGTACGACAAACGGACACACCCCTGCACCCAGTACAGGACGTACTTCCCTCTTCCACTTTTATGCCCATTCAGCAGGCGTATACGGTTCATCTCGATCATACGTACATACTCCACAACTACCATCCATGCGCCGGTCACGACACGATTATCACCCCTGAACAGACTCACCTCTTCTATTCAGACCTGCATCTGCTGCTTATCAGTGGCCGGCAGAAAAGCCCCTGTGCACAATCCGGTCTCACGCCTTGCCTGTATACACAACAAGGGACAAGCACACCGCCGGCATACTCATCCCCTGTACCTTGCCAGAACGCTATCGTCTACTCGTCGTTCAGGATTTCCGCCACCGTTTCACAGTACCTCCTGATACGATCACCGAACTGTGCTGAAGGACGCACCTCGCTCTCTTCTCCGGCAAGATGAACTATACCTGATTCGACCTGCACAGAGGCAGAAATCGCATCATCAATACCTGCGGGAACGTGAATCATACCGTGAGCCTGAGAGAATCTCACCATCGTATCGATACAGCACGCACCCTGATATATATTACCACTTGAACTGGTAAAACAGCCGAAGAATTTCCCGCTGAGTCCCTGCTGATGGCAGAGCTCACTGGTGGAATCCATGAAGGTCTTCATCTCTGCACTGACATTCGAGAACATGGTGGGCGAACCGAAGATCACCATCTTCGACTTCTCAAGACTCGAGTCGTGTATGATCGGAAGCGAAGAGATATCTTCGTAGAAGTCGTTCGCTGCGTCGCTTTTGTTTGCCCAGATGTGAAGGTCCTCATCCGCCACGCGGTACAGACGGGCATCCACACCGAGTTCCACCAACACCTCTTTCATGTGGTTGGCGATAATATATACGTTCCCATTCACACTATGAATAACTATTGCACATCGCTGCATTCAATACCTCCTACAGCCCTTTACACTAAGTGTACTACAAGACACTGCTTAACACCAAGCGGTAAATCGGCCTTCTCTTTCACTGACGAACACCTTTGTTCCATAGGCCTCGCTGAGAACCGGTTCACGAAGCACGTCCCGTTTCCTCCCGTCAACCAGGATCCGCCCTTCTCTGAGTACGATGACCCGCTCGATGGCAGGAAGGATAAGTGAGATATCATGGGTTACGAGAATCAGAGACTTACCCTGATCCATACATGCGGACAGCTGATCAATATAATCCCGTTTGGAAGGGAGATCTAGATTAGCATTACCCTCATCAAGAAGCATAAGAGAGGGATCATGTACCAGTGCACGCGCCAGAAGCACCTTTGCGCGCTCTCCTGCGCTCAAGGTTCCAACGAGCCTCTCTTTCAGATGAAGTATATGGAACTCTTCAAGTATCTGCTCCACCCTCTGGACCATCCATTGCTGTACCTGATGATGAAAATCGAGCCCGATGGAGCTGAAGAATCCCGACAGAACCACTTCCTGCACATGGTAGTTGGTGGACAGTAGTGAGAGAAGTGACTGGGAGACGATACCCATCCGCTTCTGCAGTTCCAGGATATTCCAGGAAGAACGGGAGAACAGGAGACGGACACTCCTTTCCTGGTAAAGTGGATGGATCTTCTCGCACATCACATCGACCAGTGTAGACTTACCCGCCCCGTTGGCACCGATAATGGCCACACTCTCCTGCTCCCCGACACTCAGGGAGATGTCATCAAGTATCGTTCTTCCCTGCCGCCTGACATCAATGTGTCTGAGTTCAATTACATGGTTCATACAAGCAGAGTATAGAAAAGGAAATGTGCATGTCTATAGAAACCTAGTCCATTGAATTGACCCCGCAAGGTCTTCAGCGCACCGGAGTTACGATCATTACACGATCCTTAAAACCGGACATCAGCTTTGATAACCTTGATTGCTTCCCCATCAACAGCTTCAATCACATAGTCACCGGCATCTGCAGGTAGGATAAAGGTTTCTGCATAGTGAATCTCCATCGGAGCGAATCTTCCTGAAGGGCTGGTGACAATCGCCTTCATTCCTTCGACCAGATTCAGTTGGGCGAATTCATGATGAGATGGAATATATACCTGAGAGGATGTCTCTAGGAGCTGCGTTTCAATGAACTCCAATTCGTGAAGCCCTGTTCTGGTAACCGTATAGTCATCGTTGTATTCAAGCACCTCGAAACGATTGATGAGATTGTCCCTGACCCATGTAGTGTCCCTGTGGTATTGAAGGACTTTCTCTCCATGCTCGATATGGATCGGACGAGGCAAACCGTCCAGATCGACACGATCCCAGTCCCACAGTTTGAATGTGAAGATATAGGGGGTAGCACTGATTTCAAGGACCATACAGTTCTTTGACGAACAGTGAACCGTTCCTGCGGGGATGAGAAAATGGTCATGTTTCTTTGCAGGCCATTTGTTCACATAGACATCTGCATCAAAGGGTTTTGCCCCGGTGCTTGCGGTTTTCAGATCAGCAATGCACTTTTTCGGATCAATGCCTTCCTTGAAACCAAGATACACGGCACCATCGTCTTTTGCATCCATGATATAGTAGCTTTCATCCTGAGTGTACGTCATTCCGAAGGTATTCACGATATATTCTGTTGTCGGATGCACCTGCAGGCTCAGATTCTGCCCATCCATAGTATCAAGGAAATCGAACCTGATCGGAAACTCAGCTCCAAATCGGGAAAAGGTCTTTTTCCCGAGAAACTCTTCCGGCCTGTATTTCGTCAGATTCATTGCAGGTGATTCAATCCGTATGCCACCGAAGTTTAGATAGAGGCTGTTCTCTTCTGGAACACCAACAAAAGCCCATGCATAATTCGGCTGGGAAGGATCCAGATGGCAGACCTCCTTCATCCACTGACCTCCCCACACTCCCGGATCGAAATAGGGGACAAGACTGAAGGGTCGAGCGGTCAGAGAGATCAGCGCATTCCGGAATCCATCGCCTTCTACCATCCTGGGATGTTGAGCCTCATTTGTATCAAGGTAGTAATCCATCCGGTCATAGAGCGTCGCTTTGTGCTTGTCCGCAATTCTCCATTCCACGAAAAATCCGCATTTGTATTTCCTCAGGAATTCTTCGTCATGATTCTGCAGTTTATAGTTGGGCATACCTGTTCTATACCTTAACTGAATCTCCCATCTGGCCAGATCCGCATAGACCAGAGTACCTTCATTTGTAACCAGAGCCGCAGCGAATCCGTAGATCAGCACCTTCCCTGAGCAGTTCTCGACCTGCTTCCGAGCCTCATTGAGTCTAGACCTGTCAATGAAATCGATTACCCCGCCATGATACATGACACCTCTCACCCGATCATCGGTAAGGAAAGGCCTCATAATACCCAAAATCTGTTCTCCAGGGAGAAAAATATCTTTCATGTGTATGATCAGGTCAGGAGAATACCCCTCTGCTATGGCATTGAGGACCTCGTCATCATGAACTCCCGGGTAACAGTCGACCGTCAGTATCAATGTATCTTCGAATTGCCTGACAATATCCGTATAGCCTTGAAAGGCGGCATATCCATCAATCCTTACTTCTGGCGATGTCTCAAATTCACTTGTAAAAAGCAGGTATCCCATTAGCTTCCTCCGTTCTTTGGTGTCATCATCTGTATTCCACAGAGGATGATTCTCACATTGAGAATGTTCAGTTCTTCACAGTGCTGGACGCTCAGGTCATGGGATCCATTGAGGCAAGACCAATAAATGTCATGTGTGAAGTATTACTTTCAATAATCAGCCTGGCATGGACTGCATTCATGTACTGCTGCAACTCGTCGATAAAGAGGTGTGCGGATCTGCTGATATTACCGCCAAGCACAAAGGTATCCGCTCGAAATTCTTCGATAAGTGGTCTCATCGCCCGGTACAGCTTTATTCCGAATTCATGATAGACGGTGATGGCCTGTGGGTCGCCGTTTTCGGCGAGTATTGAAAGTTCAAGAGGGTCTAATGCCTTTCCCAAATAGGTTTCTGCCAAACTCATTATCCCCCGCACACTGATATAATCATCTATCGTCGCATCCAGAAACGGACGATTGTAGAACCAACCGGATTCGGCAACACCTTCTCCCTCTTTCACAATCCTGCCATTTACCGAGTAAGCCGATCCTGCTCCGGTTCCTATGCAGAGATACAGAGCTCTGTTGTTCACAAGATTACAGGTCCTACTTACCCCCGCAGCATAGGCTTCGACATCATGCAGAAACCGATACTCTGCATCAACTGCACATTGATACCCCAAACGTTCAAAACCCTGTTTCATCGCTACCGGAATGACCATACCAAAGATACTATCGTACTTGCTGAGACCCCGGATTCTGCAGATCCCTCTCGCATAGTCAAACGGTCCGGGAAACGCCATCGATATCCGATTCACGGCCTGGACACCAGACTGATAGTTTGCTTTTTCCCAGACAGTGTAAACCAGCTGACACAGATTCTGAATAATCGTGGTCCTGTCCTCTGTGGCCAAAGAGGGCATTTGATTGAAATAAAAGTCAATAGTACCCTGATACTCGTACGTGGCTTTAATGCCTTTCCCCCCGATGTCCATGAGAATATTCATATGTTAAACCCCAACAATTCCTCATTGATTGTGTTTAAAATGGCGAAGGCTGCCGATACATCCTCCTGCTTCCCGACAAAAAGTGAATACCTGAATTCATGGAACCCGCCCAGATCAGCCTTGAAGTTGACTTCCCAGAAATTGTTCATCACCCAGGAATAGGGAGTAGACCGATTCAGGGCTGTATTGCTGCAATCACAGAGTTCAACAGGCTTCACCCCCCGTTCCCCGAAAGAGAGAAGCGGAGCATCCTTCGTCCCAATCAACACATCAAACCGCTTTCCTTTCCTGTACAACCCGCTCTGTATCACATAGAAATCCTGACAGGTCCCCGGCAGCTGGTCGATGCCTGGTCTGATGAAGCAACCGGTTTTCTCCACATAGGTCTCATTATCACCATCGGTGACAAAGGGCAGTGCCACATAAAGGTTCTCTGGTTCCCAGGTAGTTTCCTTGTGTACGACTACCCGCACATCAATATAAGAGATGTGTCGATATATCTTCAGGTACAAACTGTAAAACCTGCATCCGGCAAGTTCGTAGGAGATCTTCACATGGACATACAGCCCACCGTTATCGAGGATCTCCACATCGCTCAGCCTGGAAACGGATCGTCTGGTTGCGATGGAGGACCTGTTGCGTCCCATGGCCTTTCTGACTTCCTTCGGATTCCTTCCCATCGGGGTTATTTCATGGATTCCGCTGAAGGCTCCGGCCGAACCACTCGCAACGAGTTCATGGTCATGCACCTTGTCATAGATGGAAGATATCCCTGTCTCCTGATCAAAGAGGACCTTGAAGGTATCTGTCTCCACCATACAGGGAGACACGCAATATCTGCTGCCTTTGACAACATCCTCTACTCCATCGGCTCCTTTGAATGCATGATTAAGTGCTGTGCCTCCCTTTCGATACCCTTGCCTGATATAAAAATCCTTTGCCTCCCCCGGCTGGAGATCGAGCATAACTTCCAGTTCAATTGCACGTATCACGCTATGGCTTTGAGAAGGAAGGAGTTCATCCCCCTCCACCGTGTATGCTTCAATGATTGCAGCCAGATCCACAGGCATCCCGTCAATGTTTTCCCAGAAACGGACATACACCTTGATGGGCATTCTCACGGGAACACTGTGAGGGTTAATTGCTCTGTAGATCTGTTTTCTTGAAGCTTCAATAGGTTTTTCTCCAAATGTCTTTAAAATGGTGTCGAGGTTTTTCGAAATCGCAGTGTGCGCATTGGCTGCGTATGCATCCTTCTTCTTCTCAAGACTTGCGACAAGACTGTTCCAGGGCTCCACGACTGAGGATGTGTATCCCCATGTATGTTCACAGAACAGCATCACATACTCTGCAGCGGCTTCAACAAGGGCTGCATCACCGCGTTCCCTCTCCGAATCGAGTTTCCTGCACAGGCTGTATTTCCTCTGTGCCTCTCTGCAGACTTTTGTCGCAAGAGGAGTAGAAGCAACTCCGTCTGCCCACCAGTCAGTCCAATCTCCTGAGTAGGTTGGAATCTCAACACTGCTATTTCGAACTGCATGAAAAAAATGGTCAAGAGTCACCATGCTGATTTCCAGCTCACCTTCGAACAATTGATTCAGATCTCGAATTCTACCGGCAATCAATGCCTGTGGAGGTGCATTGTCGGTGATGCAGCCTGAAACGAGAACAGGGATGAAATCAAAGGGATATCCTTCATTCTCGAGATTCTCGACGTACCGCCGAATCCGTATCTGAGCAAACTCGAGTTCGAGCTTCTCTTGCGCAGCCCTCTGAGCTTCAACCGAGCAGAATCCTTCTATTCTGCCGCCGGTCCCGATAAGAGGACCATGGTGAGCCATATCCCTGATTTCATCGTATATCATATAACTGGTTCCGGCAAACGGAGCGAGAAACAGTTCATTCCCGAAGTGATAGTGCTCTCCGGACCACATCAGAATGCTGTTCCCCTTTGGTCCTTTCCAATAGAACGGTGTCTGTTTCATGGAAAGCGGAAACATACCGTGGTGGGAGTGTAGGGCACAATACATATTCACCACGCCGTTATCATGAAGTGCGTCAACATAGCCCCAAGCATACCCGTTGACATCTGCCGACATGCCACTCTGAATAGGATAGGCAATTCGTTCAGCATACGCAGCAGCCTTCGCAATCCTCGAGTCCAGGATATCGGCATCGATCAGTTCAGTCATATTCAGATAGTTGCCAGAAAGGCCGATTTCCCCCGACCTGATGTAGTTCTCGAAAGATCTCTTCTGCTCTTCAGTTGCACAGGAATAGAAATTCTCAACCTGCCAGTGATTCTCACACTGCCACTTAAAGCCTTCACATCCGGCAAGCCTTCCTGCATGCAAATCATCCAGAATCCTGATGACCTGGGTAATAAAGGTCGCATGATATAGTTCAATCCTCTCCTGAGGTTCGGTATACCCGATGTCTGTATGTGAGTGATGAATGACAAGCATTTTCTTCATATGGAATTCTCCTACATCAAAGCCTTACTTGCTTGTGTATGCAATCCCTTCATCAAAGTTCCTATTCAGGAACGAATAAAGGAGTACGCTCGGAATCGAGACGATGATACAGGCAAGCAACATTGCCGGTATATGATCCTGAAAGGTCGATATAGTGGCCATGATGGGCTTTATACCACTCGATGTCGTGAACGTGATACCGAACATGAGATCGTTATAAGAAAAAGCAAACTGAGTTAACAGAACGACCGAAATCGAGGGTTTTGCCATCGGGAAGAGGATTCTCCATAGAATCTTCCAGTTATCTGCACCATCTATCCGGGCTGCTTCCATGATCTCGTCAGATACCCCTATGAAGAAATTTCTCAACACGAACATCGCAAAGGGAATACATATCGCACTGTAGAACAGCATCATTCCGACCCGGGTGTCATACAGACCAACACGCTGGTAGGCCTTAAACACAGGAATCAGGTAGAGCTGAAAAGGAAATATCGTGCCGCTATATATCAGCATGAACCAGAACATCCTGTGACCTATCCTGAGTTTAGCCAATGCATAGGCTGCCATCATTGAAAAGATGACTGCTATCAGGGCCCCGACCGCTCCATAGAAAAGACTGTTGATCATCCCCTGCAGGATATTGCTGTACTCAACGATAAACCTGTAGTTCTCAAGGAGCTGAATATCGGGGGCAAACTCCCAGAAGTTCGTGAGATTATAGACCTTCTTTGACTTCATGATTCCAAGCAGGGCAAAGATGACGGGGAATATCCAGAAAAAACTGAATACGACGAGCACGGAATTTATGAGGACCCTGCTTCTTCTGCTGCTTACTGTTAACATTTTGTCACTCATCGCATTACTCCGATTTAAAGGTATTTCTGAGATTGAAATACGCTGCAATCAAAATGATACAGGTCAGAAGGATTGCAACAGAAGCACCTACACCATAGTTGTTTCGTACAAAGGATTCGATATACATACTCAAGGCCAGTGTCTCGGAGGATCTGTATGGACCGCCCTTTGTCATGATCCAGATAATATCGAACACTTTGAAACTGTTTACCAGAGACATGAGTAACACAACTTTGGTCGTGGACGAAAGAGCTGGAAAGATCACCTTCATATACAGCCAACCTCTGGAAGCTCCTTCGATCTGAGCAGCTTCAATGGGAGCCCTATCCAGATGCCTGAGTCCTGCGATGAATAACAGAAGGTTGACACCTATACCTCGCCAAGTCTGCATGAAGATCATGACAAAGGTATTCACTACCGGAACACTCAACCAGTCTCTGACCATTTTTTCAAATCCGACCAGACCGAAGAGCTGAGGAATACCGTAGGTGGAAAGCATTGCCACCATAATCAGACCGCCAACAGTACCTGACAGGGTTGCGGGGAAATAGAATATGTTCTTGAAAAGGGGTGAGTTAACGCTCTGGACAATCAGGATCGCCAGCACCAGCGGCAGCACTAGATTCAACAGCAATGAAAATACAACCCAATAGACTGTATTTGCTACCGATATCCAGAAGTTGTTGTCATTGAAGATATCAGTATAGTTCTGAACACCAATAAAGACCTTTTCCGATACTCCATCCCAGGAAAAAAAACTTAAAACCACGGTATAACCGATGGATGTTACAAAAAAGCCGACTACAAGGACTACAGCAGGAAGAAGATACAGATAGTCTCTCTTCCTGCTTATGTCCAGCAAAAACGTTGTATGCTTGTTCAAGGGTTTTGCCTTTTTTCAGGAGGCTGTCAGACCACAGCCTCCATTTAATCTTTCTGTACAGAAAACCTATTTAAAATATTTAACAGCTTCCTTCGCACATGCATTCAGGGTTCCTTCCACGGTAGCAACTCCTGACATGAACTTGGACATCTCCGTGATTACATAATCTCTCAGCCCGGCCGGAGTATTTTCATAGAATCTCAATACGGATAGATACGAATCACTATCAGAGGTCATCGCGTTGATCTTACTCAAAGTCGGATCCTCCACCGGGATTGATGAGATAAGGAGAATTCCTCTTGCATCCAGCGTTGCTGCCTGAGTCTTCTCAGTGTAAAAAGCGCGAATCATGTCCTTGGTCTCTTCCGGGTTTTGAGCTGCTTTCGGTGACACCATTGGAGAAACCTCAAAGAACAGAACATCCTTAGCCCCGGTCATACTCGGAAGAACAAAGGCATCCAGCCCTTCACCCGATGTGAGGCCGTAGTCGTTATTCAGTTTCGGCACCTGATGCTGTCCATCAAGGATCATCCCGACTCCACTCTGTGCGAATCTTCGGAAATTATCTGTATCAAGCACAGGCTCTGCGAAGTATCCCTTGTCTATCATAGCCTTCCAGACTTCCATTGCCCTAAACATTCTGGGATCAGTATATGAAACAGATCCGTCACAGATCCCCAGATAGAGATCCGGATCATATGCAGCGATAATTGCCTGGAACCAGACGAAACTCGCCCAGGAATTGTTTCGGTGTCCGATAGGTGTTATACCTACACTCTTCAACTTTTCACATGCCACCAGGAATTCGTCGAACGTCGAGGGAACCTCATGGATACCGGCTTTCTTGAAGGCTTCCGTGTTATAGAGCAGAACTGTGTTCAAGACACTGAAGGGCACAGCATACGCATGCCCATTGTAGGACAATGCGGCCTTGATATCTTCGGAGACGCCCATGTCGACGATATCCTCCCACACATCATCAAGCACCATGAGTTTATCACTTGTTGCTAGTGATTCAAGCTGGTTCCCACTCCACCAGGTAAACAGGTTCGGAGCTGAACTGCTGTCGATGGACTGACTCACAGCAGTTCTATAGGCAGCATTATCAGCGTAAGGATTATTCTCTATTGTTCCGCCGAAAGATTCCTGCCAGGGCTTCAATATTGCCTGAGCCTGAACCACGTCGTTCAGCTTGTCATTCCAAAACACAACTTTCTTTGCGCTTTCCTCCAAGGTATTCACTTCACTGGCAGCTCCTGCATACACAGCCATTGCCATGAAAACACTCAGCAACACTACCAACCACATAATTTTTTTCATTCTATCTCTCCTTTTCTTCTATATGTATGAACGTTGTATTGTTGTAACAATACAATCAGATAGTACAGGCTCCTCATTGGGTTGTCAAGGAAAATTTTCAAGCAGTTCTCAGCGAAAGCGAAAAGATCTCAAACCGGAAAGCCCTTGGGATTTGAGGACATATATTTGTTGAGAAAAAGGATACTAAGGTCCCGACTTCAGGAGACTAACAGCACGGTGGCTGCTCATAGAATGGATAGATAGACCGGCAGAGGACAACACCTCACAACAGGTTACAGAACAACAGAGTACTGATACCGCTCACCCGGGTAATACGATACAGAATACTCCACAAGCATATTGTACTGGCTATACCCCTTCCTCTTGCGCATGAATATCGGAGAACCAGTTTTTACTGCGAGATATTTCGCCAATATCTGATCGGCCAGTACGGCCTCCAGTTGGTCTTCAGCCTTTGTGATTATGATATTCATCTCTGTTTTCAGGTATCGATATAATGAATCTTCATAGTCTTTTATATCCATGGAGAGGCCTTCAATATTCAGATATGTTATAGAATACACGACAGGCTTGTTCTGCGCCATCCTGATTCGCTCCATCTTGAAGATGTTTCCGTCTGAATCAGAACCCAGCAACCCGCCGATTGATTGAGTAGGAAGAATCATCTTGATGTCACAGAAAGAAGTTATCATCTCAACGCCGTTCTGTTTCATCTCATCAGTGAAGCTGGTGATCTCTTTCAGCTGTTCGTCCAGTTTCCCCTTTATCACCTGCGTTCCCTTACCCCTCTTCCGGTCTACATATCCCATATTCTCCAGCTCGATCAATGCCAGCCGCGCCGTTGTACGACTTACCTCATACTCTTTAGAGATCTGATTCTCACTCGGAATGATATCACCGCAGACGTACACTTTCTTTTCGATATCTTTGGCATATTTATCAGCTATCTGCAAATACATCGGCGGTGAAAGTTTTGATCTGTTCAGCATGTTTCTATACCCTCGTTATGGATTTTCTTTACATCCGAAACTGGCACTCTGAAAATTCCCAGTTTACTTAACTATATAACAATAATCGCGTACCGGCAACTACCTTAATATTGCATCGTTGTAACAATATAACAACACAAAAAAAATGCGTCTTTCATCCTTCTGCTGGGGTCAGGATCATATACAGCTTCCCGGCAACACATCTTTCTCTCTCAGATTTGCTCCACGTCCTTTATTCGGCATGTCATACTTAAAATTCAGCCGGCTCAAACCATGAACCGGCCGTTTCTTTGGGATAACAGAATCTCATCAGCAGTTACGCAAAGGAAAATTTAGCCTCGTCCCGTGCAGTATACATCTCGATCTTGCTTTTCACGTCGGTCAGACTGACCAGAACGAGAGCTACTGCAAGGTCTGTCTGTCCCTGCTCCAGAGCTTCTACGATGTACTCATACTCACGAACCTTCTTCTCGAAATCCTCACCCTGAATCGCCGAATAGAGAAGCACCTCATCAAGCAGTGGTGCCAGGTTCTCATAGATAGCGTCCAGTATGATATTTCCGTTACTACGGATCAGGATCTTATGGAATGACGTCTCATAGTTTCTATACATCTCAATCGCATCTCTCTCACCTTCGGCAAGGTCTTGGAGAATATAGTTCATTCTCCTGAGAATTTCTGAGAGGTCGCGAACCACTTCTTTGCGCCGGGGATTTCTCGAGAACTCTCTTGCAGCGGATACTTCCACTGTCGTTCTCACACTTACGAGATCAAGAAGCAGTTTCGTATCACTGGATCCACTTCTCAGAATACTGCTCGTAAGGGATTCAACAAACTGATCAAGATTATTGCACTTTACACTGGCCCGCCTACCCTGAGAAATACTGAGAAGGCCCTTGGCCTCCAGGTTTTTGAATGCTTCACGCACTGATCTGCTCGAGGCGCCGAAGGATTCTGCTATTTCGTTCTGGGCAGGGAGCAACTCTCCCTCACGCAATTTTTTTGTAAGTATAAGTTCTTCAAGATAATTTGCTATGCGCGCTGATTTGGTCCTGCCACGTAAATCTTTTTGCGATACATGGTCAATGGATTCCAACTTCTAGCCTCCTCTACATCAACTTATGTCAGACATATTATAATAAATGACACAAGAAAACGGGTATTACTCCTATAATGTATACCTTTTTCTCATAAATTGCAAGTATCTTGGTAGTGTTTTTGTTTCTAGTGACATGAGTTGGTAAAAAATTATCGAACTCATGTCACCGGAAGAAGGCTGTTAGACGTTTGTCGCTTCGAGTTTTCCCCTGAGGGCTGTGAGATTAACGAGGGTCAGTGCGACGGCAAGGTCGGTCTGTCCGTTCTGAAGAGATTCTACGAGATACCGGTGTTCACGGGTACTCTTCTCAAGCTCACCTGAAGTGCTTGTAATCTTGTCCATCGTCTGGTAGAGCATCGGAGAGAGATTCTCATAGATAGCTGTCAGAATGACGTTCTCATTCGAGTCGATAAGCGTTTTGTGGAAGGTGAAGTCGTACCCCTGCCAGGCTTTGAAAGCCTCACTCTCACCGGCCTGCAGTCGAGGCAGCAGCGACTCCATCTTCGTCGTGAGGTTATCAAGCGCCTTTACGAGGAGGTGCCGGTTATCGGAGCGACTCAGCTCCCTTGCAGCAGACACTTCCACAGTAATCCTTACCTGCATGAGGTCAAGCAGAAGTTTTTTATCAGTATGATGGCTCGATATCAGCGCAGAAGAGAGAGAAGCAACGAACTGATCAAGATTGTTCGTCTTCACTGTAGCACGTCTTCCCTGACTTATATCAACAAGACCTTTTGCTTCGAGGTGCTTGAAAGCTTCTCGAACAGAACGGGAACTCGCGTTGAATTCATCTGCAAGCTCCTGCTGACTCGGAAGGGGATCACCTGTCATATACTGTTTCTCGAGTATCCTCTTCTCAATGCGTTCAGCTATCTGAGCTGATTTTGTTTTTTCTTTTCTGTCCACATTCATC
>JAFGUP010000073.1 GCA_016938475.1 Sphaerochaetaceae bacterium
CATGAAAAAACATGTTCCTGAGACAATTCCAACGTATCGTCCTTTCATTCCGGACATCATACAGAATAAATATACTAGGAAATCCTCTATTTTTCCAATTCTTTTTCTTCAATATATCTCAGATAATCAAAAATTTATTTATAAACTCTTTCTGAATATCAATATACAGTACACGATTCCTGGATTCAGACAAGCTCCATATAAAAACCCATGCCTTATACGCATGGGTTTTTATATGGAGCACGATTAGAAAATGCCGGAAGGCATCTACATAAGATCTTTGGGTTTACGCGCGGTATTACCGCTCTTTTCGCAGTACGCCACGTGCTTGAGCTTACCGTTTTCGAAGACTGATTTCATCTTGATAGTACCGCCCCAGCGACTTGTGAGAATCTTAGCACCACTTCTTCGTGCGTTCTTTGATACAGGACCTGCCATATTTTTATTCCTCCGTGATTTGCTGTATATTCTTCGACGCCATACTATAGCAAATACTTTTCATTTCGTCAAAGCCCTTTCATACACTTATCACAATTTCTTGAAACGTTCCCGGTATTGGTCTATAGTCGTACTGGTGAAACAGACTCTGAAACGTATCCATCATGGGCTCAAGGAAGCAGCACTTCTACCGGTTCATTTCTACCGGTTCTTCATAAGTCCTCACCTGCCTCCATCCTGCATCTATGATCCATCCTGCTCTTCGTACATGGTCAATGCGGTCAGAAACCATGGCATCCTCAAAGGGTTCACACTCGGGACACTCCGCATTCTCCGGTGTCACCACACTCTTTTCTACGGCGGACACGACCCTGTACCTGAACAGTGGTCAAAGGATACTCTATTCACTCCCTACCGCATATTCTTCAAGCATGGAAGAAAAAAAACCAAGTAGCATCAACTCGTTATCTCCTTCACAAACGAGATAAGTACTTTGAGTGCATTCTCGTTGTGACCACCTTCAGGTATGATGATATCGGCATATTCTTTCGTCGGTTCGATGAAGTTGAAATGTCCCGGACGCGCGACATCCATATACTGCGTGATAACCGACTGCACCGTCCTTCCCCGCTCGCTTATATCGCGCTGAAGCCTTCGGATGAACCTGATGTCATCCGGAGTGTCAACGTAGAGTTTCAGGTCAATCAGATCACGCACCCTCTTGTCGTAGAGGATCATCAAACCTTCTATGATCACAAGGGGTTTCGCGCAGACTTCCAGATATTCATCCTTCCTTCGATGATGGACGAAGTCGTACTGAGGCATCTTGACTGACCGACCTTCCTTCAGATCTTTCAGGTGAGAAACGAGCAGATCCGTGTCAAATGCATCGGGGTGATCAAAATTATATGCCGTGATATTCTCGTTACTGATGTAGCTGGCACTATTATAGTAGTTGTCCTGAGGAATAAAGACAAATTCACTCACCACTTCCCGTATCTTTCGTGCAATGGTCGATTTCCCTGAACCTGACCCCCCTGTGATCCCGATAACCTTAACGTGCATGACCTACCCTCTCTCTGTCAGATTCACAAACTCCCACCCCATAGTGGATTCGAGTTTCACCACATACCAGGAACCCTGAGGTATCGCATGAGGCAGGAGTGAAGCATCCATCAGGGATGTATCAAGTACGGAGTGAAATGGAACTTCTGGCTTCTGAAGGAACAGCACCTGATGGACCGGCTCACAATCGCCGGAAGCAAACCACTGTTCCCATCCCTTCCCTGAAAGACTCCCTTCGGAGGGTACCGCATGGATCACGATCATCCCT
Source organism: Sphaerochaetaceae bacterium (assembly GCA_016938475.1). Taxonomy (GTDB): domain Bacteria; phylum Spirochaetota; class Spirochaetia; order Sphaerochaetales; family Sphaerochaetaceae; genus SABI01. The sequence goes on from JAFGUP010000073.1 coordinate 1,772, forward strand.
TCTCCTTTGGAGACATGCCAGGAATACCCGCTATACAGAGCTTCTGCGATCGTAGAGTCCGGAAAAACTGAATGAACAGAGACCCCGATACGGGAAAAGGCTTTTGCAATGGGAACGAACTCGATTGTATCGGTCATGCACTCTCCCTAGTAACTGTTGTGCCTCAGCCTCTCAGCTCTGTGACGGAGCCTCCAGATTCTCGTATCGATATGCTGCATATCAATCTGCACTTCGCTCAGCTGCTTTTCCAACCGTTCGGACGTACGAACGAGCTCGACAAGATCAACACCTTCACTTCTATGGGAACCGATGGACAGGAGTTCCTGGTTCAGTTCATCCCGCTGTTCACGTTTTTTCTCCAACTGCACACGAAGGGACTCAACCTCCTGCTCGATCGAATCCAGTGTATGTCTTCTGTGTTCTGAGTACGGCATATGTCCACTACCCCCTTCTGAAGTATATCATAGAAACCCTCAGGGTACATAAAAAAGAAGATCTCTCATTTCGATACAGACCTGAACAGTTCAATAATCGCATCTTTATCCTTCCTCGGCACTGCACCAGTGGCGATGGCACCGATCAAGGCAGCGCCAAAGGCAGCACCGTCATCTATATCAGAGACGTAGACCTCTGTACCAAACAGGCGTTCCATACTTCTTCTGAACAGATGGTTCTTTCTTACGGCACTTCCGGTAGCGACAAGCTCGGAGATGGATTCACCTGAGATGAAAGCCCTGAGTTCCTGGATAATACCATCCACCGTGGCATTCACCATCTGAGCCATCGTGAAGTTGTTCAGGGTGATATTTCCGTACGAACCTTTAACCGTGCTGTCCGCCCGTGTTCCGGCAAACAGTGGGCGGCAGGTGATCTTCTCTTGCGAGACATCATCATCTGCGGCCTTCTTCATCATGTCAAAGACCTGTTCAGAGGCAAGGCTCTGGCCGGTAAGACCTGTATAGACAGATTCGAAGAAGCTCTTCAGGTTCTCATACGCCTTCCCGCTGGTGAGCGTCGCCCCGACATGAATATACCCTGCGTCGAGAAGGTTTCTGAGTTCCATCCCCTCTGCTACTTCAGTTGAATCCGATAGATAGGAGATCTGACCGCTCGTGCCGATACTCACCATCGTAGCCCCCGCATCCTCCTTCACGAGACCGAAGAATCCTGCCTGGTTATCACCGACAGGATAGAGGACGGGAATTCCCTCCCCGGTCATACCGGCGATGGCGAACGGCTGAGAAGGTTCCCGTACCGTTGACAGCGAAGATCCGAGCAGGGCATCAACGACGCCCCTGTCGAAAGACTTCGAGACGGGGTCAAAGAGCCCCATAGGAGAGAGACAGCTTGCCTCGCTGGCGCTCAGGGGACACCCTACAAGGCGCCCCGTGATATATTCGAGAATACCGCAGAAGCCGACTGCGCGGGATGGGACCAAATCGAGCAGAGTGTTTGCATAGTGTGTGAGAAAGGCATATCCTGCAGGCAGACGAGTTCCATACTCTTGCTGAAAGAGCTCCTCGATCACTCTGCCTTTGTAGAGCATCTCACTCCTTCTGTCCAACCACGTCGCATGGCCCGATACCGCTTCATTTTGCGCATCATAGTAGGTGATACCATGAACCTGACCGGTGAGTGTGATGGAATCTATCGGTCCGGGCAGAGTGTCGATGATGTGTCGTACCGTCTTCTCGATCGCCACGGGATCCTGCTCGTACATCAGAGGGTAAGAACTCGCTATTCGCCTGTTATCAAAGGACTGAGAGGAAATAAGTCGTTTCCCGTTGACATCCACCACCATGGCGCTGATGTGAGTGGTGCCGATATCTATTCCTGCATGCATATGTTCCTATCCTCCTGATCTTTTTCAACAGTTTTGCCCAAGGTTGAAATTTTAGCAAGTCATTTCGTGGTGAGTGGCGGCACGAGACGGAAAAAAGCAAACAGGGCTAGGAAACTTATCACGGCAGCGAACAGAAGGAAGGCAGTATCAGTGCCCGTGGCATCGGCGAAAGCACCGAAGGCGGGGAACATGAGAATCATGATGACACTGAAGATCATCGACTGCATCGAGAGGACTGTAGCTCGCTCCTTCGATGTGATAAGTTCGTTGATATAGGTCCCCATGGCTGCGATGAGATACCCTTCCACCGGTCCGAGCAGTATATAGAAGAAGAACGAGTAGGGGGTCAGTGCAATTCCCCACAGGGCAATCACCGGACTCAGGATGATGATGAGCAAGGTCCACTTCCGTGCCAGGCGCTTCTCTATCACCGCAGAGCGGAAGGCTGCAACGCCTCCAAGCACGCCTTTTACTGCGAAGACCGTGGTGATAGTTCTCTGAGAAAACCCCTGTTCAGTCCAGTGACTCTGCAGGTAGAAGAAGGAGACGACGACAACCGTAAAGAACCCTTCACTGATCAGCATGAGAAAGAGCACCCTGATATCCTTATGAAAGACTTGTATGCTCGATATGATATGATCCCGGTACTTCCTGATTTCCCGGGCAAGAGAGCGGGAGAAGGCCTCTTTCTTCTCAATCGTTATCTCAGTAAGAAACAATGCACTTATGATAGCCAGGACACAACTGACAACAGAGAGGCCGAAGGTGATGGGGTAGCTGATACTTGCCAGCATTCCCCCGGCGAGAAAGGCTGCGATGCTTGCCACCTGGAAAGTCAGTTCCTGTTTGCCTGCCACATTCATATAGGTGTCGACGGCGTCGACACTGACCAGAGTATCGTAGACCAGAGCATCTCCCGCACCCGACTCGAGGTTGTTCGAGAGTGCGATCAGCATGAATCCGAGGGTCTGCACCAGCATCGTATCTCCGTACAGTGCGGTAAACAATGCACCGATACCGAGGGCCCTCCCTATGATACGACTCATCTTCCGTCCCCATACGTCAGCGATGGCCCCGGTAGGGATCTCCATGAGGAAACTCGCGACATGGTAGAATCCTTCCATGATACCCACCTCGAGAAGCGAGAACCCTTTTACCGTTGTGAGGTAGATGATGATGATGCCATGAGTGAAATCAAGAGACATGAAAAAGACAAACAGGTAGTTGACCACAATATTTCGATTCGCCCTGTTCCGCTTCATCTTAGCTCCCCCCTACACCTAATCCCCACATTACCGTATACTCAGACGCGTACGGAGGTCTATATGATACAAACATACAATGAGCATACACCACATATCAGCGAATCTGCCTATGTCGCACCCTCGGCAGTCATTATAGGCGAGGTCTCGCTCGCTGACAACACCTCCCTCTGGCCTCATGTAACGGTCCGGGGTGATATGGCGTCGATCACCGTGGGTGAAGGCTCGAACATTCAGGACAACAGCGTTGTCCATGTGAACACAGACCTTCCCACGAGCATCGGAAAGAATGTCACTGTCGGTCACGGAGCGATCATCCATGGTTGCACCATCGGGGACACCTGCCTGATCGGGATGGGTGCTATCATCCTGGATGGTGCTGTGATAGGTGACGAATCGATCGTCGGAGCAGGATCTCTCGTCACTCCCGGAAAGTCCTTCCCTTCCCGCTCCATGATCATCGGCAGTCCTGCGAGGGTTATCAGGGAACTTAGCGATGAGGAGGTCGAGAGGATCCGGGACAATGGAGAGCGGTATGTACTCTATGCTTCACAGTACCGTGAGGCAGCCTTTTGACCTGCGTACTGCCAGATGAAGAAGAGCCTGCGCTCTTCTTTTTTTTGCCCGTTTCATCCTGATTCACTCTGTCAAACACACTCTCAGATGCGGTTAAAAAATCATTTTAGAAAAACGTTTAACTACTATAAAATGATTAAAAATATGCATATTTAGTCTTTAAATAATGTTTATACAGGTTAAACCAATAACAGGTTATTCGTTTAAGTGAAAATTTAACCTATAGTTTTTCTTGACGGCACCATATGGGGGGCCTATGATCCTAATCAGAAGAAGGGGAGGTAGCCGGTGAAATCTTCTATCAAGGAAGTAGCACATCTGGCACAGGTTTCCATAGCGACTGTCAGTTATGTTCTCAACGGAACAAAGCGGGTGAGACCCGAGACTGAGAAACGGGTCATGGATGCTGTGAGAAAACTGAACTACCAGGTAAACCCTCTGGCACGGAACCTGAGAAAGGGAGAAAGCAAGCTGATCGGGTTCGTTGTCAGTGATTTTGGAAACTACTTCTTCCAGGAAATAGCAATGGGCCTTGAGGCTCAGCTTGCAGCTGCCGGTTACAGCCTGATCCTGATCGACAGCAAAGAGCAGAAAGAGATAGAGATAGAGAACGTAAAGAATCTGATCGCTCAGGCAGTTGATGCACTGGTTATCGCACCGACGACAGAGGACTGTTCCTACCTCTCACTGCTTCTTGCTAACAATCCGATACCGGCAATTATGATTGACAGGCGGCCGGAAGGGTTTGTGAGTGATCTCATACTGGCAACGAATGAGCAGGGAGCTTACGAAGCGGTAAAGGCGCTGACAGAGAGGGGGCACAGGAATATCGCATTCATGGGAGAAAAACGGGATTCGACTATGCTCGAACGGCTTCAGGGCTATACCAGAGCACTTGAAGAGGCCCAGATACCCATCAATGCGAATTACATCAGATTCGGAAGTCACTCGAGCGGTTCACAGAGGATTCTGAAGCACGGGACGATGTATCACCATACATTCGACCTGTTGAGCAACCATAATATCACCGCCATTTTCAGCGGTAATAATATGGGGACGATAGGAATCTTCTCCTGCATAAAGGAGACGAACCTGAAGGTACCTGAGGACCTTGCATTCATCACCTTCGACGATGAATTCTGGCTCACGATGACCTCTCCTGCCATCACTGCCGTCGCTCAGAACCCGGATGAGATGGGAAAAGTTGCCGGAAACCTGGTACTGGAACGGCTGAGAAAAAACCCTGATGAGGAGTACTCCTACCAAGAGATCCGCATATCGACCCATCTAATCATCAGGGGAAGCATTTAACTATAGGAAACACCGGTCGTTGACCGGTAAGAATTTTAAGGAGGAACGTATGAAAAAGGTATTAGTTCTGATACTTATCGCAACACTGTTCGCAGGTTCGATGGTATTCGCTCAGGGAGCTGCGGAAGGCCCTGTGGAAGTGAATATCGCACTTGCAAACAACCCGCTGAGCCAGGCACTGGCAAAGATCGCACAGGAAGAGTATAGCGCTGAAGGTGTAACCGTGAATATCTCGGTGCTGCCCGAAAACGACCTGAGACAGAGACTGACCACCGAAGCTTCAACCGGTGGAACGACCTACGACATTTTCTATCTCGGCCCCTACGAAGCAGCAACCTGGGCAAGGAACGGATGGCTCGAGAACCTCGAACCCTACTTTGATGATCTCAGCGCTGAAAGAGCATCCTGGTACGACAGAGATGACCTGATTCAGGGAATGGCTCAGTCACTCAGCCTGGACGGAGAATCCTACGCATTGCCGTTCTACGGGGAAAGCTCGTTCATCATGTACAACAAAGAACTGTTTGAAAAGAACGGACTCACCATGCCAGCAGAACCAACCTGGTATGAGATCTACGAACTTGCAAAGAAGATTCATGATCCTGCCAACGGTATCGTCGGTATGACCATGCGCGGAGCACCCGGCTGGGGAATGAGCGGAGCTCCTTTCGTCACCATGGTAAACGCATTCGGCGGTCGGTTCTTCGATATGGATTGGAATGCGACTATCGACACTCCCGAACAGAGAGAAGCATGGGCCATGTACAAGAAGATCCTTCGTGAAGCAGGACAGGCTGACATCCTCAGCTACACCTACAACGAATGTATCGGACTGATGGCAAGCGGCAACTGTGGAATCTACTACGATGCAACCTCCATCGCACCTCCCCTCGAAGCAGATGATTCGAAGGTCCAGGGCAAGATGGGCTACGTTCTGGCTCCCCATGCCAAGCTGAAGAGCAACACCGCATGGCTGTGGAACTGGGCGATGGGTCTCAACCCCAACTCTTCCAAGGCCAAGAA
>JAFGUP010000074.1 GCA_016938475.1 Sphaerochaetaceae bacterium
ATACCGTCTTTATGACACTGAAACATCTTTCAACCGGAGATCGTTTCTTACTGATCCTCTTGTGTCAACGGCGGTCTAAATCTGTCCAATTATGGCGGAATAAAACTGTCCACCTGCTAATCCCTGAGCTGAAACTCAGGGGTTGTGCTGATGCTGGACATGGAGGAGTTCTTCGTGTTGCGAGATTTATTCAACCAAGGTTGGAGCATAAGTGAGATCGCCAGAGAGACAGGTCATAGCCGGGTAACGGTCCGCAAGTACATACATTCTCAAGTTCCTCCTAAATCAGAGAAGAGATCGAAGAGACCGAGCAAACTGGACGACTACAAGGAGTACATAGATCAACGTCTTCAAGACTACCCCCTTACAGCAGCTCGAATTTATCGTGAGATCCAAGAACAGGGATTTGCGGGCAAATATACGATCGTAAAAGACTATGTGAGAGATGCGAGACCAAAGGCCGGTATTCCTGCAGTATATCGCTACGAGACGAAGGCCGGAGTCCAAGCCCAAGTCGACTGGGCAGAATGCGGTTATATCGAGATCGACGGCTCTCGGAGAAAGCTCTACTGTTTTACCATGGTCCTCGGCTATTCCCGGATGAGGTATGCCGAGTTCACCCTTAGAATCGACGTTCACACCCTGATCCAGTGCCACATTAACGCGTTCCAGTACCTTGGAGGTTATACCCATGAGATCCTGTACGACAACATGAAGCAGATCGTTCTGAAACGAGGACTCAAATCCTCAGATTCGGACTGGAATCCGAAGTTCGAAGACTTCTTCACCCATTACGGATTTGTACCCCGCCTTTGCCGTCCTTATCGACCTCAGACGAAAGGAAAGATCGAGAACTCGGTGGGATTCGTGAAGCGGGATTTCTTCATGGGAGGCAGGTTCAGGTCATTCTCAGATATCAATTCCCAGCTCCAAGGTTGGCTATCCAGGGTGAACTCGACGGTCCATGGAACAACCCACGAGATACCACAAGATCGTTTCAAAGAGGAGTCACTTCACCTCCAGAATATCGATCAAGCATCTCCTTACCACAACGTCAGGGAGGAGACGAGAAAGATATCGAGAGAGGCATACATCTCATATCTCGGCAACCGCTACTCGGTGCCGTATCGGTTTGCGGGAAGGACTTCCATTCTCCGGATATCTGACACGTCCTTCACCGTCGTTGTCGGGTCAGAGGAGGTCTGCACCCACGAGATCCTTCCAGGTCGAGGTCGGGTGTCGCGAAACAAAGACCACTTCAAAGGACTCCTATCCGAGATATTGAAGCAGAACTCAGCGCATCCGATCAAGGGATC
>JAFGUP010000075.1 GCA_016938475.1 Sphaerochaetaceae bacterium
AAGAAACTGCCTCATCACGCCCCATATCAGCTGGGCGCCGAAAGAGAGTAGAGAACGCCTGATGGGAATCGCCGTGGACAACCTGAAGCAGTTCATTGCCGGCAACCCCGTCAACCTCGTGAGCTGAGGAGCTCGCGAAAAATGTGAAACACCTCTGTACTCATAGAATACTCATTTGACACGATGGGCCGGGCATCACTACACTCTAGGTAAAGAGGTATAGTGATGCTCATTTATTCACATAGAGGTTACAGCGGGAAATACCCGGAAAATACGATGATCGCCTTCGAGGAAGCCATTCAGGCCGGAAGCGACGGGATAGAACTTGACGTTCAGATGACAAGCGATGGATCGGTGGTCATCTTCCATGACGAGAACCTCGAGAGAGTCACGGGAACGAAGGCTCTCCTTAAGGATGTCAGCTATGACAGTCTTCCGTACACACAAGTCGGTAACCACCCGATTCCTCTTTTGAGTGAATACCTCTCATGGGTCCGTACCAAAGATATCATCACGAACATCGAGATAAAATCTGCGGCCATCTACTATCCCGGTCTGGAAGAGAAGGTCGCCTCGCTGGTTCGTCAGTACCGCGTCGATGAGCGCATCCTCATCTCCTCCTTCAATCCCCTTTCCCTTCTCAGGACGCGGGAGTATGCCCCTCACCTGAAACTCGCCTTTCTCGTTGAGAGATACGGCTTCAGCGGTTTCGACCACCTGTGCTCGTCCTTCGGATTCGAGTACTTCCACCCTGACATTTCGATCGTGACAGAGGAACTTGTCGCTTCATTTCACAGACGGGGCATTCACGTGAACACCTACACGGTTGATACTGTGAAGGATGCACATGTAGCGCAAATGGCCTCAGTAGATGGAATATTCACGAATGAACCGGTGAGGATCAGGGAATTCTTTACCCAGAAGGAAAACCGATAACACCGTGAATGTGTACATCCATACACCTCTCAACCATGTGGAACACGGGACAGAAACCATCTTTTCCCTTGAAATGCCACCCTTTGCATGGTATACATCCATATGAAGAGAGGGTCTTTGATGCTACAGACACACGCTTCCTCCCTGAGTGATACACACCATGACGTACAGTAGTAATCCTTGGGATATTCTCATCTTAATCGGGGGAATTCAGGGATTGGTTCTTGCGGGTGTGCTGCTGATTCGCTCAGGTGCTAAGAATCCTGTTCCATACAGACTGTTAAGTATCCTTATCCTTTCCGTTTCGATCGATATGGTTTTTACCTATATGAACCTATCGGGGCTCCTGGAACAACAACCCTCCATTCTATTCATATCCGACCCTTTATATACTCTGTCCGGTTGCCTGCTCTATCTTTTCGTACAGACTCTACTGTCTGAAAAGTTTGTTTTCAAGCCCGTATACATGCTTTTCTTCATCCCCTTTTTAATCGAAACAGCTTTCTTCTTAGTATCATCGGGAGCACCTCACGAGAAGGTACAGATCCTGCACAGTCTGACAACAGGAGGTCCTCATGCCTCAGCTTTCGCTTTCTTCTGGGCTCTGGAACTCATATACAATGCAGCAATGACAATTGCAGCAGCTTCTGTAGTAAGACGTTACACCCGTAATCTTAAGGATCATGTAACTGATGTCGGGAAATTCAGCCTTAGGTGGCTCAGTTCCTTCATACGTCTTGCTCTACTCTTTTTTGTACTGCAGGGAGTATTCCTGATTCTCTTCATGGCAGGGATCAGCTCTATTGCCACCGCATTCATTGTGCTGTATTCTCTCATGGCTGTAACCTTCTACATGATCAGCTACTGGACTCTTAGTGCCCCTCCTGTATTCATTCCGGCAACAATTGATAAAACCTCCTGTACAACACAGAGAGACACCGGGAAATATCGGAAAAATCCTCTGGAATACAAAAAAGCAGAGTCGATTGCTGTAGAGCTTACAAAGATTATGGAGGAAGAGAAACTCTATCTGACCAATGGTATAAAACTTGAGGATATCGCTCAACGTCTTTCAACCTCAACGAACAATGTATCACAGGTGATCAATCAGAACCTCAAGGTTAATTTTTATGATTTCATCAATCAGTATCGGGTTGAAGAAGCAAAACGTCTGATGCATGATCCTGCCCAGCGAGAACTCACTCTCTTAGCAATTGCCTTGAATGCCGGATTCAGCTCAAAATCAACATTCAACAAAGTGTTCAAAGAGAATACCGGCACAACACCTTCACAGTACTTTCGCACCGGTGCAGCGCAAACAGATTAGCTTTTTCCAGTGTCCGTGAACTTCGGGGACCTGACAGGTATATTTTTTCGCAATCATCATGATCTCAATGTGTACAACCCTATAAGGTCGGACGACTCTCAACTTATAGCTCTCTATAGTTCATGTCAGATAGTACAACAGGAAGTGGGGGGTATACACCATGAGCAGTCACCAGAATATCACAGTGCGGAATTTCAGAGAGAAGGATCTATATCGAGTGGCACAGATACTGCTCGATTCTTTTCGTAATAAGTTTCCTCGCATGCAACAGTTCTCTGAGGAGAAACAGATTCAATTCCTTATAGATGCTTCTTTCATAGATAGTCATGCTTTTGAAGGCTACACTGTAGCAGAATTAGAGGGGGATGTTGTCGGTGTCATGTTGCTGAAGTGGAGAGGTCAGATAAAGGGGAAACCTCGTCATCGCATATCGGTTTTCCGATTGTTCAAGAACTATGGATTCTGGCAGGTGATTCAGATGATCATCCTTGCACTGCTGCTGAAAGAGGATCCCACAAAAGATGAGTGCTATATCTCACATATTGCTGTAGCAGAAACAGCGAGAGGTCATGGCATAGGGACCCGACTTCTGAAGTACAGTCTGCAGTATACGAAAGAAATACTTGGTCTTTCCACAACATCTCTATATGTTGCATCTTCCAATACTTCAGCCCGGTCACTCTATGAACGAACTGGATTTGAAGTGCACAGAGAAAAGAAAAGCAGACTAACAAGTCTCGCATTACATGAAACAACCTGGATTCATATGCGACTCAGTCACAGGGAGTATTCTGGACGACCTGGACTTGTCATGAAAAACGGCTGGTGGCTTGGATGTTTCGGTCTTCTCGGCATTCCTCATCTAGACACGCTGCTGCTGTTTCTGAAAGGAGAAGCACCGGCTATGGGATTGATCGGGTTGTCATGGTTTCTCATGTTCTCTTATCTGATCCCTGAGAAGAGGTAGGCTCTGTGAAAAGCAACATCAGAGAAACATATAGGATGCAGAAAAAGTGGTGGCTGGGCTTCCTGGCATTTCTCGCTTTCCCGAACATGATCAACCATATCAGGGGACTCTCCTATGAACCGCTTATCTATATCGGGTTTGTTTCTTTCCTCTACTTCATTCCTGAAAAAAGAAATAAGCCTCTTACCATTTCTTTGAAAGAGGTTGAATTTTATAAGAACAATCCTGAAGAAATTGAGAAGATCACACACCCCGAGGCTGTGAGGTACCGGTATCTTCTCTCTGTCTTTTTCATGGGGTTGGTGTCCGTCATCCTCTCGAAGCTGACCTACCCCATTTTCCACTATCTCATCTCAACACTATGGGTGGAAGTAATAACAGATACTCTTTTTGAAATGGGGGTTGCTCTCTGGGGGGGAAGCATCACTGTATATATCATACAGGTATTATCAGTCAGGGAGCAGGAAGAAAGTGACAGAAAAAAAGAAGCGATAGTACACCTTTTGAAGGAACCTCATGAGAATTAAGCGCATCGCTGGTTCGTCAGTACCGCGTCGATGAGCGCATCCTCATCTCTTCCTTCAATCATCTTTCCCTTCTCAGGACGAAGGAGTATGCCCCGCACATGTAGCGCAAATGGCCTCAGTAGATGGAATATTCACGAATGAACCGGTGAGGATCAGGGAATTCTTTACCCAGAAGAAAATCTGATCAGACCCTGAATCCGGCTCTATGGATCTCCCGGTTCAGATGCTGTGCCGCAGGCTGTCACCAGATGTGACGACACTCCCGGCATACATCATACTCTCTGACTCATATTGGCGCACCCTCTCTATCATGATATGGTAACTCAAACACTCACTATTTTGGAGGTGAACGAGCTATGGAATACCTGTTCGAAGGGGTAAGAGATTTTACCGGTCACGATTATCTTCAGTACAAGGAACTGTTCTCCACGCTGGAGAAACAGCAGGAACCCCATTCCCTGTTCATCACCTGTTCTGACTCCCGTATCGTACCTAACATGATAACAAAGACCCTTCCGGGCGAGCTGTTTATCATCCGCAACGTCGCAAACCTCGTCCCCTACCACCATGAGAGCGATGAGTTCCTGGCCACCACCTCGGCGATCGAATATGCCGTTCAGGTACTGAACGTCGAGAACATCATCGTCTGCGGCCATTCGAACTGCGGAGGGTGCAATGCACTGTATGCCTCTGAAGAGCAGCTCGAGCGTGTCCC
>JAFGUP010000076.1 GCA_016938475.1 Sphaerochaetaceae bacterium
GAGCGGAGCATTTCCCCTGCCTGTACGACATGGGCTTCTCCCACTTCTACTCTTGCCACCTTGATGCCGAAGTGTTCCCCGATATGGTCTATCATGAGGCTAGTCGGTCCGTTAACCGCAATCGCGACCTTATCGTGCGTGCGCCTTGCCAAAGCCACTTCTATCGATGTGATGAGGGCGAACAGTTCCTGAGCGCTCAGTATCTTCACCTTCTTCAGCAGTTCATCATAGTAGACGATGTTTCCTCTGTCTCCATCATTGTCGGGAACGTAGCCTAGGATGAATGCCGGATCCTTGATGTGTTCCTGTTCGACGAGGGTGCGGCAGAGATCGAGATTCTCTCCCTCGGGGACGATCTCATGCACCACCTCTCCCGGCGTGTCATTGAAAGCGATGAAGGGGATACCGAGGGATGTGAACAGCCGGTGGTCAATGGAAACTGACCGTGCCGAACCGTTCAGTTCTCCCACGATACCGATCCTTCCTGACCTGATATTTCTCCTCAGCGGGTGCTCTGCGTCCATGATGCCGTGGGTCCGCAGAATCAGCTCGTAGTAGGCATCGAGGGCATCGCTCTTATATCTGGCAGAGTCCTCAAGGATCTTTCTGATATGGTCGGTGCTGACGCCTTCAAGGCAGTTCTGTATCCGTTGCACCGACGAGGCCTCTTCTACAATAGAGCGGAACTTCGTGATAAGGTCCGCAGAAACCTCCTGATTGAACACGCCTCCCTTCTGACCGAACTTGAAGCCGTTGTGTGCAATAGGATTGTGACTGGCACTGATGTAGAGGAACACTGAATCAGGGAGTGCTGAGCTGTAGGCAAAACATTCAGGTGCACTGGCGATTGAAAGGTAGCGGATATCACGCGTATCTGTAGCGAGGACCGAGAGGATCACCGAGGCGATCGTCTCTCCGTTGATACGGGCATCGCGGGCGATGATGAGAGGGCCAGATTGCTTCTGCAGATACTCATCCATTGTCAGGGCGATGTGGGCAACCAGCAGCATGTCGGTCTCTGGAATGAGGGGATTCCTCTCCTGTTCATCCCGGTTCTCAGAGAAGATCTTGCGCCATCCTGAAGCACTGACGATCATCTCACGATAGGCCTGCATAAAAGCTTCTCTGTCATAATCAGCCGACAGAGCCTGCAGTCTCTGATAGATATCTCGGTAATTCATGTACTCTCCCGTTACGTTGAGAAAGTATATCCCTCTTGTATCGTTATCTCAAGAGATATAGTATAGAACGCATGAATACCGTAGCGGCAATCCACGATCTTTCCTGTTATGCCAAGTCCTCCCTCACTGTTGTCATACCGACTCTCAGCATGATGGGAATTGAGGTGGCCCCTCTTCCTACCGCGCTCCTGTCGACACAGACCGACGGGTTCAGCGGTTATTATTACCGTGACCTCACTCATGACCTCTATGCAGTGTTGGACCACTGGAAGACTCTTGGCCTCTCCTTCGATGCCGTATACTCCGGTTTTCTCGGTTCCTCCGGTGCGATAGAGCTTGTCACCGAGGTCATCGAATGGCAGAAGAAACACTCTCCCCTGATCGTGATCGATCCAGTGATGGGAGATAATGGGGAGTTCTACGGACCAATGTCTTCCTCTATGGTCGATGGGATGCGTTCCCTGATTCAGAATTCGGATGTGATAACTCCCAATCTGACTGAGGCCTCTATTCTGCTTGATCAGAGCTATCGGGAGGACCTGTCTCGCGAAATGGCCGTTGAGTGGGCGAAGGAACTGTCCCGGATGGGTGCAAAGCGCGTGGTCATCACAAGTGTGATCCAGGGGGATGATACTTATGTGGTCTCCTATGATGCATCCAGCGGTAATGAACAGATCTACGGACAGGATCAGCTTCCGGTGACCTATCCCGGGTGCGGAGACCTGTTTGCCAGTATCCTGACCGGCAAGCTCCTGATGGGCTGCGATTTCTTTACGGCAGTACCTCAGAGCGCGCAACTGGTGAAACGGGCGATCGAGGTATCACATGAGCGGCAGGTCCCTGTTTCGCATGGAATTTCGGTTGAACGTATTGCCCGCGATCTCCTTTCTCCTGCCTGAACTGTTTTGACAGAAGAAATGTGAGCTTTGCCGGTGCCTCTAGAGTGTCCCGAGAGAGAAGTCTCCCACTATCTTGTACACTTTTCCGTCCTTAACTATGGTGAGGTCCCTTTCAGGAAAGAAATCCTTCAGATGAGAAGAGAGAAACTGAACTGCATCCTTTTCGATCTGAGCTCGTTTTTCCGGTTCAACCCTGTCCAGAGTCGATATCTCGACATCCACCAGGTACCCTTTCCCTGCTTCTGAACCGTAGCCGAGGGTGAATTTCACTCCTGTGCTGAACAGTCCGTCGTAGGCGACACGGGCCGCCCTTCCACGGGGAGGGCGATTGGGATGAAGGCGGAAGGCGCCGTCATAGGTCTGTTCCAGATACTCATCAAGCAGGTCGAGAAGGTCTCTCATCCTCTTTTCGAGCTCAACCTGTCTTGGGTCGGAAAATGACACGGAGCTACTCCTTTTCGGCTCTCAGGGGCGAGAAGAACCTGATGATTTCCTGTTCGAATTCTTCATAGAGGTCATGTCCGTATGCTACCATCTCTGCGAGTACTTCGTCATCGGTCTCATCGAGTCGGATATAGCGTGATCTCGAGTTATGAACTCGCAGGTAGTGGACCGAATCAAGAGACTGGGCAAGCAGGTCGGCTGTATGCATCTGAGAGGATGCATACAGCCGGTACAGTGGTGTCCCCTTTGTCGGGTCCATCCACGAAAGCACTCCTCTGTTAGCACGTGTATAGCCGAGTGTCGGCCCCGCATTCCCGGTAGAGAGGCTGAGCATATGGAACGTGTCTGTATCAGGAAAGAGTCTCTTCGCCTCACGGTATGCATAGAGGACTGGATTGTTCGCTACTATTCCTCCATCGATCAGGTGGAGGTGGGAATCGAGGACGACGGGAGAAAAGTAGGTGGGTGCGGCACAGGTCGCACGGGCTGCCTTTCTCATAGCGACCTTTCCGGTGTTGTAGCTGGTGAGAAGGTGCGGGTGATCGTTCAGGTAATCGTAGGTGACTACCATCGTCGGTTTCAGTGCATCTTCCATCAGGATCCCGTCGAAGAGGGTCTTGAGGAGATCATTGAAGGAATCATCCTCATACTTGCTTGTGAACAGCTGGTTGATGAACTGTGTGGGGAGGAACGGATTCGGTTTGGGGAAGATGGTCGAGCTCTCATCTCGATAGAGTGTTACTATCTTGTGTGCACGCCCTGCCATCCCGTGGGGCATAGAGAAGTAGGAGGGGTCGGGAATCGTGAGCGCAAGTGCAATGAGACCGCCGGTACTGGTTCCCGCGATCAGGTCGAAATGGTCGGTAATCCGGGGAGAGAGGCCCAGGGAGGGAAGGAGTTCCTCGATCCGTGACAGAACAGTCGCAGGAATGATGCCTCGGCTTCCTCCTCCGTCTATTGTGAGGACGAAACGTTCCTTTCTGAGGTTCCCCCCACCTTCACGTTGCCTTCTCTTTCTGAGATACTCCAATAGTCCCATGCTCCCTACCATGGTATATTTTACCGGTAGGGTCAAGCTGAGGTGCGAAGAAAGGGGATGGTATGGATCAATACATGAGATGCGAACTCTGCCCGCATCGGTGCAGGGTGGATCGCAGCAGAGGAGAAAAGGGGATCTGCAACCAGAGCGATGTGATGAACATTGCATGGATAGGTCTGCACAAGGGGGAGGAGCCCCCTCTCAGCGGTGAACATGGATCGGGAACGGTCTTCTTCTCAGGTTGCACCCTGCACTGCCCGTACTGCCAGAACCATCAGATCAGCCACAGGGAGACCTCATTGTATACACCGGTCACTTCCTCTGAGCTCAGCCGTTACATGCTCGACCTCGCCCTGATGGGTGCGGCAAGTATCAACCTCATAACCGGTACCCATTTCATTCCCTCTATCCGCGAGGCACTGCTGATGGCTAAGGCAGAGGGGCTCACCGTTCCTGTTGTGTGGAACTCTTCGGGCTTTGAACGCCCCGAAGCTCTTGAGCTCATCGATGATCTGATTGACGTGTATCTGATTGACATTAAAACGAGGGATAGGGAAGTTGCAAGGCGGTTTTGCGGCTATGGAGGTTATATCGACACCATCGAGGGTGTTATGGATTACCTCATAGCAAGGCATCCGGTCACCTCATATGATGCTGACGGAAGGCTCTCCGGCATCCTCGTGAGACACCTTGTCTACCCGAACGAGATGGCAAGTACTCGGGATATGCTCTCCTACTTCGCAAAGACCCTGAAAGCGCATGCTCACCTGTCACTCATGGTGCAGTTCTGTGACCCGTTCGACTCTGAGCGGTTCAATGCTGTCAGTGAGGGCGAGTACGAGGATCTTATCGGGTACCTTGATGAACTCGGTATCGAGGAGGGGTTTGTCCAGGAACTGGAAGGGTCCATCGACTGGATACCCGACTTCACCAGGGATAATCCCTTCCCGCAGGGTTTTGCCACCCCCCTTGAATCGTTTATCCGTGTTCGGGAAAGTTGCAGGGACATCTGAGGTATCTGCTTTTCCCCGTCTGCCGCCTCTTAGGATATCAGAGTCCCGATGAACTCGTTCGAGTTGAGGATGTTGAGGGTGTTCTCGAGGTTCCTTCCATCAGCGCAGATCACACTCAGGCCCCCTTCCTGTGCTTCCCTGGAAGCGATAGGGTCGAACGGAAGGTTCTTTCCCGGTGTCCAGGTATCACCCACGATAGAGCGGAAATCATCCCAGGATATCGTATCCAGCGCAGTTGCCTCCGGATCCACGGCGGGGTCCGCTGTGTATACTTTCTTGATGTTTGAGAGGTTGATGACTCTCTTTGCTCCGAACCGTTTGGCCAGGTACACTGCATCGGTATCGCTGCTGAAACCGGGCTTCCAGCCTGCGGCGACCAGGATGCGTCCACTGAAGGCGATGTCTGCGCTCGGGTCGGTGACCACCTCATCACAGCACACATCAGCGAAGACTGCCTTCATGAGAGCTCCATTGAGCCGCGTTGCCGCGATACCGATCATGTCGAGTTCGTAGTCGCTTACATCAGTGCATACGGCCTTGTAGCCGTTCTGATACAATCGTGCGGGATATCCCCCACCGGTCACCAGGATAAGTCGTGCTTCCTGATTTTCCTCGAGGTATCCCATGATCGCCTGACGGAATTGCCCGATGAATGCGGTATCGACTCCTTCCGGTGAAATGATCGACCCTCCAACTGATAATACGGTGACATTGTTCATGGCTTTCCTCCCTGATTACTGTAGTGAAAAACGGTGCATCTGTCACTAGGGGTATCGTATCAGCATCCAACAGGTTCCTCTCACAGGTATAGATCGTGATGCTTGCTGTTCATCTCTATGCAGCAGAGTCCATGCACTACAGAAAAATTCTTGTGCAAGGGTGAAGCATTTATATATTATGCAGTGTGTTACCGCCACGTAATTCCTCTTCCTGCTGAAAACACATCCTATGGCTATCGGTCAGGCTGTGAGAACACTGCATTTCAGCCTGTCACACCAGGTCCGCAATGTGGGCTCCCGTCAGGGTACGCAGGTCATCGGGTGCAAGGGCGACCTGCACTCCTCGAACACCGGCACTGACATAGATGCTGTCATACAGTTGACACGACTCATCGATGAAGGTTGCATAGTTCCGTTTCATTCCGACAGGGGAGCACCCACCTCGGATATACCCTGTCAGGGGAAAGATTTCTCTTACCCCTATCATCTGAACTTTCTTTTCTCCTGCTACTGCGGCTGCCTTTTTGAGGTCCAGGGTGTAGCCTCCTGGTATGACACAGACAAAGACAGTGCCTGAAGAACCTCTGAGAATCAGAGTCTTGAATACCCGTTCGATATCGAGTCCCGCCTTCGCTGCCACAGAGGGTGCGCTGAGGTCCGTTTCATCAACCTCGTAGGTACTCACGGTATAGGGAATATGAGCCTGTTCAAGCGCTCGCACTGCGTTCGTCTTTTCCATGCTCCTGAGTATACCCGATGCTGGTGCAATATGTTGAGCCCCTCTAGAATCATCTTACTGCACTCTTCAGATCTGATGGTCAGACTGACGGGTATTGACGGGAAGGGGAAAACCGGCTAGGTTTCAAACAGTAGCACGAAAAAGCAATATCGTGTTACGAATACATGTTGCCCCGCGCCGATACCGGGGGGGTGAACCGAGGGGGCGGGAGTCTCTTCACAAGGAGATTATATATGATATTCATACAGCGTTCTCGTGTACTGAGAACACCGTTCACGGTGCTGCTGCTTATTCTCTTCCTGGCTGTAGTGGGTACATTGGACCTATTCGCCTCCGCTCAATCAGAGGAAGTCACAGAGGAGAGTTTTATCACAGTTACCGATATGCGTGGTAGGAGTGTGCGTCTACCGCAGAAGGTCGAATCCCTTATTGCTCTTGAGGCGGGCTCTCTCCGTCTGGTCTCGTATCTTGATGCGACTGAAAAGGTCATCGCCGTGGAGGACGCCGGTCACGGAAGGGAGAAGAGTGACTACGGGTTCTTCCAGCTTGCTACCTATCGCCTCGCACAGCCCGGACTTCGTGATCTTCCTTCGATCGGAAGCAGTGAGAATGTTGAAGGACTTATCTCAGCTGACCCTGACCTCATCATCTCTTCACAGCGGGATATCGGCCAGCTCAACCACCTGCAGGAGACCTTGGGGATCCCCGTTTTTGCGGTGGATGTGGATCTGGAACTGTACGATACCGACCTGTTCTACCGACAGCTTGAGATTCTGGGAAGTATTCTTGACCGCTCTGAGCGTGCTGATGAGCTCGTCACGGGTATCAAGGATGCTCTTGAGGACATAGCCATGCGCTCGCAGAAGGTTTCAGAGCCGTCACGCGCCTACGCAGGAGGTATGATGTACTACGGACCGGCAGATCTGCTGAGAACGACGGGAGATTATCTTCCCTTTGACCTGACAGGCACCAGGAATGTAATGCCGACCAATCCCACCGGAAACCGTCAGCCATATATGACCTCACTGGAGGACTTGATCGCCTCCGCTCCCGAGGCCGTGTTCATAGATGCTGCGAACGTGAATCTCTCCCGGTCCGGTTTCTCTGATAACCGTGATGTGCTGGAAGAACTCGTTCCCGCATTCAGTGAACGGGAAGTGTATACGACCTTCGTCTACAAGTATTACGGGACGAACTGGGAGAACCAGCTGATCAATGTCTACGCCGTAGGAAAGATCCTCTATCCCGAAGTCTTTGCTGATATATCAATCGAAGGGAAGGCAGAGGAGATCTGGGACCTCTTCTTTACAGCCGATACCGATCTTGATCATGACACGGTCGTGAAAACTCAGGGTGCCGGTGTGAAGCGTGTTGACTGGTTCGAATAGATGAGAGACAGGGATTCAGACACCTCACAGCCCGGGAATCCATCCTTTGCTCCCGTTCATGTGCTCTACAGAGGATACCTTCAGAAGAAGGTCCAGTTCCTCATTGCAGGGGTGCTGCTCCTGATACTCCTTGCTCTTTTTTCGGCCACTGCCGGTTCGATCCCTATAGCTGTGTCTGATGTCCTGATCAGTCTCCTCACCTTTGACCACAGTGGTGTGGGGCGGATCGTCTGGGACGTGCGGATGCCGAGGATCCTGGCGGCACTGCTCGTGGGAGCTGGCTTGAGCCTCTCGGGAACGATGATGCAGTCGGTCCTGCGCAATCCTCTTGCCTCTCCCTATACCCTCGGGCTTTCAAGTGCGGCCGCCTTCGGCGCCTCTTTTGCCATCGTGTTCCTGGATGCGGGCGTTGGGACGACCTCGACGATCCTGATCAATGATACCTTCACGGTGGCGGCCTCTGCATTCATCTTCTCGATACTTTCCACCCTGACGATCCTCCTCCTCACTCTCCTGACGAGAATCACGGCCGAATCGATGGTACTCGCCGGGATCGCGATCGGTTCCATATTCTCTGCAGGACTGACATTGATGCAGTATCTTGCAAACAGTATCCAGCTTGCAAGTATCGTCTCATGGACCTTCGGGGATCTGGGACGGGCGAACTGGCAGTTCCTCCTGATCACCTTCATCGTACTGCTGCCGATCGCGCTGGTAAGTTTCTTCTACCGATGGGATTTCAATGCCATGGATACCGGAGAAGAGACGGCAAAGGGCCTCGGGGTAAGAACGGGGGCAGTCAGGATCCTCGGTATGCTCAGTGCATCTGTTCTGTCGGCGATCGTGGTCTCCTTTTTTGGAACCATCGCCTTCATAGGGCTTCTCGGCCCCCATATAGCCCGGAGAATACTGGGAGGGGATCACCGTTTTCTCCTGGTCGGGTCCCCCCTGATAGGCGCCATCATCCTCCTCATAGCCGATACCGCCGCGAGGACGATCCTCAGTCCGATGGTACTGCCCGTCGGTATACTTACCTCCCTGATGGGAGGTCCTCTGTTCATCTATCTCCTCATTGCCACGAGAGGGAGGAGGGGATGATATTCACGATCAACGGTCTTCAGTTCAGCTACCGTAGCAAGAGTGTCATTCATGATACCTCATTCGAAGTACGTGAGGGGGAGATCCTTGCCATTCTCGGGAGAAACGGTGCAGGGAAGACGACACTGCTGAAGTGTCTCAACCGGGTACTCCATCCGCAGGGAGGCAGGGTAGAACTGGACGGAAGGGATCTAAAGGGGATGAGGCCGGTCGAGATCGCTCGTAGGATCGGCTGGGTGCCTCAGCGGGGAGAACTGTCGAGGATGAAGGTGTATGATGTCATCCTTCTCGGCCGGAAACCTCACTTCCGGTGGGAACCGGCGGTCGGCGACTTTCGTCATGTGGAAGAGGCTATAAGGTTCATGGGCATCGAGGATATCGCACTGAGGTACGTGGATGAGCTGAGCGGAGGAGAGTTCCAGCTTGTGCAGATTGTTCGGGCTCTTGCCCAGGACCCGAGGATCATCCTGTTCGATGAACCGACGAGCTCCCTGGACATCCTGAACCAGCACACGCTGATGAAGAAGCTGCAGAGTGTGATCCATGATAGTACCCGTGCTGCAGTGATGGTCATGCATGACATCAACCTGGCTCTTCGCTACAGTGACAAGTTCCTCTTTCTCTCTGATGGCCATGTCAGTGCAATCGGGGACCACAGCATCATCACACCTGAGCTGATCCGTGAAGTGTACGGGATCGATGTGAGGGTGATCAAGGATGGTCATGACACCCTGGTGGTCCCGCTGTGAATCAGTTCCGGTAATCAGAAGCATGTTATCTATCCCCTTATTGTATTGACGATTGTGTGTGATATGAAATTTCTGTTTTCATGACAAGAGGCATTCCTTATCGTGGTGCACTGAACGGAAAGGAGCTTATTGTGGGCTTGAAGAGAGGGTATACCATATCTCGAGGACTCGTCATCACCATACTCGTCTGCACGATTCTATCTGTCGGAACGGTCGGTTATATGCTGATTGCCGATCTTTCGTTCATTGATGCCCTTTATATGACACTCATCACCGTCTCTACGGTAGGCTTTCGTGAAGTGACCGCTCTCGATACCTCAGGGAAGGTCTTTACTATCATCATCCTTGGGGGCCTCAGCATCATCTCCTATTCACTGGTAGAGCTTGCCGCGTTTTTCGTAGACGGGGGTATGCACCATATCATCAGGAGGAGAGCCATGAAGAAACGAATAGCCGAGCTGAAGGATCATATCATCGTCTGCGGGGCAGGGCAGACAGGTGCAAGCGTCCTTGAGCAGTTCAAGCTTGCATCGACTGATTGCGTGGTCATCGAATCCGATGAGGAGAGAATCAGAGACCTCAACGACAGCAGTCTTCTGGTCATACACGGAGATGCAACGAATGAAGATGTACTGGAAGAGGCCGGGATCAGTAGAGCCCGGGGTGTGGTCTGCTGCCTTTCAACGGACGCTGATACCGTCTATACGGTTCTCACTGCACGAGGAATGAACCCGAAACTGCAGATAGTAGCACGGGCAATTGAGAAAGGTCCCTCCCGAAGCTCAAAAGAGCGGGTGCCGACAAGACGATCTCGGTACATGAACTTGGTGGGCTGCGTTTGGCGCACCTGATGCTGAGGCCTCACATTGTGTCTTTCCTCGATGCCATCACCCGTTTTGATGATGAGGTGCTGGATCTCGGAGAGGTCACCGTGGAAGCAGGCTCCGCCCTAGCCGATTCCACGCTCAAGGATGCACGTCTACCCGAGAAGACCGGACTCATCATTATTGCTATGCGCAAAGCCCGGGGAAAACTTCGGTTTAACCCCGGACCGAAAGAGGTGTTGAATGTCGTATGCAGTGTCCTCGTCCTTAGAAAGGATGAGCAGATTCAGAAACTGACACAGATGGCGGAAAGCAGGGAAACACTCGGCGAGCAGAGGTCTCGAGAGAACGGGAACCGGTAAGATAGCGTATCCTGTGCGTCTCCTGAAGATAGGAGTGCCATTGATGCAGTATCATGCGTGATTGATGAGAGGTACACCGTCTTACCTTCTGTTTCGCTCAGAGGAGTTGTTTGTAGAGGAAAAATCTGTCTCTCAACAAACGTGATCCTGCGACATTGAAAAAGGGGCCGCAGGGGGAGGTGACTGGTGGGGGTATGTTTGATGGTGACGAGTCATGGTAACTCTGTGTACGTTTCATGCTCACCCGGGTCGTTTTGAATCATACTCACATGCGAATCCTGTTCACAGGAAGAAGCAGAATACTTCTTTTGCGCATAATTCGGGTATAGGAGGATATCAGAGATGAATAATCTGAATTCGATTCTGGTTGA
>JAFGUP010000077.1 GCA_016938475.1 Sphaerochaetaceae bacterium
GCTGTTTCGATGGGGCGAACCGACATCCCTCAACAGCGCCTTCTTCGCAAGCAGAGCACTGCCTTCGGCAGAAGATCCTATCCCGACGCCGAGCACGACCGGAGGACACGGTTTTCCACCCGACCTCTTCACTTCCTCACAGATGAACCTGACGATCTCCTCTTCAGTGGCCGTGGGGTTGAACATCTTCATGGCACTGCAGTTCTCACTGCCGAACCCCTTCAGAATGACATGGATGTCACCTCGGCCTTCACTCACCGTATCCCAATGAATCAGGATGGGAAGGTTGCTGCGTGTATTAACCCGGTCGAACAGAGGGTCATCCACGATGGAGTAGCGGAAAGAACCCTCAGTGAAGGCCTCCTGCGAGGCTTCTGTAATAATCTGCTCGAGCTGATGCATCGTAAAGGGTGAATCGGGACCTATCGAGACGAAAGCAATCAGCATTCCCGTGTCCTGGCACATCGGCCTCCCTGTCCTGCCCGCAATATCAAGATTCTCGAGAATCATGGAGAGCATCGTAAGGCCGGAAGAAATCTGTCCGAATGCCCTATCGCCTTCACCGGTTTCCCTGAGACTCTTCTCATATGTTTCCTTCATCCGCACGAGAGCTTCCATCAAGGAAGGTTCGAGACGGACAGCAGCTTCTTTCACTGCCTGTTTTACTGCATCGACAAGTGCTGCTCGTTCATAGCTGTGCATGGTGCGGATACCTCCTGGCATATATCTCGAGTACAAAGAGAGCGACCGCAATACCCGCCAGTGCTCCTGAGGCATCGGCAACAGCATCAAGCAACTCCATGGAACGACCGGTCAGTGGCTGCAGGATCTCTATAACGATGCCCAGAATCACGGTCAGCGCGAAGGATGAGACCACCCTTTTTCGGTTTTCCTTGTACAAAGCACGAAACGTGTTGTGACGGGGACGATGTGCAAGTGAGAGAAACAGAAGAAAAGACATCACAAAATACGCCCCTGCATGGAGGATCTTATCCTCATACGGTACGAAGCGGAACGGGCTTGAGACCTGCAGCGAGGGGACGAGGGAGAGGTATGTGACCGCACCCATCATTCCTGCGGTGAGAATTCGTAACAGGATTCTCAACAGGTGAAACCTAGACATTGACACGATCCCCCTGTACGGAACCCTGCTCTCCCATCACCCGGTCCAATGCATGAAGGAATGTTGTTTTGTCGGGAAAATCCCGGGGCGAGGCCAGACGATGACGCGGAGTGTCACTGACCAGACGCTGAATGACAATGTGCGCATCTATATGGCGAAGGAGGAGAATGGTGTTGTATATATGTTCAGCCATCTCAGGAGCTTCCACCTCTCCCCGTTCATACATCTCATACAAGGGCGTACCTGCCACGATATGAAGGTTATGGATCTTGATCGCTTCCGGCTGAGTCTCTCTGATGAGCTGTGCCGTCTTCAGGATTTCCTCATCTCCCTCTGTGGGAAGACCCAGCATAAGGTGTGCACACACGGAAATGCCTTCCGCATGAAGGGCCTCGATGCTGCGCCGATAGTGGTCAACCGTATGTCCCCTTCTGAGGTACTTGAGACTCACCTCGTTTCCGCTTTGCAGACCGAGTTCCACCCATACGCTCTTCACTCTGTCGCGGTACCCTGAAAGGAGCGAAACAACCCTGTCGGGAAGGCAGTCAGGTCGTGTCGAAATGATCAGCTCAGTATAGGTCCCTGTATCGAGAGCCGCATCATACAGAGCACTGAGATGATCGATACTGTCAAAGGTGTTGGTATAAGACTGGAAGTAGATACTCCTGAAGGTACCGGGATAGCGGGTATCGAGGAACTCATGCCCCCGAGCGATCTGCTGCTGCACCGAGGCAATCCGGTCATCTATGGAACCGACACGCTCTTTCGTGCGGAACTGTTCTATATCGCGTGAAAACGGACTGTTTCTGGTAAAATCCCTCTCATCCGTCCGCTGGTACACCGACACAGCCCCGTAGGAATCACAGAACATACAACCGCCTCCACGGTACTCGTCCCGGTGGGGACAACTGAACCCTCCATCGACACCTATACGGTAGACACGACCCCCATAGCTCTTTTCAAGAGCTGAGGTATAGTCATTCCATCGAGGCCACATCAGAACACCTCCACGAAGATGGCTGTATTCAGATGTGTATCCAGAGCAATGCCGAAAAGGATATCGGCATTCTGGATCTGCAGACCGAGTCCGGTCGAGATCATAAGATCGAATGATGAGTCACGGAAGAATTCGAACGGCGCTATAGGTACAGGTGGCGAACTTCCGTAGATATCCTCAGTGCTGAGGCCCCTGAGACCGGCAGTGAGTTCCACCTTGAACAGTAGAGGGATAGTCGGACGCGTATAGGCATGGACGTAATTGATACTTGTCAGTAGTCGATCCTTCACCCGAAAGCTGGGGGAGAGTGTCACAATCTCACGCGCTCCTCCATAGGAGAAGTAGTCAGTTCGTCTATGCGCGACCGATCGGGAGATACCTGCAAAGCCTCTGATCGAAAAGAAGGAATTATCAACCGGCTCCCAGGTTCGTACCCCTCTGAAATCGAAACGATAGCCAAAATCCAGATCTTTAGCGGAAATATCAATATCGAAGTCGATTCTGGTACCCTCTTTTGGAAAGAGAGAGAAATCCTGTGAGGTGTATACTCCTCCGAGCGAAAGAGAAGGCACGAAGGTATAGGAATAGGAACCGTCAGTCTGCCGGTACCATAGATTATCGAAGGAACTCGTGAATTTCACTTCCATCGAATTTCTGTAGGTGGCATACCCGCTTGCAGAGACTGTATAACTGAGATCCTGACCATCAGTGGTCCCCGGAACGACATCATCCCCACCCCACAGATATCCTCGTTTATACTCATGGTTCATCCCGAAGGAGAACGAAGGGGAGAACCGGTACCGTAGAGAAGTATCGATCTGGACAGCCTCCCTTTGTAGTATCATCAGATTGAAGGTGAGTCTCTCGTTTAGAAACTCCGCTATGCCTAATTCAATACTGATGTCCGGATCAAAGTCGAAGGTATACCCGTCCCGGGGAGAAAGACGCATACTTGTCGACCCGAACAAACCGAGAGAGAGAGTCAGCTTCCGGGTCGGGAACTCCCGTGTGACGATATCGAGTTCACCATGCGGGTTCCCCTCTCTGTCACAGACGATATTTCTGATACGGTAGGTCACCGTCGCATAGCGGTTCAACTCTCTCAACTGGTCCAACTCTGATTTGAGCAGGGCCATCATCGCTGTATCGAAGGGATTTCCTTCAAGACAGACAAAGTCTTCAATGGGAAAGAAATCCCGTTTTGATTCGTCAGGGTCAAGTCTCGTGTGTGAGACTCGATCGATATAGATATCGGGAAGTGAATCATACCTCCTCACTTCCCGCTGATTCCTCATCGTCACTCCCGCATCGGTAAGGTAGGCACGAAGAGCCTCAATTTCATCCTGTGCTTCTGCGGCATGTGCTGCACCAATTTCCATGATCTGGCGAAACGAACTGAAATCGAGCGGCCCGTAATCACCAAGCATCACAGAAAAGAGAAGGTGAGCATCATCAAGCTGATCCACGATCGTATTTCTCGTGATGATGACCACAAGCTGCTCAATAACCTGCGAAAGTGAGGTAATATCTTCTGCCTTGCGCAAATAATCGGCTGAGTTCACATCGACAGCGATAATGATATCGGCACCCATATCCTTTGCGACTTCGATAGGCAGGTTATCAACGACGCCTCCGTCGATGACGGCTCTCCCGTCGGTGAGGGCTGGAGCGAAAAGGCCTGGTATACTGATGCTCGAGCGTATCGCAGCGACCAGGGACCCTTCGGAGAAGATAATTTTCTCCCCCGTGATCAGATCAGTCCCTATCGCCCTGTAAGGAATGGAGAGGGTATCAAAATCGGTGATCAACGAGGTTTTGATCAGTGAATCGTTGAGCATTTCCAGGATCTTCTGATCGCCGATCAGAGATGGAGCACGCCCAATGCCCTCACTGTCAAATTCAAGAGAGATAATATTGTTCTTATGCTCGGCAAACACCGAAAGTTCGGGGTTTCGGGACGAGATCGGGGAAACGGCGAACATCTCAACCATATCATAACTTTCGACGAGAGAGACCATCTGCTCGGGGGTGTACCCGGCAGCATACATACCTCCGACCAGCGCTCCCATACTGGTCCCCACGACCATATCGATCGGAATTCCGGCCTCTTCGAGCGCCGCGATAATGGGAATGTCGGCAAACCCTCGGGCTCCTCCCCCCGAGAGCACAAGAGCAACCTTAACTTCAGGTCCCGCTTCGAGGGGAAGTGGAAACAATTCTGCTGCTGAGAGTTGAAACAGCACGAGACACAGTATGAGGAGGATGCTCAGTAGATGTTTCATGCTCCCATCAGCCGTGCTCCCAGGATTCCCGGATTCCCGTTCACGAACGAACGGGCATCCATCTCCTTCTTCTTACTCAGCTGAAGTCGGTCCACATACAGAGTGCCGCTCGAGCAGGCTATAGCTAGTCCCCGGCCTTTGACGAATTCAAGGACAGTTCCGGGGGCAGCTTCGTGTACGTTCTCATCATCCACGGAGTCGACTGTTCCCTGCACGCGTGAGAGAATCAGCTGGACTCCGTTGAAATAGGTGTAGGCCTTCGGCCAGGGGTACAACGCTCTGATCATGGCATGAATGTCACTTGCCTTACGTGAAAAGTCGATGGCACCATCTTCTTTCGCAAGTTTGAAGGTGAAGGTTGCATTACTATGCTCCTGGGCACAGGCATGCGAGTAGTAATGATCATAGCGATCAAGAGTCTGCAGCGTGAGCTGTGCGGCAAGGGTGGATACGGTCTGTGAGAGTGTCTCACTTGTCTCATCACCCGATAGAGCGAACGACAGAGAGTTGACGATATCACCACTGTCGATCTTCTTCACAATCTTCTGCAGTGAGATTCCCGAGACCTGATCCTTTTTCAGGATGGAGTATTGAATGGGGGAAGGACCTCTGTGCAGAGGGAGAAGGGACGGATGTATATTCATTGCACCCCGGGGAAACAGAGAGAGAAATGATTGTGTGAAGTAGTGACTTGTTGCAAACGACAGGAGAACCTCGGCGCCCAAAGAGCGCACCTTTTCGATCGTGAGAGGGGTGATCGTGTCAGATTCTACAACAGGTATACCGAGACGCACAGCAGAAGCCTTCACAGGGACGGGCACCGATGTGCTCCCCCTCTTTGCCCTCTTGTCCGGATGGACAAGCACTCCGACGACTTGATGCTTCTCTGCTATCGCCTCAAGAGTCGCCACAGAGAGAAGGGGATTGCCCGCATAGAGAATCCTGAGTGAGTCGCTGCTCATAGCTACCTCTTACGTTCTTTCCGATGTTTCTTGTCATATGCTTTGAGGAGCCTCTCACGCGCACCTTCTTCCATACGGTCGACGAACAAGATCCCTTCAAGGTGGTCGTACTCGTGCTGGATGACCCGTGCAAGTATGCCGTCTGCCTCAAGTTGAAACGCCTTGCCTGTGACATCCTGGGCCTGCACAGTCACCTTCAGCGGCCGTTCTATGTCATAATAGACCCCGGGAATACTGAGACACCCTTCCTCGTACATTCCCACTTCATGACTCATCTCCACGATCTCGGGATTGAAGAAAGCAATACGTTCTCCCGGGCGCCTGGTATCCACGATGAAAAACCGTTTGCTGATTCCTACCTGAGGGGCTGCAAGCCCTATCCCGTCTGCCTCTTCCAGCGTTTCGTACATGGCATCAATGAGTATAGCCAGGGATGGGTCAAACTTCGTTACCCGATCCCCTTTTTCACGGAGCACTTCGTCTCCAATGGTGTAAATATCTAACATGACCATACTATAACTCTATTCAAACTCAGGGTCAATGTTGCCCCCCTCTGTATTACCGACAGGTATGAGAGGCACGGATCTGAGCCCCATTACATACGCATATTCTACAGCAGGTGAAGAGGATCGACGTCAATTTCAATATAGATACCGGAGACGGAGGTATAGCTTGTCCGGATGAAACTGGTCACTCTGAGGAGGTTCCTGACAGTTGCACTGCGCAGGATCATGTGATACCGGTAATTATTCGATATCTTCCCGATCGGACACTCGCTGACACCAATGATCTCGACACTTCTGTCACCGAGTCTGTTGATCGCCGATTCTGCGAGAGTCTCAAGGATCGCACACTGCTCGACACATTTAGCCTTGTTCTTACCCCGTACGGTTATGTTCACAAGTCGCATGAAGGGGGGGAAACCGGTGATCTTTCGCGTCTCAAGTTCTTCAGCGTAGAACTCCTCATACGCCCCCGTAGCCGCCTTCTGTATCGATGATGCTTCAGGATGATAGGTCTGAACGATCACTCGCCCGTTGGCAAGAAACCGTCCTGACCGGCCGCTTACCTGGACCAGGAGGGAGAAGGTCCGCTCCGCAGAACGGAAATCGGGAAGATTCAGAGTCCCGTCTGCAAGAACGATACCGACAAGATCGACGTTCTGGAAGTTGAGCCCTTTCGCCACCATCTGCGTGCCCAGCAGGATATCGGTCTCCCCCTTCTGAAACCGTCTGATGATCTGCCCGGTCTCTCCCTTCTTCCTGCCGACATCGGCATCCAGTCGTTCGATACGGGCCTGAGGAAACTTTCTTGCGATTTCCTCTTCCACCATCTGTGTACCGAACCCTGCATACCCGACATCAACTGAATTGCAGGAAGGACACACGGAAACCGGCTTCGTCGTATAACCGCAGTAATGGCAGACCATTGAGTTGGCATGTTTATGATACGTGAGCGATATCGAGCAGTGGGGGCAGATCATCTCATACCCGCAGGATGTGCAGTGGAAGAAATAGGAGAAGCCGCGGCGATTGAGAAACAGAATGACCTGATTGCCACGTTCAAGAGTTGCCTGCATCTGTCGGAACAGTTCTCTGGAAAGCATCTCCTTCTCACGCAGCATATCAATGATCTGTATGACCGGTTCCTTTCCCCCGCTTACCCTGTAAGGAAGGCTGTGCTTTCGGACACTCCCTTCGGACATCTGGTGATACGATTCGAGTGAGGGTGTAGCACTGCCCATGAGAAGCTTGGCAGAATTCATCACTGCTCGTCTCTGGGCGACCTGTCGCGCATGATAACGGGGAGTGTTTCCTGCCTTATACGTCTGTTCATGCTCTTCATCGACGATGATAAGTCCCAGATTGGTGCAGGGAGCGAACACGGCACTCCGTGCTCCGATGACGATATCCACCTCACTCCGCTGAATCCGCCTCCACTCCTTAAGTCTCTTGGAACCTGTCAGACCTGAATGAAGGACAGCTACCCTTTCACCGTAGCGCAGTTCGAGGGCTTCGAGAAGCTGGTAGGTCAAAGTTATCTCGGGAACAAGATAGATGACCTGTTTTCCCTGAGCTATCACATGTTCTGCAACGCGGAAGAACACTTCACTTTTTCCGCTGCCGGTCACTCCGTACAGATAATGAAACAGGTGAGATGAAGAAATAATCTGCTCTATCGCCTGACTCTGATGATCACTCAGGGTTATCTCACGAGGACTCGCAAGAGCCTCGTCAGGGACAATCTCCTCCTTCGCTTCCCTCCGGTTTGATGGCAGCATCGCAGAGAGAGCCTCACCGAGAGAACAAAAATAATAGGTACGGATCCAGGAGGCAAGGAGAATATGTTCCTTGCTGAACAGTGGCTCCTTATCGATGACTTTCATGACTTGCTTGAGACTGAAAGTAGTTTCAGGCTGTTTTTCACTGACAGTCAGTGCGAACGCAGTCACATTGCGACGACCGAACGGCACGGTAACACGACAGCCCACCTGCACCTGCTGTTTATCAGGGTCGAAGGTGTAGATAAACATCTGGTCAACGGGTGTTGCGATGACGACCTCGACATACTTCATCATAGCTAACGTGTCTTGAGAGCAAGATCGAGATAGGAAGCTACCAGCTTCAGATCTTCCCATACCTCTTTTCTGAGGCCCGTATTGCGTAGGACGGCAGCAGGATGGTAGGTCACAACCGTCGGGATATCATGATACCGGTGGACCGTTCCCCGAAGGTCCCTCAACGGCTTCTGGTTTTCAAGGATCGTCTGCGAGGCATATCGACCGAGACACAGGATCATCTGAGGACGGATCAGCTCGATCTGACGAATCAGGTAGGGCAAACAGGCTGCGACCTCCTGAATCTCAGGGTCTCTGTTATGTGGAGGACGACACTTGACCACATTGGTGATATAGATATCATGTATTCTTGAAAGGGAGATAGCCGATAGCCATGCATCAAGGTACTCACCGGCCTTCCCCACGAACGGTTTCCCGGTTCGGTCTTCCATCTCTCCCGGTCCCTCTCCTACCACCATGAGTTTGGCCCCAGGCTCTCCGCTTCCGAAAACCGGATGCGCCCGTTTCTCGGATAACACACAGGAGGTACAGGATACAACCTGAGAGGCAAGTGAAGCGAGGTCCATCTGACCTATCGCCTGACCTTGATCGGCATCTAGTGCCTCTGCATCAGAAAAAAGGGGGACCTGTTCCCGCTCCCGCTCACTAGTAGGAGCAAGATACTGTTCGACGTCATCCAGGATCTGCCACAGAGCACTCAAGGCTTCTGAGCTGACGGACATCTTCTTGTTTCTACTCATTATAATACTCCACACTGGTGAGATACAGACCATCGGCAGGAGCAGTCCGCAGCACTCGTGTACGCTGGTGTGCCTCAAGCAGCTCACTCATAGCCTCCGGCGGGGCAGACTCTGAAGCCAGCTGTAGCATCGTTCCAACCATGGACCGCACCTGATGCATCATGAACGCATTCGCTTTCACTGTATAGACCAGCACCTTCTCGATAGACAGAAAATATTCATACGAGAAGAAACTGAGAAACACCTCGCGGATCTTCGAAACACTCTGATCCTGTGAAGAGGCGAATGTTGTGAAGTCGTGTGTCCCTACGATACTCCGGGCATATCCATTGAGCAGTTCAAGGTCGAAATACGAGCGGATACGGCATACCCTGCCTTCATCGAACGGAGTGATACGTGCCAGCTCCTTAATGACATAGCGGTATTCACGGGCGACGGAGGTGAAACGCGCATGGAACGTCTCATCAGCAGCGCAGCTCCCAGCGACCCTGATATCTTTGGTCAGTCGAGTATTGAGAGCGATAGCGAAAGCCTCGGGAGGAATTGACAGGTTTGTTGTATCGAAATGGACGACCTGACCGAGCGCATGCACACCCGTATCAGTCCTTCCTGAGGCATGTACACAGCAGTGACTGCCTGTCAGTGACTGGAGAGCTTCCTCAAGAGTCTCCTGTACCGTTCTTACATCTTTCTGACGTTGCCAGCCGTGAAAAGCTCTTCCGTCGTACATGAGACTCATACGGATCCTGCGAAACCCCTGTTCTATCGGATATCGGGTCGGCCGGTTATAGTTATCACTGCGATCCATCACAGCACCTCAATGACAACACTCGCAACAGCGACCTCTCTCTCATGTGATAAAGAGACATGAATGCGAACATCTCCGGCAGGCAGGAGCCTTTCGATCTGTTCACTCACCGTGAGGACAGGTTTTCCCGACACGTCACTGAGCGTACAGATATCAGAAGGACCGAATCCCTTGAAACCGCTTCCCAGAGCCTTGGAAAAAGCCTCCTTTGCGGCAAACCTTGAAGCAAGGTACTCTCGTATGCGATGAGGCTGTACTGGAAGAGATGAAAGTTCATCAGGATGGAACATCCGGGAGAGGACATGAGAAGACAACCGAGAAGGATCCATCCGATCGATCCGCACGAGGTCTATTCCGATACCGTACATCACTGTGAACCACCGCCTTCGATGTTTTCATAATAGATCTTCAAAACTGAAGGATCACTTGAGGCTGAGAAATCGACATCGAACAGCTCATTGTCATACAGAAGAGTAATCGGCCTTTCGTGCACTCCCTCACCGTCCACTGCTGAAAAATCAGCCACAGCGTTCACAGCTTCGGTCCTTAATGCCGACATGTCATCATCATCCCCTTTCAGAATAAGAGTCACCTGCTGAGGGACGGTCGATGCAGCCGTATAGTATTCCGGGTGAATCACCCTCAAAGGGATCTCCACTTCCCGGGTCACAAGCGATGTAAAGTGAATAATCGTATAGATCAACACAGCAAGAAACAGTGAGAGAACCTTGATCGGCCAGTTATTGAGAAGGCCTCTGGTGACATCATTCATCTTCATCGCTCTGCCCTCCCGCTGGTTCTTCCTTCTTCTCATCATGATAGCTGAAAAGGGAAAGGAGCATCTGTTTGACCGTAGCAGAATCAAGGTCATACATCAATTGAGCGTTAAATGCAAGGGACATTTTGCCTGTCTCCTCAGAAACGACAAGAATAACGGCATCCGACTCTTCTGCCAGGCCAAGAGCGGCCCGGTGCCGGGTTCCGAAACTCTTTTTGATATTCGACTGTTCACTCATGGGAAGATAGACACCCGCAGCCTGGATCTTACCCTTGTTGATGATCACAGCTCCATCATGGAGGGGACCGTCATACTCAAAAATCGAAAGGATCAAGGCCGAGGAGAGTTCCGCATGGATACGTGTCCCCGACTCCGACACACCCTTCCACCCAAGTTGACGGGTAAAGACGATGAGAGCTCCTCTGTTACGGCTTATCAGCACATCACACGCATTCAGCACGATATCGATCTGCCCCCCGGTGGTCTGTTCCCCTCTGCCGGGGAACCGGGGTCTTCCACTGAACAGAGCAGTGAAGGTCCTCCTCAATTCCGGTTGATACACGATCATGACAAAGAGAATAAAGGCCAGGGTGCCGTGCCTGTACAGGAACAGAAGGGTTTCGAGATTGAGAAGATAGGATACGATGTACAGAGACAGGAAGGCAATCATGACAGGTGCTATCTGCTGTGCCTTGGTCTGCAGAACAGAAAGCTGGAACCGATACAGCAGGAATGCCAGTACACTGATTTCAAGCAATGGACGAACAACCAGCCACACCGCTTCTAAAAACTCGATCATTTCGTTTCCTTTACCTCTTCAGCGTCATCGACCCAGTACAGGGTGCGTTCAACTGCCTTCTTCCAGGAGGCACAGAGCTGCGTTCTCTCAGCTTCCTCCATCCGGGGAGACCAGCTCTTACCCTTTTTCCAGTGGTGAGCGATCTCCTCTTTGTTCTCCCAGAATCCTACACTCAAGCCGGCAGCATAGGCCGCACCGAGTGCCGTTGTCTCATAGATCATAGGACGCACAACGGGAATATCGAGCAGGTCTGCCTGGAACTGCATCAGTGGCCTGCTGTTTGTAAGCCCGCCGTCAACCCGCAACTCACGTATCTCGATAGCTGTATCTTCTTTCACCGCATCGAAGATATCCTTGACCTGAAACGCTGTGGATTCAAGGGATGCTCGTGCTATATGAGCCCGATTTGCATATCCGGTAAGCCCTGCGATGATCCCGCGGGCATCACTACGCCAGTAGGGAGCGAACAGACCGCTGAAGGCGGGGACGACATACACGCCTCCATTGTCGGCAACACTCTCTGCAAGGGTATCTACCTCCGGAGCACTCTTCACAAGTTCAAGGTTGTCACGAAGCCACTGAACAAGAGAACCGGCAACTGCGATGGACCCCTCGAGCGCATAGTACGGCTTCTTTCCTTTCTCTTTGTACGCAACAGTGGTCAGCAATCCGTTTGAGCTGATCGGAACCTCCGTCCCGCTGTTCACCAGGAGAAAACACCCGGTCCCGAACGTGTTCTTCGCCTCTCCCTTCGAGAAACAGGCCTGACCGAACAGGGCAGCCTGCTGGTCACCGAGGATACCGCAGATTGGGATCTGTCTTCCCAGAACTCCCGATGCATCGGTTGATCCATAGATGGTCCCGACAGAATCCACGATTCTTGGCAATGACTGCTCAGGAATATCAAACAGGTCAAGCAGCCAACTGTCCCACTTCAGACTCTCTATGTTCATGAGCGCGTATCTGCTGGCATTGGTCGCATCGGTGATGATACAGGAAGGATCACTCCCTGTAAGACGATAGACAAGGTAGGTGTCGATGGTACCGAAGACGATTTTGCCGGCAACGGCATCCGATCGCAACTGATCGTCATTCCTCAGCATCCAGGCAATTTTACTTGCAGAGAAATAGGGAGAGAAAATAAGCCCGCTATGCTTGAGAAACTCTTCCTGCGGGACTCTTTTCTTCAGTTCCTCGATGATTTCGTATCCACGAAGGTCCTGCCACACGATCGCACGGTGTCTGATCTCTCCCGTCTCCCGTTCCCATGCGATGATGGTCTCTCTCTGATTCGTGATACCGATGGCCGCGACATCTTCGGGGCCCGAGCCGACCTTCTTGAGAGCTCCCAGCATAACCCTCTCCGCATTCTCCCATATCTGCTGGGGCTGATGCTCTACCCAGCCGGGCTTGACAAAATGCTGGTCATGTTCCAATTGATGAGACGAACACAATTCACCGGCCTGATTAAAGAGGATCGCACGGGTACTCGTAGTTCCCTGATCTAAAGCCATCACATATTTCATCTGATGCATCTCCTGAATAACTTGGTCTGTTTACCTCAGTATATAGAGAATATGAACTCCTCGCCACAGGTAATTTGACAAACAACATACACAATATGGTATACTCCACCAACGAGGGGGACAAGGATGACACTAGAAGAAGTTGTAAAACATGTGAATGGTACGGTACTGACAGGAGAGGTCTCCCTGACCCGTGAAGTCGAATACGGTTTCTCGAGCGACCTGATGAGTGATGTACTGACCCTTCTTGATGACAACATACTTCTCATTACCGGCCTTTCAAACAATCAAGCTGTACGCACAGCCGAGATGTCTGATATCCACCAGATTCTGTTCGTCAGAGGGAAAATGCCTGACAAGGGAATGATTCAGATGGCGAAAGAACATGGCATCACTCTGATTGCCACATCCTATTCGATGTTCAGAACGAGCGGCATACTCTACAATGCCGGACTCCCCTACATCTATTAAGGTGTCTGTATGACATATTCCTATGATGTACAGGCAAAGAACTTCACCCGTGCAGGAGCAGTTTCAAGCGAGTTCAAGAAGGAACTGAAAAAGCTCAACCTGCCCTCTGCACTGATCAAGCGCATCATCATCGCCCTGTATGAAGGAGAGGTGAATGTTGTTGCCCATTCATACGGTGGGTCCATCACCTGTACGATCAGCTCAGAATCAGTCATTATAACGATTCAGGATACCGGACCGGGAATACCGGACATTGCCCTGGCGATGAAGGAAGGATTCTCGACCGCAAGCGATGAGGTGCGGGAAATGGGCTTCGGTGCTGGAATGGGCATGGCGAACATGAAGAAGAACAGCGATTCACTTCACATCACCTCAGCGGAAGGCAAAGAGACCAGGATTGACCTGTCGTTCCTCCTTACATTCGAGGAAGGAACGTAATGAGCACTTCATTCAAACATTCCCTGTACGTCGACAGAGAGTCCTGCAAGGGTTGCACGAGGTGCATGAAACAGTGCCCGACTTCGGCAATCAGGATCGTGCAGGGAATCGCGCAGGTCGATCCCGAAAAATGCATCGACTGCGGCCAGTGCATGGCTGTGTGTCCTCATCAGGCTATCACCATCAAGGGTGAACAGTTCAACACGATCTTCTCCTACACCCGTCGTGTTGCCATCATACCTTCGGTACTGATCGGTCAGTTCGATGAGGAAGTAACCGAACAGATGATGATCGATGCCATCTATGATCTGGGCTTTACCGATGTTTTCTATGCAGAGTTCGGTATCGATATTCTCAGGACTCTGGGCAATCATATCAGTGTCTACAGTGACTCCCTCCCCGTCATATCATCCTACTGCCCCGCTGTTGTGCGCCTGATCCAGCTGAGCTATCCGTCTCTCCTCTCACACGTGAACCTGGTCAAGACTCCCAGCCAGATCACCTCGATGTATGCACGCAGCGCCCTCGAGAACGAAGGGGTTTTACCTGAAGAGATCGGCATCTTCTATATCAGCGGGTGCGCAGCGAAAGTCGCACAGGTGCTCAATGGGCCATCAGCCAGGAAGGAACTGATGAGCGGAACATTGAACCTCGATACCCTGGTGAATATGATGCAGCCCCTCCTTTCCAAGCCCTCAAGGTCCGACAAACCGTTTGCTATCTCACATCCCTTACCCCCTATCACCTCATCGTCCTTCCTCTATTCGGTAACAGGAGGTGAGAGCGCCGGTATGAGTGGAAGGAAGATGGCCATCGATGAGATACACAATGTCATCGAATTCCTTGATCTTGTTGAAGATGAGCGGTTGTCCCCTGTGGATTTTCTTGAACTCAGAGCATGTGATACAGGATGTACCGGCGGTATTCTCACCGTACGTAACCGCTTCTGCGCCACAGAGAGGATACGCTACAGCGGATCAAAGCACCCGGAGGAACTCCCTCCGGATGTCGCGAAGAGAATCACCGAGAGAGGACAGGATCTTCTGTATCATCTGAAAAGTGAACGGCTCACGAGCAAACCGGCTCTCTCTCTCGATGAAAACCCTATCAAGGCTCTCAAGAAACTCGAGAAGGCTCATGCGATCGAACAGATCCTGCCCGGTCTCGACTGCGGACTGTGCGGGTACCCCTCCTGCAGGGTACTCAGCGAAGAGATCGTCCAGGGTAATACGAGCATAAGAAGCTGCAGCGTCCTGAAGATGAACAGTCCCGAGACACTTAACAGGCTTGAGAAGATCTGGGGCTCCCTTCCAAGGACTATACGGGACGCCTAGAGACCGAGAGGTATAACAGTCACGTCCTCCAGCAGCCCACCTTCCTGCTCCCTTTTTATCTGATTGGCATTCGCGATGACCACTCTGCAATCCCCGTCTTCCAGTGCTTTCAGAATATCGACTGCCGCCATTCTGATATCTTCCACTGTGGATGCAATCAGCAGATCTCTTCGTCTCTGTCTGAAATCATCACTGATATGATAGAGGTATCGTCTAAACGCCATGATAGCGCCCTTCTGAGGGTAGATAGGATGAAGCTCACGAGAAATGATGGAAATGAGAGATGAATCAAGGGCCTCCTGGGAAACGCCTGTTTCCGCTATCTGTCTCAGAGCAGAAAAGAGATCGTTGAAGGAACCGCTGATGCGGGGGTCGCGGTAGGTCTGAAAGGTGAACAGAGCTTCCATCATATCGATATGGGCGCTGACACCGTAGGCGCCACCGCTACCACGAACAGAGTCCCACAGGACTCCTGTGGTCATGATATGGGCAAGAAGGCTCTGATGAGCCTGTCTGTCTTCGGTCGCCCGGGCAGAGCGTGTTGCAAGAGCATCAAAAGCCACTGAGGAGGGAAGTGAGAACAACTCGAGGCGGCGAAGAGGACTGTCGGACACATGGGAAGTGCTCTGCTGTACCGCCTTCACCGTACTCCCTTCGTCAAGAGCTGCGATACATTCAGCAGCCAGGGCCCTGCATCGTGCCAGTTCCTGTTCGTCACTCAGCAGGTGAAGGGTAAGATTCCTGCGCACAACGATCTTCTTCAAGAGCTTCTTCAGACGCGCTGCGAGCTGGCCCATCCCTATCTCATCGGTAGTATCTAGGGTTCTGAGAAAGTCCCATTGCGCTATGCCGTTCATCTTCTCGTTCAGATCGAGTAGAGGGGAAAAGTGACTGGTAGCTCTCTGAGATGCAAACAGATGGGCTGAAGCAGACACATTGGCCTCGAAATCACTTTTCACATCGTTGAGAACAGCAGCCAGACGCTTCACATCATCAACAGCAGCTCCGGTGAACAGGTCACAAAGGAGGGAAAACGATTCCCTCAGTTCCCGTGACAAACACTTCACCCGAAAGGCCAATGCAGCGACTCCATCGTTGACATCATCGAGGAGACTCCCCGTCTCTATGAAGAATTGAAAGCCTCCGGTGTGGCTTCTCACCCTCTTAGCAACTTCCGTATAAGGCATATCATTGATACCGCACATATGAAGCATACGGGTAAGCAGAGGAAGAATCATCAGCTCCTCGGTATCCAGTGACCGCACATCAAACATCCCGTCAATATACATGATACCGTTGGTGTGCATACTCTGAAGGAGAAGGGGGACACCGCTCTCGGCTACCTGTTCCTGTGCGAGAGTGCGAATCGGTTGATCGACATCCTCACGGGTGAGTGTCGGAATCTTCGCAAGATCTTCAGGCCTGTCGGGCATCTGTTCGTAATGTGAAAACTGGATCGTCTCCCTCCGGATTCTCTGCACCAGAGTTTCATCACTTCTGTAGGGCTCGAGCTGTTTGTCGAGCTGGCGTTCAATATCATCACTGAAAGAGGCTTCACCGTTCACGATCAAGGTAAGGAGGTGAGTGTTGTTCAGAAGATTATCTGTGATCCACTGTTCAAAATACCCTCTCCCGGTCTCAGTCTCTCTGGCCGAGAACAGCTCGCCTTTTCCCACCTGCAGTTCT
The DNA here is from genome assembly GCA_016938475.1 of Sphaerochaetaceae bacterium. Lineage (GTDB taxonomy): Bacteria > Spirochaetota > Spirochaetia > Sphaerochaetales > Sphaerochaetaceae > SABI01. The sequence goes on from JAFGUP010000077.1 coordinate 16,523, forward strand.
GCGACCTTCTGCCGAACCTTCTGGAGGGCTTGTCCTATCTGCAGAGAAACTGACGGAAGGGAGTCATTCAACCACCCTCGCAGACATCTGTTCATCGCTCTCAGTCCCATCGGGATCGAGCCGGTGATCTCCTGAAGTGAGAACTCCTGTCGTTTTATCGCATTCTCCACGAGAGTCGGGTCTATCCCTTCACGGACAAGAGTCTCAAGGGTAGTGAAGACGAGCTCTTTCGCCTGTATCATATCATCCGGATCTATACCTCGGAACCCTACGGTGAACGGCATCACATTGAAGGAGGTTTCCATGCCGGAGACCTGGGAAATATCTTTTGCAAGTGACGACTCTATGATCGCACTGTACAGCGGTGCGCCTGGGTTTCCCAGAAGTATATCGGTGAGAAGGGAGAGAGTGATGACCTCTACCGGGTCATCCACAGAAGAAGTAGCCCAGTTGAAGGTGATCGAAGCGGTACGTTTCCCATCATTGATATCCATCAGGGGAGCGGGTATCGTGATCTGTCGCTCTTTTTTCCATGTCTGGGCACGTGAGGTCCTGCCGATTGGTTTCTGTGGAGCATACTCGCATAGGTACTGACTGTCGAGGTGTTGAAGGTAGCTGTCAATGTCCTCGTCACCATAGAAAAAGAGACGGGAATTGCTCGGATGGTAGTAGGTACTGTGGAAGGCTTTGAACTTCTGATAGGTCAGATTCACGATCGAAAGCGGATCACCTCCCGACTCATACGAGTAGGGAGTATCAGGAAACAGATGCCTGACACTGCCTCTTGATACGATCGAGTCATGATCACTCAGTTCACCGAGCATCTCGTTGAAGACAACCCCTTCAAAACGGAGTTTATCCTCCTCACCGTACGTGATACGTATTCCCTCCTGCCAGAAGGTCTCTTTCTTGAGCAGAGGATTGAACACAGCATCAGCATATACTTTAAAGAGATTCATGAAGTCCTGTTTCACGACTGACGCTGCCGGATAAGCAGTGAAATCGGGATAGGTCATCGCATTCATGAAGGTCTGGGCACTTCCCTTGAGGAGCGACATAAACGGGTCTCGTACCGGATAGGAATCGCTTCCGGCCAGGACCGAATGTTCGATTATGTGAGGAGTCCCGCAGTCATCCTGCACAGGAGTCCTGAAGACGAACGAGAAGAAGTTTTCCGGATCATCGTTCGATATATGATACACCTCCATACCGGTTATCCTGTGCTGATAGTGGTATCCATATCCATGATAGTCATCCAGGACGTCTACTGACTGGAGAATAAAACCACTGACCTCTGCTCCCGGGGCCCTGTGTTCACCCTGTCTGTATCCTTCTTTACTCACATGTGTCTCCTTAGGTATCATCCCCACAGAAGGTAGCATGAGGATAACGCGATTGACAACCCATCCGGCTTTGCCTACCTTTCTGATAAGGAGTTAGGAACCAATGCACTATATCGGAGCACATGTGAGCGCATCAGGAGGCATAGAGCAGGCCATAGGCAGAGCCGAGGCTATTGGAGCGAATGCTCTTGCTCTGTTTACAAAGAATCAGAAACAGTGGAAAGCACCCGCTCTGACCGACGAGAAGATCAAAGAGTTCAAAGAGGCGATGAAGACCTCAGGCTTCACTGCCAATCAGATACTCCCTCATGACAGTTACTTGATAAACCTCGGAAACCCGGATCCTGAGAAAAGAAAAAAGAGCTCCGATGCCTTTGTGGATGAGATGTTCCGTGTCTCTCAGCTCGGTCTCGACCGACTGAACTTCCATCCGGGAGCCCATCTGAACCAGACCTCCGCACAGGAATCGATACGCCTGATTGCTCAGGAAATCGACCGTGCTCTGGCAGAAGTGCCTTCGGTGTATGCCGTCATAGAGACCACCGCAGGTCAGGGGTCAGCTCTTGGGCGCTCTTTTGAGGAGATTGCCGCCATCATAGAGCATGTGAAGCTCAGAGAACGCGTAGGAGTCTGTATCGATACCTGTCACATCTTCGCCGCCGGATACGATATCAGGACAGCAGAAGGTTTTCTTGATGTGATGGAACGGTTTGATGAACTCATCGGATCCGATGGTCTTATGGGTATGCACCTCAACGATGCCAGGAGTGAGTATAACTCCCACGTAGACCGGCATGCACCGCTGGGAGATGGCACCATAGGCCTTGCGTGTTTCAAGGCGATGATGCAGGACTCCCGGTTTCATGGAATCCCTCTGATCCTCGAAACTCCGAAGCCGGAAATCTGGTCA
>JAFGUP010000078.1 GCA_016938475.1 Sphaerochaetaceae bacterium
CTGCTTCCGGGAAATTCTCTTGCCCGCATATATCAGGTGGATGACCCGATCCTGGCTCATATCAGGTCGCTGAGTCTAGAGTCAGGAATCAACTCCTTTTCCACTGCAGGCCCAGTCTCCGGGTATGAGCTTTTCCGCCATCTGGAAAAGATTAATCGCTCTTCCTTGAGTTTATCCTCACAGCAGCTGTACGACTGGGTGTATAATGATATTAAGGATCCGTTCTCTGGAAGGGTATGGGACATTTCTCTTGATGCAGCTTTTGAATCGTACTGGCATGAGAATTCTAATGTTCTTTCCTCTGATTGGATCGAAGGATACACAGACAGGGCTCCGTTCCTCTTTGTTGACGGAGAGACCATCTTCGGTAATCATGCGTACGGCATCATTTCATATGCTCTTGAGAAAACATTCAATGAGTCTGATTTCACTGTATCGGCTACAAATAATCCACTAATTCTGAATGGTGGAAATAGTGATATACAGAACACACTTCCTCACACGGCATTCATCGGTTTCAGCAATGAATGGGGGACACTTGTCTTCGGTCGTGACGCAGTCAGTCTTGGAAGCGGAAACACCGGTAATCTTATGGTAGGCTCCCACGTGCCGTATCACGATTTTCTGCAGGGCAGTCTATTTAATTCCCTGTTCAAATATACTTTTTTCGCGATACCTATGAACGAACTGATTACAGGAGCGATGATTGCTGAAAATCTGACTACGGGAAATCCGGGCGAAGCATGGATTCCCTGGAAAGATCCTGATTCGGATGATGAATTCTATTCCTGGCATACCCTGTTCAACGGATCGATGAATAGAATATATATAGCCCATCGGTTTGAGGCAGACTTTCTCCCGTGGTGGCGCATGATTATGACCGAAGGGACTCTTTTCTACATCGACTCCTTTGATCTGAGAATCTTCAGTCCGCTGATGTTCAATCATAATCTCCAGAATTTCGGGGAAGTGAATAACACGATGGGCCTTGAATGTGAAATAACAGTGTCTCCTCACTGGATGCTCGATTTCCAGCTCTTTATCGACCAGCTTCAAACGAAAGGTGAGCAGGGTGATGGTGGAGAGATTGCTCCCAATGCACTGGCGGCCCTTATCGGGAGCCGGTATCAGTACAGGATATCAGATTGGAGTCTCAAGGGGTTTTTGGAAGGTGTATATACCTCACCTTTCGCGTATCTGAGAACCGGTGATCACACAGATAATTATGACGAGTATGATACCACCCAATACAATCTTGATCTGGTTCATGCTGCAAATATGGAAGACCGGGTAAGCGGAGTGGACTGGCTCGGATATGTGTACGGTCCGGATTCAATTGTGCTTGCAGCTGAACTGAACGCTGGTAGAGATGAATGGGTTTTTACCCCTTCACTGCGCTATATCGTTCAGGGCGAACGTGGATTACTCATCGAAGGAAAGAAGCAGGCGGTTGAGATGCAGACCGCGGAGAATATCAACATGCTCTCCCCATCAGGTGATGATCCGATGCATTCGCTTGTTGCAGGACTGGGAGTCACCAGAGTTTTCCCTGATGTCGGCATGACTGTCTACACTAGAAACTATTGGTTGAACCGATGGAATAAAAGCGGACACAGCGATGATATTCAGCTGATGTTTGGCATAAGATATGCTTTTTGAAGGGTTGAGGATCAGAGATTGTGAAGAAATCGGTACCCGTGGCAGGCACGGTATATCCGAGATGAGGAGTTGCCGTGAC
>JAFGUP010000079.1 GCA_016938475.1 Sphaerochaetaceae bacterium
ACCGACCGAGCAGGCACTGACAGGTTCATTGTTGGCTGTCTCAAAATCTATAGCAACATACCTCATGCATCTGCTCCGTCACCGACAGTGGCGCTCACGATTCTTCCTTGAAGATCAAGCTCATAGGAGGAGATCGAAGCCGGTATCAGGATGATGTCACCCTGCTGGACCCTCAGCTCACGCTCGTTGTAGGTGAAAGTTCCTTCTCCTTCAAGGACGCACACGATCTCCACATATATACGGTCAGTGAATGTACTGTGTCCTGAAGTTGTCACCATCAGAGAGAATTCACTGCTGTGAACGGCAAGTCGGGTAGAGGTCTCACTTACAGCCTCCTGCCTCACTTTTTTTGCGTCAAACGGAGCATAGGTGAGAACCTCGAGCAGTTCGTGGATATCAACATGTTTCCCGGTGAGGCCTCCTCTGAGCACATTATCGCTGCTGCTCATAACCTCGACAGCGTGGCCTGAAATGTAGGCATGAAGCATCCCGGGCTGGACCTGCAGTGCTTCCCCGGGGCGCAGATGGACAAGGCGCAGAAGAAACGGGGCGTACGACATGATATCTTCAGGGTAGAGCTCAAGCAGTCTGTGTGCTATCTGCTTTGCAGAAAGGAAGGGAGATTCCACCACCTGATTATCCTTCTCCACATAGTGTTGAAGCTTCTCAAGGAAGAGTCTCCTCTCTTCTGTATCCAGGTGCAGAAGTGTGGTGAACAGCTGCTCAAGGTCTTCACAGGAGTTGAGCACATCGGTTGAACCATCGAGAATCTCACTGAGGAGGGAGAGGCTTTCTTCGATGTCACGGAAGCCTGCCAGTGCAGTGACCTCATCAAGTGCATACAGCACCTCATCCTTCTGGTACGGATCGGCATAGGTGCAAGGTTCCTTCTGGGAAGTCTGTTCACGGGAGAAACCCTGCTCTGCTCTCAATGCATCGGGATGAACCTGAAGGCTCAGCGGTGTCTCGATTGAGAGCACTTTCAGGAGGAAAGGGAAACGGGTACCATAACGACCGAGATGTTTTTCGCCAAGGATCTGTCGGGCGTGCTCAGCGATATAGCTGTCAAGGGGTTCTGCCGTCTCAAGAAGTGTGTTCATACC
>JAFGUP010000080.1 GCA_016938475.1 Sphaerochaetaceae bacterium
ATCATAATCACTCCTGTTATTATTATTACATAAAGTTATAATAAAAACATAATAATAGCAACAATAACTATAGGAAAATTCGAAAATTATCGGGGTGCAATGGGACATGAGATGAAGAGTCTGCCCTGATTGACAGGATGTGTTGCACTAAAATGGTGTGCAGTGGTTACAGAAAAACCGGCCGGGATTCTCACAAAGATCCTCCCGGCCGGCCACGTATGAAGTAAGACCCAATTCATGATAGGATGCAGCATGAAAAAGAATCTTTTCGATCTAACCCAAGGTCTGAAAAGAAATCAGGAGGGTAGCGATTCCATAAGAGTCTTCCTGTGCTCACTTGTCAGCTCACATAGCGGAAGACGAAAGACCTCCTGCATCATACCGCGCTCTGCCAGTATAGTCTTAACAGGTACAGGGTTTGTTTCGATGAACTGATTGACGAAGAAGGGATACAGTCGATTATGGATTCTAAGAGACTCAGCCTGGTTGCCGGTTCTCATGCCGCGACAGAGCTTTGCCATTTCACACGGGTATACATTGCTTGCGACAGAAATGATCCCCTTGCCGCCAAGGGACATCAACGGATACCCGAGAGAATCATCACCACTCAGGATATCGAAATCTTCAGGAAGCGAGTGAAGCAGATCCTCCATGAATGCGATGGATCCGCTGGCATCCTTTAATGCAACGATCTGCGGGTGAGCTGCAAGTCGCCGGAGAAGAGCTATCGAAAGAGAGACTCCTGATCTCCCTGGAACGTTGTACAGCATGACAGGAAGGCCTCCCTTGTCCGCGACTGTCATGAAATGACGGTAGAGACCTTCTTGTGACGGTTTGTTGTAGTACGGAGAAACCTGGAGTGTGTAGTTGGCTCCGATGTCTCTGGCTCTTTTGGTAGCCTCGATAGCCTTAGAAGTACAGTTGCTTCCGGTTCCTGCAATGACCGGGAGACGACCTGCTGCAATCTCCACAGCGATACCTATCACCAGATCTTTTTCCGATTCACTCAAAGTCGGGGATTCTCCTGTTGTTCCTACCGGTACCAGACCATCAACACCAGAGTGTATCTGGTATTCGACGAATTCACGATACGCTTTGATATCAATACTACCATCTTTGTTGAACGGTGTGACCAACGCCGTGTAAACCCCCTGTAACATACTGCACCACCCTCCCTTTTTTATTTGCTACTCATACTATGAGTGGTAGTAGTTTACTCTTGAAAAAATATGCCGTCAAGAAAAAAAGAATCAAATAATGGTGTATTCAAGGATGTGTAGAAGGTTACAATCTGTAACATTTTGCGGCTACTCATCAGGTAAGTGAGTTTTTTGCGGAAACGGTAGCTTTCAGGGAGTACCTATATTATACTGAAAAGCAGATATATTGATGCAGCATACATGAGGGAGGAACTTCTTGAATATCGCGAAAGACAAATGGAAAAAACCAATCCTGGAAATAATTAACGAGTCTGTGGAACCAGTCGGATCATGGTACATCGTCAATGCTCTCAACGACAGGGGAGTGGAGGTAAGTAGTGCTACCATAGGGAGAGAGCTGAATCAGCTTGAAGTGCTTGGTTTTGTGGAGAAACACGGGTTCAGGGGACGCAGTATCACTGAACTGGGAAGACAGGAAATAGAGGCCGCCAACACTACCATTGAACTGGATTATTATAAACAGAGCCTGGATGATCTGATCAATTCGGACCAGCTTGAGAATTTCGAGATGGTGCTAGAAGCACGACTTGCTATTGAACGACAGACTGCCAGACTTGCAGCTCAAAAGATTACAGAGAAGGAACTTGAGAAACTCAATGATATTGTCAGGAAACAGGAGTCTCACTCGCGAGATCACCAGAGCATCGCAAATGATGATATTGCGTTTCACAGTACGATTGCAGAGGCCTCAAAAAATAAGGCCCTCTTCTCCCTGTATATGATGCTCAGTACGATGGGTCAGCAGTCGCAGTTGTTTGAGCAGCTGAGATATCGCATCGGAGACAACTATTCCAACTTCCACGAGCGTATTCTCGGTTCACTGCAGGACAGGGACCCTGAAGCGGCAGAGAAGAGCATGGTCGAGCACATCTCCAAACTGATGACCGACGTGAACCAGTATTGGCATGAGTATCAGCGTCTCAGGTCGAAGGACAATGGAAGATCTTTGTAACTTAATCGTAAAAATGTTATTATAAAAACATTTTGTTATATTATAGACATGATGTATGTAATCTGATACACTAGCTCCATTGAACGATGGAGCAGGGAGGCTCTATGCGAATTGCAGTTGTTGGCTATGGACGAATGGGTCATGTAGTAACCGAAATGGCTCTCAGGGGTGGTGATGAAGTGGTTGCCGTAATAGACCCTGAAAAGAGAGATGAACGGGTCACAGCAACACAGGTCAGTCTGGATGCGCTCAAGGGCGCTGAGGTGGTGATAGAGTTTTCGGTACCTGAAGGTATAGAGCAGCGCATAGCCATGTACTGTGAGGCTCAGATCCCCTGTGTGATAGCGACGACAGGCTGGTACGACCGTATTGAGAAGATCAGAAAGACCTTCGATCAAACTGGCAACGGCTTGATCTGGTCAGGCAATTTCGCCATCGGTGTTCATGTGTTTTTTCAGATCATCAGATCTGCGACACATCTGATAAACCGATTCAGCGACTATGACCCTGTTGTGCAGGAACTATTTCATGCCGGCAAAGCAGATTCGCCCTCCGGAACGAGCCTGATGCTCGGGAAGATTTTACTGGAAGAACTTGATGCGAAAAGTACGCTCGAATCTGCCAGACTGGACCGCAGGCGGTCGAACGATGAAATTCACCTCAGTAGCGCCAGAGGAGGATATCATCCTGGAACCCATACGGTGATCTTCGACAGTGCTGTCGATTCAATAGAGATCACACATCGTGCCAGGAGCAGGGAAGGTTTTGCCTCCGGAGCCCTGCTAGCTGCCCGGTGGATGAACTCGGGACGAAAAGGGTTTTTTACCCTAGATGATATGATAACGCAAATCACCGGCCAGGGATGAGTCGGCTGCGCAGCAGCGCATAAGGAGTTTTACATGAAAACATTCAGAGGTGTATTCACTGCACTGGTTACCCCCTTCACGAAATATGGTCTTGTTGATCAGGATGCGCTCAGGGATATCATAGAGTTCCAGATTGCCAGCGGTGTGGACGGCCTTGTACCGTGCGGGACAACCGGGGAATCCCCCACACTGAGCCATTCGGAGCATGACCGGGTCATTGCTGACACAGTGGCGATCAGTGCAGGGAGAGTCCCTGTCATAGCAGGTACGGGATCAAACGCAACAAGCGAGGCGGTACGGCTGTCAAAACATGCTGAAGCTGCCGGTGTCGATGCGATTCTTCTCGTTAACCCCTACTACAACAAGCCGACACAGAAGGGATTGTACCTTCATTTCCGGACCATAGCAGACAGTGTGAAGATACCCTGTATCGTCTATAACATCAAAGGAAGGACCGGCGTCAATGTAGAGACTGATACCCTGGTGAAGCTTGCCAACGACTGTCCCAATATTATCGCGGTCAAGGAAGCCAGCGGGTCCCTCGAACAGATGAAGGATGTCATTGCACGTACTCCTGACCATTTCAGTGTCCTCAGCGGTGATGACAACATGGCACTTTCTCTGATAGAATCTGGCGGTGACGGAGTGATCAGCGTTGCATCAAACCTTCTTCCTTCTCAAATGATGGAGATGGTGCATGCAGGTCTTGATGGGGATTTCGGAAAGGCCCGTGAACTCGAAAGTGTACTGAGCCCGTTCTTCGGTGCCTGTTTCGTGGAAACCAATCCGATTCCTGTCAAGACAGCAATGGCTCATTACGGGTGGTGCGAAGAGGAGTTCCGGCTTCCGATGTGTTCTCTCGAATCAGAGGAGCACAGGAAGACGATCCTCGATTCTCTCGCTGCGATCAACGTCACAAAAAAAGCATAAGGAATTTGTATGGCAACGATCAATACGAACTATCGCAAGCTCGCCGCAGGATATCTCTTTCCGGAGATAGCACGACGCGCAGCTGCGTTTCAGGAACAGCATCCAGAGGAAACTCTGTTCAAACTCGGAATCGGTAATACGACTGAACCGCTAACCCCTACTATTCTCGAGGGGCTTCATGCGAAAGTTGATGCCCTGTCGAACGTAGATACCTATTCAGGATACGGTGATGAACAGGGCGATACCCCTCTGAGAGAGGCACTCAGCAGATACTATCGGGATATGGGAGTGAACATAGCTCCCGATGAATTTTTCGTCTCTGACGGGGCGAAAGCCGATGCAGGAAACCTGCAGTCGATTTTTTCTCTCGATACTGTGATAGCAGTACAGGACCCGGCGTATCCTGTATATGTCGATTCTAATGTCGTTTCCGGTAGAAGCGGAGGATTCAATGCTGAGATGGGTCACTATGACGGGTTCGTCTATATGCCTGGTTCAGCTGAAACCAACTTCTTCCCTGCGGTTCCTACCGGAAAAGTCGACCTTATGTATATCTGTTCTCCCAATAACCCCACCGGTGCTGTGGCAAGCCACGAACAGCTTGCAGCGTATGTCGAGTATGCACGAAAGCATAAGGCGATCATCATCTATGATGCCGCCTATGCAGAGTATATAAGTGATCCTGCTCTTCCGAAGACGATTTATGAGATCGAGGGGGCACGTGAATGTGCCATAGAAATCAATTCGTTCAGCAAGTTTGCAGGATTCACCGGGGTACGTCTGGGATGGACAGTCGTACCGAAGGAAGTGATCGCGGAGAACTCTGAACCAGGTGAGATCCACAAGATGTGGAATCGTCGCCAGGTGACCTTCTTCAACGGTGCAAGCAATATTGCTCAGGCCGGCGGGGTTGCCGTACTCAGTGAACAGGGCCTGGCAGAGTCCCGTGCTCTTATCGCCTACTACATGGAGAACGCCCGTATCATTCGTCAGGGGATGCAGACGGTAGGTCTGCAGGTCTACGGTGGAGACAATGCTCCATATGTGTGGGTCAAGGGACCAGAAGGAATGACCAGCTGGGATCTGTTTGACGTATTTCTCACTCAGTGCAAGGTCATCGTGACTCCGGGAAGCGGATTCGGTCCGGCAGGAGAGGGTTATGTTCGTCTCAGTGCCTTTGGTCACCGAAATAATATCAAACAGGCGGTCGAAAGCATCGTCAGCAATCTGAAACTGAACGAAAGGAACTGAACATGTCACAGAAAACACTCCCCCTCTCTCACTCCGGGATGGCTGCCCTTGCAGATACTCTTCCCACTCCTTTTCATCTCTATGATGAGGAGGCGATACGTCAACAGATCAGGGCTTTCAAGGAAGCCTTCTCCTGGGTGCCTGACTTCAAGAACTACTATGCAGTGAAAGCCTGTCCGAATCCTGCGATCATTAAAATCATGGCAGAAGAGGGCTTTGGAGCTGACTGCTCGAGCTATCCGGAACTGCTTCTTGCCCGGGATGCTGGGATGCGTGGTGAGGACATCATGTTCACCAGCAATGACACTCCTGCTTCAGAATATGTAGCAGCGAAGGAGCTTGACGCGGTCATCAATCTCGACGATATAACTCACATTGATTTTCTCAACGAGGTAGCAGGATTTCCCGAGCTGATAAGTTTCCGTTACAATCCAGGTTCGGGAAGGACGGGAAATGCTATCATCGGCAACCCAGTCGAGGCAAAGTATGGTGTGAGGGAGGATCAGCTGATAGAGTGTTACAGGAAAGCTCAGGAAAAAGGTGCTACGCGTTTCGGTCTTCATACCATGGTCGCAAGTAACGAGCTTGAAGGCTCGTACATCGTGGAGACCGCACGAATGCTCTTCACTAAAGCGCTTGAGATTCATCAGAACACCGGTATCATCGTGGAATTCGTAAACCTCGGTGGAGGGATCGGAATCCCCTATAGCCTTGATCAGGAGGCTATGGACCTTGAGGCCGTCTCAAGAGATATCCGCGCACTGTATGAGAGGATGATTGTTCCTTCCGCTCTGGCTGGCTTGAATATTGTCTTTGAATGCGGACGTATGGTCACCGGACCCTTCGGGTATCTGGTCAGCAGGGTACTTCATGTGACAAGCAAGTATAAAGAATACGTCGGGCTCGATGCTTCCATGGCCAACCTGATGAGACCAGCACTCTACGGGGCTTATCATCACATCACGGTGGTGAACAAAGAAGAGGCTGTTAAGGATCATGTGTATGACGTTACCGGCTCACTGTGTGAAAACAACGACAAATTCGCGATAGATCGTACTCTTCCCTCCATCGAAGAGGGGGATGTCGTCGTGATTCATGATACAGGCGCTCATGGTCATGCGATGGGCTTCAACTACAACTCCAAACTGAGATCAGCAGAGTACCTGCTGAAGAGTGACGGTGAGGTGCAGATGATACGGCGGGCCGAGACGATTGACGATCTGTTTGCAACCCTGAAGTTTTAAGGAAGACCAATGAGCAGTATTCATACCTATTCACAGCGGGTCTACTACAGCGATACCGATGCAGGCGGGATCGTCTATCATTCCCGGTACCTCGATTTTGCTGAGCATGCCCGCACGGAATTTGTACGCGAAGTGACCTCTCTTCATGGGTGGTCTGATGAACTGCTCAAAGCAAAACGGATCGGATTTGTGGTCAAGAAGGTTGAGGTTACCTACCATAAGCCTGCCTTTCTTGATGATCTGTTGAGTGTTCACTCGACCATTATCGGTGAAAAACGATTCAGCGTCACCCTCCGGCAGAGGGTGATGCGTGAGGATACCGAGATCGCCACTCTCATCGTGAGAGCGGCAGCCCTCGACCTTGATACCTATTCTGTCATTCCGCTCGAGGATTGGTTCCTCAAAGCAGTGCAGGAGTATCTGGAAACCTAGTTCGCAATAGACGGGTTCGGCGAGACCGAGACAGTGTAGCTCGCTGATCCCATGATGGGATTGCCTGCACTGCCGACGATGATGTCGTACCGGATTGAACCGCTGAGTGCGGAACCAACCACATACTCATGGGTTGTGGCTCCACTGATTGCACTGCCGTCAGCATACCACTGATAGACCAGATCTGTGTTTGAAAGACCGGCGGTGTCGCTGGCGGTGAAAGTCAGGGTGACAGGGTCTCCCTGTGAAGGGGATGGATCGCTGGCAGCGATAGACCCGACGATGACTCCATCGGTAACATCGGTGATTGTCATACCGACATTATCGATCACTTTACCGATGATGAGATTCGCATCGGCATCGGAGACGGTGGAATCTATTATCCTGATGCTTTCGGTGTATCCTGCGATCTGGACACCCGAATGGGTCAGAATCGCACTGAAGGTATAGAATCCGGCATCGAGTTCCTTCGTCACCGTGCTCGTTCCCCCCAGAATATCAGTATTGATCGTTATCCCTGTCACCGGCGTGCCAGACTGATCGGTGAGGGTGAACACGAAGTCGGTATCACTGGTCACCTGCTGGGTATTCCATGAGAAATCAACATGCATTGATCCGCTTCCCACCACTTCATCAAGACTCAGTGTTATTGTATTGGTTGATCCATAGATGTATGTATCGAATCTTCCGTTTGCCAGAGGGATGTCTGATGCATTATATGCGGTGGCTTCAAATGTCCAGTTCCCTACCAGCAGATCGTCGATTGTAATAGTGTCACTGGTACTGTTCGTGCTGGAAAGGAGCTGTCCTTCGGGTCCGACTCCGCTTATCGTGTAGTGGTCTATATCAAGAGGAGCACTCCCCACGGGCATTATCGTCCGTTCGAAGATACGCCCTGACGGTGCAAAGTTTACTGTAAGCGTTCCATAGCCATGTGTTTCTTGGGCGACATTACAGCTCAGCAGCATTAGTGATACAAGCAAAACTGTAATGATTGAATACGTTAATCGTTTCTGTTTCATGACGACCTCCATATGGTGTTATACTCATGAAGGACGTCAGGGAGATGCGGATCACTTCGATTCGAGAAGAATTTCCGTGACCGTATGGGCGATCGTGAGACCGAAGATCCCGGGAATCGTAGGCAGGGATCCGAGTACGCGCCTTACTCTGCCTTGGTCACGGATCTGTTCATTGTGGTCTGCGTAGGCTTCCTCATCAGGATCTTTATATTCGTAGGTTACTTTCTCGGTGGAGTAGACTGCCTGGATGCCCCTTCCCACGCCCCTGCGTCTGATCTTGTTTCGGACCATACGGGCAAGAGGACATTCTCTGGTATCCATCAGATCGCTCGTATGTATCTTTGTCGGATCACGTCGCAGAGCAGCACCCATGCTGCTGACCGTGGGTATCCCCTTCCTATAGGAATATTCAAGGAGCGATATCTTCGGATTAAGGGAATCTATGGCATCGATAAGGATATCCGGATTACCACTGAACAGGTCATCGAACGAGTCTTGGTGAGCGAACAGGGGAAGGGGGTGTACAACAGCCTCTTCGTTGATATCCCTGATGCGCCCTGCCGCAATATCACACTTTCTCTCTCCCACGGTTGATGAGAGGGCGAACAGCTGGCGGTTGATGTTCGTAATCCCTACTGTATCGAAATCGACGAGGGTGAACTCACCTATACCGCTGCGGGCAAGAGCCTCTACGGCGTACGACCCGACTGCGCCGAGACCGACGACACATACGTGACTGTTCGAGAGGATATCGACTGCCTGTGGTCCAAGAAGCCGTTCAATGCGTAAGAATCGAGGATTGCTCATGCTGGTTCTCCACGAGGGTGGACAGTGGTATCTTCGTCTCTGCACTCACCCATCTATAGTGTTTTGTCAGGATGTCAAGATAGGCAACCTCGTCAGTTCCTGTATAATCAGTTTCAAGGAGGAACGGAACATCAAGGTCCTTCAGCCTGTGTGAGAGGCTCATGTTTTTACTTCGTAAGGCAGGAGAGAGTGATATTCGGATACCTTTGCGGTGGAGTTCTCTTGCCGTCTCTACCGATCCGCTGTACCGGTGGATGATGATAGGTACATCACATGAGAAGGCAAACAGTGTCTCTGCGACTTTAACGATACTCCCTCTGTGATGGACAACGACCACGCGTTGCAGCTCTCTGGCCAAGGTGAGAACAGCAGTGAGCTGCTGCATCTGCTGTTCGAAAGGAAAGAACGGTTCATCGCCGACTTCTGCAATGTACCCGGCAGTATCGAGCTCAAGAACTGTTTTCAGGTGCTCAAGGGAGAACCGGGGTGAAGGGTCATCACTGAGAGGAAGATGTCCGTAGCCTCGTTTCATATCTTCTCCCGTTGTTTCATACAGAGGCCATTGTTCTTCCCTGCTGGTCGCATACCAGAGAGTAACACCATGGTGATGGGCTAATGGAAGTTCCGGGCTGAAGTGGCGGTGAAAGTCTACCATCTAGATACCCTTGATGAGGTGTTCCGCCATGATCTTGATTCCCAGAGTGACCAGAACAAGCCCCCCGATCATCTCCATGCGGTCTCCCAGGAACGGACCGGCTCTCTTTCCCAGTAATACGCCAGCAAAACTGATCAGGAAGGTGATGACACCGATGATGATGATACTGATGATGATATTCGTACCCATGACACCGAACGTGATCCCGACTGCAAGGGCATCAATACTCGTTGCAATGCCCATGGTGAACAACACCCGCTTTTTCAGCCTTCCCTTTTCCACCACTTCACACACTGTTTCCTGGTCATTTCTGATGTTTTTTGCCAGATAGTCCTGGTACCCGTCTGCAAACATCTTGATTCCGATGAAAGACAGAAGAATCAGGGCGATCCAGTGGTCCGCTCTCCTGATAAAGGAGTAGAAGGCAGAGCCGAACAGCCAGCCGATCAGGGGCATGACGGCCTGGAACAGCCCGAAGGTGAATGCGATAGCCAGCGGATATTTCAGGTTTTTTATGTCCAGGCATGCTCCCTGGGTGATGGACACAGCAAAGGCGTCCATGGCAAGGGAGGCTCCGATCATGGTCAGGGTGAAGAACTCAAGTATATCCATCACTTACGCATAGTAATAAAAAATGAGAAGATTGCTCAAGTCCTCTTTCATCGCCATCTTCACTCTGTTACAGTAATAGTCAGGAGAGTACTGTATGCCGATCTTTATTCGCAATTTTTCTATGAACAGTCTGATGAGCCAGGGAGAAATCGACAGCGATATCATGCTCGATCTCTATTCCACGGCTCGTTGGAAACATGCACATGGTGCATTTTACATGGTGAAGGAACTTGAAAACCGGGTACAGTTCATTTTCCGAGGCATTCCGGACGGAAAGGAGATAAAGGTACTGGGGACCGATACGCATTACCACGGCTCGTGCATCTGGAAGGTGTATCCTTTCTTTAATGCAACTCCCGAGGGTGCTGATCCTCTTTCAGCTCTTATCGCTTTCACGAACAGCGATCAGACGACAGTGGCTGTGTCGCATATCGTCAACGCTGCAGTCCTTCCTGAACTGACCGAGGGAGAAGGGATAGATGTCCAGGTAGCAGGCTTTCCCCTTCTCCTTGAAAGCTATGAGAACCGGGAATCCTTTGAGAAGCACTTCTCACAGGACGCATCCAATACACCCTGGCCTGTTCTCGTTCCTGACCGGAAGATTCTTCCGATAAACTTCATGCTCGCTCATGACCCTGATCTCAAAAACGAAGATAAGCAGAACGTCCAGAACGTAGATATCCTTCTTCTTGCATCCAAAGTCCTTGGTGTTCACCGAAGTGAAGGTCTTCAGAAAGGGGAATTTTTCAATGTGGCCACTGTGTCATGCGAATTCGGCCATCTCGATCTGGTCTTCAGTGATGACCTCTGTGATACACCGGTACCTAAGGGCTCTTACATCGTCACCAGTTTCATTCTGTCGAGCGATGTCGCCCTCGGTACGTGGGAAAGCTGGGTACAGGGGTCCTGAGTCAGAACCGTTTCGTGTAGACGTGACAGTAAGGTTCAGCTCCCTTCTGCTGATAATAGTCCTGATGATACTCTTCGGCATCATAGAACACGGCACGGGGAAGGATCTTCGTTGCGACATCATACCCTTTCTCCTCAAGGATGGTGAGAAGGTCTATGGCTGTGTCATATTCCTGTCTTGATCCATAGAATATGGCCGAAAGGTACTGATTGCCGATATCAGGTCCCTGCCCGTTTTTCTGGGTGGGGTCATGTATTTCGAGGAAGTACCTGGTCAGGTCCTCATAGCTGATTACTGTCGGGTCGTAGTCTACCCTGACCGCTTCCAGATGACCGGTGGTGTGAGTGAGTACCTCGCGATAGGTGGGATTCTCTGTCTCTCCGCCTGTGTACCCGCTGACAGCATCATACACGCCGTCAAGTGATTCCATGAGATACTCTACACCCCAGAAGCATCCTCCGGCAAACACTGCCGTGGCAACGGGGGGCCCTTCCCGGAACACAAGGGAAGTCGAGTTGACACAGTGGCGGGTCTGGGTGTCTGTGAATCCCTCGTTGAGGAATACATGACCAAGATGCCCTCCACATGTTGCACACACAATCTCTGTTCTCCTGCCGTCAGCATCATTGTACCTCAGAACCGCTGTATCTATCTCATCGTCGAAAGAGGGCCAACCGCAGCCGCTGTGAAATTTGGAATCACTGACATACAATGGAGCATCACACTGACGGCAGTAGTAGGTCCCTTCTGTTTCCGTATCTGTGTATTCTCCTGTGAATGCATAGTCTGTGCCTTTGTTCAGTATGACGTAGGCCTCTTCAGCATTGAGTTCGCGTTTCAGACTGTCAGCCAGCGGCCTATATGGATAAAGTGTTTCAAATTTTTTTCTCATGCTTGTTTCCTCCTGTATCTCCGGGATTTCATGAGATTCCGAATTCCCGGCTGCGTGAACGCTGGCAAGGGCTATCAGGGTGATTATCATCACTGTGATGATCCGTGTATGGTACATATGTTTCATACTCATTCCCTCCACAGATATTCGGTATCAATGCACACACCGTATCATATGAAGATACCCATGGTCACTGGCAACAGGCAAGGGGGTAGTATAGATACTAAAAAGAGCCGGCAGAAGCCGGCTCTCAATATGTGATTTGATCTGATCAGAATATCAGCCCAGTATAAGCTTGAGAACAAGCAGGATGGCGATGACAACCATCGTGTAGCTGATATCTTTTCCCTTCTTTGTGAAAATCTTGAGAAGGATCCAGCTGAGAGCGCCATACATGATACCGTTAGCGATCGAATAAGTTGTGACCATGAAGAGAATAGTCAGGAATGCAGGGATTGCTTCAGTAGCTTCATCAAAGTCGATATCCTTAACCGGCGAGATCATAAACAGACCGACGAGAATCAGTGCCGGCGCGGTAGCAGCTCCGGGAACGGAGATGAACAGAGGGGAGAGGAACAGGGAGATGATGAACAGAGCAGATACAGTCAGTGCTGTCAGTCCTGTCTTTCCACCTTCCGAGATACCGGAGGAACTCTCGACGTAGGTCGTAACGGTACTTGTTCCGAGCATTGCACCTACTGTCGTACCGATTGCATCTGCGAACAGAGCCTGTTTAACGTTCGCAATGGTACCGTCCTTCTGGATAAGGTCAGCTTTGGTAGCACAACCGATCAGCGTTCCGACGGTGTCGAACATATCGACAAAGAGGAACGTGAAGACGATGACCATCATATCCACAGAGAAGATGTTGGAAAAATCAAAGACGAACAGGGTCGGTTTCAGAGATGGAGGAAGGAAGGATCCGCCTGCCCAGCTCGTGACTCCGAAGGGAACACCGATGAATGTAGTGATGACGATACCGAGAAGGAGTGCGCCACGCACCTTGTAGGCGACGAGTATACCGGTGATGACAAGGCCCAGCAGTGCTACCAGAGGTGCGCCCTGAGTGACATCTCCGAGTTCTACCAGTGTTGCACCATCCACGACGATACCGGAGTTCTGAAGTCCGATAAACGCAATGAACAGGCCGATACCGACACTGATCGCTTTCTTCATGTTGACCGGAATCGAATTGACGATAGCTTCACGGATGTTGAATGCTGTAAGGATGATAAAGATGATACCTTCGATGAATACTGCTGTGAGTGCCTGCTGCCAGGAATACCCCATGGTGAGTACGACCGTATAGGCGAAGAAGGCATTCAGCCCCATTCCAGGAGCAAGAGCGAAGGGCAGGTTCGCCCACAGTGCCATGACAAGCGTGGCGATTGCCGCAGAAAGAGCAGTGGCAGTGAATACAGCTCCGAAATCCATACCGGCATCGGAAAGGATCAGCGGGTTGACAATGAGGATGTAGGCCATTGTCAGAAATGTCGTGACACCGGCAAGTACTTCCGTGCGCACGTTCGTTTTGTGTTGAGAAAGTTTAAACAACTTTTCCATTCAAGTTCTCCTTTTTTTAGTCTGATTTTTTGGTCGACTATCAGTGTACAGACGTTTTTCTGATTTGTACAGAAAAATCCCTCACATTTTGTATATCTCTCAAAAGGAAG
>JAFGUP010000081.1 GCA_016938475.1 Sphaerochaetaceae bacterium
CATGTAATACGCAATATGACCCGAATGATACATGTCCTGCCCCCAGTATCCGGAGACTACCAGAACCCAGTCACCTCCTTCCTGGGTTTCACCGAGCGATTCAAGTTCATTATCGTAAAAATCTTTCACTGTCGTAATCTTCATCCTGTACTCCTATTTGATTGATTCTTGTTATATCCCTCACATTCCGGGATACTCTCCACTTCCTTCCGGCTGATACAATCCCGGCATACACATGTCGAACCGGATGATTCTGTTTTGTTTCACTTCGAACAGGACGACGGCCTGAACCGATTCCTTATCACCCTGGGCCATGATGACCAGATCACGACCGGGATCTCCTATTCGGGAAACACCGAGCTCAGCAAAGACAGGAGAGTCTCCCTTCTTCATCGTCTTCAGCTTCGCTTTGAGATACTTCCTGATAGCCCGCCGCCCTTTCATCTCTTCAAACACCCACTGCGAGGCATAGCAGACCTTCCGGTCAAGCATCCTCAGGAAGGACCAGGCTTTCCCTGTATTCCACGCCCTCGCATACGATGCTGCAGCATCCTTTTCACTGATTACCCTCACGTTTCCCTCCTTCTATTTTTTGAATAGCATTGCTGCTTTCTCATCATCCTCACAGGGTGATGCTTCACGATCCTTCACCTGTTCCTGCGATATGATTCTTCAGCAATGGCCACAGCCGTCTGAGATCCTCCTGCACTCTGATAAAACCATCATGCTTCTCCCCTGTACGCTCATCCATATACAGAGATCTGTTCACTTCTATCATGACCGACTGGACTTTCATCGCAGAGGACCGGGCAAGATCAGTCTTCTTTGCCTGATAGGAATGTAAGCGAGGAATATAGGTTCCTGCATACGGTTTGTTGAGTGCAACGGTATATCCATTACCAGTGAAATATTCATGGAGGAGAGAAATCAGTGACTCCGGTGTCTGAACAGGATCAGTGCCTATGCAGATGTCAGCACGGGGTGTTTCCTGATTCAGGTCATACCTTAAAGGAATTGAAGGAAAGGTATGACAGTCTATGATCAGAGCAACACCATTGGACAGCACAGCGTCCCGGAGATAACCTTCAAGATCTGTCTCATTCCTCCTGTGATAGGTCCCGATCAGATTCTCACGCTCATCAGGATGAAGGGGTCGTCTGAGAGCTCTTCCGTCGCTGCATGTCTCATAGATCACACCCGCCCCATACGCTGCCATCACTTCCTCTTCATCATCTGCGAAGCGTTCCACGTCACACACAAGACGTGAGACCGGGCAGATGACACGCGGGTATCCTGACGGATCAAACAACTCTTGTGCATACCGGTCCGTTACATTCAGCTGCTCCACCCTAAGCTCTTCATCACTGAGAAGGAACTGATCTCTCACGCTGTCAGGGATTTCGACACGTGAGTGAGGAATGTGAAAGATCAGCGAGGTGGAAAAATTCTCTCTCTGAACCTTGTCAATCTCTTCGATGGCCCGTTCACTCAGTCTGAGCCGTCTCGGCTTGTAATC
>JAFGUP010000082.1 GCA_016938475.1 Sphaerochaetaceae bacterium
CCGTCTCCTCCATTCCCGGAGGTGTCTCCAAGGGCCTCAGCGAGGAGGAGCGCAGGGAGATAGAACAGGTCGCCCGTGACGCCGTGGAGTTCGGCAAGTTCAGCATCAGGGCCTTCGAGGACATAGTCCTATCCAACAAGGCTTATGTTGACATGATAATGAGCGACGGCTACCGCCACGACACATACAACATGGGCACCGTCGACGCCAGCAATCATATCAACTTCTACGACGGAATGGTCCGAATAACGGACCAGGACGGAAGGGAATTCGCGAAGTTCCATCCGAAGAACTACCTCGACCACATAGCCGAAAGGGTCGAACCCTGGTCCTATCTGAAGTTCCCATACCTGAAGAAGGTTGGCTGGAAGGGTTTCGTTGACGGGAAGGACAGCGGGGTCTACAAGGCTACCCCCCTCTCCAGGTGCAACGCCGCCGACGGCATGGCCACACCTATTGCCCAGGAGCAGTACGAGAAGATGTACGACACCCTGGGAGGCAAGCCCGTGAACGCCACGCTGGCCACCCACTGGGCACGCCTAGTGGAACTGCAGTACGCCGCCGAGAGAATGCTTGAGCTGGTTACGGACCCGGAGATAACGTCGGACAAGTTCAGGACCGTACCCACCGGAATACCTTCCGAAGGAGTAGGTGAAGTAGAGGCCCCCAGAGGCACTCTCTTCCATCACTACATCACCGATGAGAACGGCATTGTGAAGAAGGTCAATCTCATCGTGGGCACGACCAACAACAATGCCGCCATATGCATGTCGCTGAAGAAGGCTGCCCAGACTGTGATAAAGGACGGCAACGTAGGACAGGGAATACTGAACCTGGTGGAGATGGGATTCAGGGCATACGACCCCTGCTTCGGCTGCGCCACCCATTCCCTTCCCGGTTCAATGCCCCTGATAGTCAACGTTCATGATAGCACGGGGGAGGTCGTAGAGACAATCAGGAGGGACTGAACCGACACCGCCCACCCTTGACAGGAAGAGCATCTTTCCTATAATGCCTAACTGCGGACGCGGGGTGGAGCAGTCTGGTAGCTCGTTGGGCTCATAACCCAAAGGTCACAGGTTCAAATCCTGTCCCCGCTACCACGTTTGAAGAGGGCCGGAGACAACTCCTCCGGCCCCTTCTTCAAAGAAGGAGTTTGTGAGCAAACTCCATTGTTAAGCAGCGTGCCAACAGGAGCTCTCGATTCCTTTTCTATTTCCGGAGAACTGACTCGGATAATCATGATGAAAAAGGGGTTTCAGGGTGTATTTGGATCAAATCTTCACGAATCTCACGCTCAATGATTGGTCTCCCGATATCCCCTGTACGAGATAGACTCCCGACGGCACTTCGCTCCCCGATTCATCTTCGCAGTCCCACTGGATGACGTTGGTCTCAAGATCGGTGAATCTCCTCACAAGCTTCCCCGAGATGTCGTACACAAGGATATCAGTGCTGGCGATGAAGGCAGGCGGGATCAGAATCGAAACTGAACCATTGGAAGGATTGGGATAGCAGAGCAAGCCTGGTTCTCCCTCTGAAGGAGAAGCCTGTTCTTCTTCCTCTACAGATAGCCAGTAACCGACTGATCCTCCTCCGAAAGCTCCCATGTCGTTCCTCAGGTAACCCATTGCAGGCCACAGCGCATAACCTGGATTGAAGGGATCCTCGGGATCGTTGTATTCCGGAGCAGGATTGCCGGCATCGATGCAGGGAGAATCCATTGACAGATGATAGTCGCAGATGGGTCCTGTTTCGAAGAGAGGGTCTGTATCGATGTTACCTTGTCCCCAGTCTAATGTTGCCAGTGAACCGATGTTAATAGAATCCAGTCCATATTGTATACAAGAATAATCAATGTCTGTGTAGCTTTCATTCATGGACGCTGGTAGACTTATTTGAGGTCCGATCTCGGCATTGTTTCCCCATATAATCATATTGTTTAATGATATAGAGTCTATAGCAGAGCGAATACCGCCCCCTTGAGTAGCGGAGTTGGAAGTGATGGAATTATTGCATAGGTAGATCAATCCACCTGATCCTTCATATACACCTCCTCCGATACCTGCTTCGTTTTCGCATATAACATTCCCTATTATTGATGCAGTTGTTCCTCCACTGATATTTATGCCTCCTCCAATTGAGCCATGATTGTCTGAAATGAGATTCCCACAGATAAATATATCCAGACCGTTCAACCTTATTCCACCAACCGCTCCCTGGTTATCCGTTATTATGTTGTTGATGATCTGTGTGTTTTGATGACTAATATGTAATCCTGCCGTAGTCTGCGCAGTATTCCCATTGATGTAACAGCCGATTATCCTGAGTGGAAGACCAGAAGCACTGCTTCCATGAGCATATATAGCTCCTCCTGAACTGTGGGCATAATTGTCTATTATCGTATTATCCTCTATAAGCGCAGATGAGTTCTCTATGAAGATACCTGCCCCACTGGAATTAACGTCGCAGCCGTATATGACGTTGTTTCTTATCGTAGGCGATGAATCCTTAATGTATATCCCGCCACCGTCTATATCGGCCCGATCAGAAGGAATCTCAGTATCCCCACCCCAGTTCGTGATGCTGAACCCTTCCAGCACTGCCGTGCTGTCTTCCCCCTGGCTGAAGACGACGCAGTGGAAATCAGCAAATGGTGACTTAATGAATGTGGAAGAAGCCCCGTTGGTGCTGGTCAGGACAATGTTCTTACCCTGGAAGCTGAACCCCCCATTGTACTGTCCTGAAGAAACAAGGACAGTGTCTCCGCTCTGTGCCGCAGTGATAGCATCGTATATGGAAGCGTACTCCGATGGGACCAGGAGAGTGTCAGAAACAGCTGCTGTTGAGATAAATATC